>NZ_RQFG01000005.1:1218234-1522793 GCF_004769235.1 Leptospira kanakyensis | reverse complement strand
TGGGGAACTAGACCCGCCTCCCAATGCTTTCCTTCTATCACAACTTGCTCAGTTTCGCGAGTAGATCTTCCCCAACCCAAAAATCCCCTTGACAAAATCTATCCCTCCCCTCAATTTAACCAAAAGGTTAATTAGCTACATGGTTAAATTACTAGATTCCGAAGAAACTTTAAATGCAACTTTCCAGGCGCTGGCAGACCCCACCCGCCGAAAGATCCTCATGCAATTGGTCTCGGGAGAGGCCACAGTGATACAACTAGCGGAACCTTTCCAGATGAGTTTACCCGGAATTTCCAAACACCTAAAAGTTTTGGAAAAAGCTGGTTTAATCGAAAAAGGTAAAGCGGCCCAATTCAGACCTTGTCGGTTGAAGGTGGAAGCTCTAAAGGAAGCCAACGAATGGTTGGAACAATACAAAAAATTATGGGAAGAACGATTAGATCGTTTGGATGCCTACTTAATAGAATTACAAAAATCAAAAGGGAAAAACTAAAATGTTTAAATCAGAATCAATTCTTACTTTAGAAGAAAATATAGTTCGTATCGAACGATTGTTTGATGCTCCAATCCAATTAGTTTGGGAAGTTTGGACAAACCCTTTACATATTTCAAAATGGTGGGGACCTAAAGGATTTACAAACCCGACTGTCGAATTTGATTTTAAGGTGGGCGGATCGTATAGAATTGTTATGCGATCTCCTGATGGAGTAGATTATCCTATTATTGGAAAATTTTTAGAAATTACTCCCTTCCAAAGTTTTGTCATCAGTGATTTAGTTGATGAACATCCAGACGAATGGGTCAATGAAATTCAAAAATTAACAGGCCCTATTGGTAATAAAGAACTCTTAAATTCGAAATTAAGAGTATTATTCGAAGAAACTGATGGTAAAACAAAAGTCATTCTCGTAACTGAATTCGCAAACAACCAAATTCGTGATGGTTTTGCAAAATCGGGAATGAAAGAAGGTTGGTCAGAAAGTTTTGAAAAGTTAGATGAAAATGCTCTTCCAAAATCCAACGAAATTTACATAGAAAAAATTTTAAATCATCCACAAGAATTAGTATTCAATGCATTTGCAGATTCAGAGTCAGTAGGCCAATGGTGGGGGCCTAACGGATTCAAAACGACTACGCAATCAAAAGACTTTCGTGTTGGTGGAAAATGGATTTTTAATATGCTCGGGCCTGATGGGACAAACTACCCAAATGTGATCGAATACAAAGAAATTAGACAATTCGATTACATGGAATACGCACATGGATCAGGTAATGCAAATAAAAAAGATGATTTTTTAGTGAAGATATTTCTTATAGTTCTCGAACCGAACCGTACTGTCATTAAGATGCAAATGGCTTTTTCTGATACAAACGTTCGAAATGCAAAGTTAGGTATTGGGGCAATTGAAGGTGGAAAAGAAACACTTTCAAGACTCAATCTATATTTAGATAAGAAAGCTAATTCTTTATAAAACAATCTTTTTGCGAAGGATTAAATTAAAGAAATTTTTTACCAAACTTCTATGTAAGGTAAAAATCAATTTCGCTGGAACAATCGATTTTAAAGGAAATTTATCAATATGTTAAAAAGTTTTATCGCCGTTCTCGCTGGATTCTTTTCCAACGTGATACTTTCCGTCTTAGCAGATACAATTTTAAAAATTGCAGGAATCATACCTTACGACAATTTATTTGTATCAACACCCATGGTTTTATTTGTGTTAGGTTATCGAATTGTTTTCAGTGTCTTTGGTTGTTACTTAGCAGCAAAACTAGCACCAAAAAATCCAATGTTTCACTCTTTTGTTTTAGGTGGGATTGGACTCGTGTTAGGAATTACTGGAGCCGTTTTTGCCGGCCACTTGGGGCCTTGGTGGTATGCTTGGTCTCTCGTATTCCTAACTCTACCAATTTCTTACTTAGGCGGTAAAATTTATCTATGGCAGGAAAATTCAAAATGACAAGCGCGAGTTTATGGAATGATTTAAAGAAGGCTCTTGCCGGCTCAGAAGAAGACTATACAGAGGTTAGCATTCGTAAGGCGCTATTCCTCCTTTCAGTTCCGATGGTATTGGAGCTTGTATTAGAATCTGTATTTGCCGTTGTGGACATTTATTTTGTGAGTGCATTAGGTGCCTCTGCTGTTGCAACAGTTGGTCTTACGGAAACTTATTTATTCCTATTGTATTCTGTAGCAATGGGTCTCTCTTTTTCTGTCACGGCAATTGTTGCAAGAAGGATCGGAGAAAAAGAAAAGGATAAAGCAGGAGTTGCAGCAGTCCAATCCATTTGGATTGCGATCATTGCTTCCATCCCCTTTGCCATCGCCGGTATATTTTTCTCAAAAGAACTTTTGGCGCTGATGGGTGGAGATGAATGGGTACTGACAGAAGGTTACCACTATATGCAATGGATGTTAGGTGGAAATATCGTAGTTGTTTTATTATTTCTCATCAATGCAGTATTTCGTGGTGCAGGAGATGCCGCAATTTCGATGAGAGTATTGTGGATTTCTAATGGACTAAACATAGTTTTAGATCCTATTCTAATTTTTGGATGGGGCCCAATTCCTGCATACGGAATCACAGGTGCAGCCATTGCCACAAACCTTGGTCGTGGGATCGGTGTATTATTTCAATTGTGGTTGTTATTCCAAGGTGGAAAACATATAAAAATTCTTAAATCACACCTAAAAATTGAATGGGAGACGATCCAAGGTTTATTAAAAACTTCCCTTGGTGGAATTGGCCAGATGATTGTGGGAATGACATCATGGATTTTTATTATGAGAATCCTTTCCGAGTTTGGAAGCCAAACCGTTGCTGGAGCCACCATCGCAATGCGAACCATGATGTTTACCATGATGCCTTCTTGGGGGATGTCCAATGCAGTGGCAACCTTAGTAGGTCAAAACCTTGGAGCTGGAAAACCAGAGCGCGCAGAACAATCAGTATGGTTTACAGGATTCTGTAACATGGGTTATTTGATCATTGTTTCTATCATTTATTTCTTGTGGAGTGAGAACTTAATCGCAATTTTTTCTACTGACAAAGAAGTCATTAGGATCGGTGGAGAATGGTTACAAATTGTATCTTATTCTTACTTTATCTATGCATGGTGGATGGCTGCAGGTCAGGCATTTAATGGAGCCGGTGACACCATCACTCCCACAAAAATCAATGTGATCTTCTTTTGGGTGATTCAAATTCCATTGGCTTATCTCTTAGGAAAACACTTAGCTTTTGGTCCTACAGGTGTATTCTGGGCAATCATGATTTCAGAATCTTCTGTAGGCGTATACACTCTTTGGTTGTTCACAAAAGGAAGTTGGAAACAAGCCAAGGTTTAAAACTAATTCAGTATGAAATCGACTAAGATTCCTAAATCAATCGATGAATATATAGAAAATTTTCCGAAGGATGTTCAAATCATCCTTCAGAAAATTCGAAGTACAATTCAAAAAGAAGCACCAGAAGCAAAGGAAATCATCAGTTACGCAATGCCAACATTTGCGTTGAATGGAATTTTAGTTCATTTTGCAGCATATGCAAAACATATAGGATTTTATGCTCTTCCTTCAGGGAACATTGCCTTCCAAAAAGAAATTTCAAAATATAAATTTGGAAAAGGTTCCATTCAATTTCCGTTAAGTGAACCGATTCCCTATGTTTTGATCAAAAAAATTGTTAAATTTAGAGTTGCTGAGAATTTAGAAAAAACTAAGAAAAAAACTCAAAAAAAAAAGACTACCCATCCAAAAAAAACGATCTCGAAAAAATCATGAAAGATGAGTTATTAGTTTTACGCTGTTACTACTTTCTTTTCTAAATACGAGGATTCAAAATGGAGTCTGAAAGCAAAAGCATACTTTATTTATGGAATAGTCGTGTGATGTTTGCAACAAACAATATGCAGACCGATTTTCATTCCCATTATGCTGCCACACTCGCCATTTCTTTAGAAAAAGAAATCATGATCGAAACAGATTTGGGTAAACAATTTTACCGAGTCGCACTTGTTGGCCCCAACACTCATCACAGAACTATTTCGCCTGGAGTGGAAATGGTCGCATTACTGATAGATCCAGAAACTTACGAATTTGGTTCTATCTCAAAACATATATCTTCAGGTGAAGTCAAACATTTAGACATACAAAATTTTTTACCTTTAATGGATTCTCTTAAGGCACTTTATTATGGTGATTTAAATGATACGGAAGCCACCAAACTTCAATTAAGCTTACTAAGAACTGTTTACCCATTTGATACTTTGGAAACAAACATTGATCCAAGAATTCAAAAAATTGCTCAAAAAATTAGAATGGAAATTCCAAATAGCATTCGGATGAAAGAAATTGGAAAAGATTTTTCCATTTCAGAAGATAGATTGATCCGTTTGTTTAAAGAAAATTTAGGAATTCCACTGCGAAGGTATTTGTTATGGGTGAGAATTCTACGAGCAGTCAAAGAATTAAAAGCTGGCAATAATCTGACTGACGCGGCTCATGCAGCAGGTTTTTCCGATTCGGCTCATTTTTCTAGAACATTCAAAGAAAATTTTGGATTTATCCCTTCTTTATTTTTTGGACATCTCAAAACAGCAGAAGTTCGCTTCTGTGAACCAAACGAAATTCTTTAATAATTTGCAATAATACCGGAATCATTCAAGCAGAGATATTTATAATTTGTTATTCTCTTTTTCTACCAAGGAAAAGAAAAATCAATGCCCTTAACCCAAGAAAGAGGATTGTATTCCAAACTCTCCTCGAAATTTTCAAAATTAAATTCTGAATCAATCAGAATTCCTACACCAGAACAGAAAGCCGGCTTTTTAAAAGCTCAAAAACTTGCTTATGATTGTGTTACCACAGTTGAAAAAGAAATGGTTCCCGGTTGGACAGAAAAACAAACCGCCAAACGTATGGATGAATTTTTACGGGATCATGGAGTTAAAGTTTTTTTACATAGACCATTTGCTTGGTTCGGCGAACACGCAAGATTCGATGGATACAAACGATTCACTCAATTCCATCCCGGCAAAAAAATTTTAAAAGAAGAAGAATCTTTTATTCTAGACGTTTCCCCTGTGGTAGATGGTTACATAGGTGATATCGGATATTCATCATCGCTAATCAAAAATTCTGAACTTGATAAAGGTATGGATTATTTATTACAACTTCGAAAAGAAATTCCAAACTATTTTAGTTCATCGATGACTCCTTCTGAAATTTGGTGGAAAATTGATTCCGACGCAAAAAAATCTGGTTTCGATAATGTACATGCGTTGTATCTTTTTGCAGTGCTAGGCCATCGTGTTTATAAAGTAAACCTTCCCAATATTTCTTTTCCTTTGTTGCCAATTAGTTTTGCAAGTTGGTTTAGTTTACAAGGATCCTATGAATTTTTAACACACAAAGTTTTACCAGAACTATTAACTCCTGATCATGAAGGAGATAAGGTTGGACTTTGGGCCATAGAACCGCATTTAGGAAGGGGAAAAGTCGGTTTTAAATTTGAAGAAATCTTAGTTGTAGAAAAAGATAAAGCCTACTGGTTAGACGACGACGTTCCGCATGTAAATAAATACAAAGCAAGAAAGGAAACATTATGAAATCTTTATTCTCTATAAACACTATTTATTGTATCTACTCAATTATCTTTTTTCTATTCATTGGATGTAATTCCGGTAATATCAAAATTGGAGAAGCCTATAAACTAGGAAAGGTCCCTGATTCTATTTTAGAAGTAAGTAAACCAGATCCTTTTTTGAACCATTTAAAAATCGACTTTCCTGAGTTACCTGGTCATGACGATCTAATCTTCGATAACAAAAATCAAATCGCTTATGCGTCCGGAATGGATGGTTGGGTTTGGAAATTAGATTTCAAAACAAATGCAGCCGAAGCTTGGGTTAAACCTCCCGTGAATCCAGCAGGCTTACAATTTTCAAACAAATCCAATGAATCCATACTCGCTTGTGCTTCAAGACTTGGTGGAGTTAGTTATGATGAAACCAATCGTGTTGGTTTATATGAAATCAATATCAAAACAAAATCTGTAGTTCCTCTATTACTCAATTTACCTAAATTAGAAAAATCAGATTTTGAAACGGTTTATCCAAAGGCAAAACGACCGACCTTCTCTCTTAAAGAATTAAACGAGTCCAATGCAAGACCTTTCTCTTTATGTAATGATCTCGCCGTATCTAAGGATGGAAATCGAATCTATATTTCAGAACCATTTGAAAGACCTAATGCAGCAATGGGAAGTGGTGCCGTTCCCGAAGCGATTGGACTTTATCCTCATGGCAAACTTTGGATGTATGATAGAAAACAAAATACAGTTTCTCTCATCATGAATGGATTTACTTTTATTGATGGTATCGTCATTGCCGATCATTCTGCTTCTGCAGAAGAATCAGTCATCATCACTGAAACAACAAAGTTCAGAATCATCAAAGCAAACATCAGTGGTAAACAAGAAGGAAGCTTCGAAATTTTATTCGAAAATCTTCCTGGATTGGCTGATGGTTTAGAACGAGATACATTAGGTAGAATTTGGGTTGGTATCATCAAACCACGTTCGGGACTTATCAATTTTGTTCACAACAACCCATGGCTAAAACCATTTCTATTATCGATTCCACAACGAATCCTTCCCATCGCAAAAAAAACAGGAATCCTTTTACTCGATCCATCCGGCAAAAAAACATTATACTATTCAATGCATGATGGTTCCAAAATCAAAGATATCTCAGTAGTGGTTCCCAATTTAAACTCTCTTTATTTTCCATCCTTTGACACAAACTCTAGAGGACTATATTCCATACCTACCGATAGCTTAAAGTTAGGTGAATAGTAAAATGAACAAATTCATTATAAACTTTCCATCATTCCAAAATGTTCGAAACTCCATTTCCGTATTTATACTTTTTGTATTTTTGATTTTATTTTCCTGTAGAACACCAGAAGAATATTTTAAAAATCAAATCAAAGGGCCTGTTGACCTTCCTTACAACACTTCTATAGAATCAATCAAATCCGAAGGTGATCCCATCAAACAAAATGTAACAATTGATGGATCAAATTTACCAGCCCAAGATGAAATCCTCCTACAAGAGAATTTAGGGAGAGCCTTTGTTGCTTCCATTGATGGATGGATTTGGAAAGTTGATCTAACCACTAACCTAGCGGAACCTTTTGTAAAAACTCCACTTCTACCTGGCGGTATGGTGTTTCATCCAAAAAATCAAGATATCATTTATATGTGTTTGTCTCGAGGAAAACAACATGAAAGTAACATAAACGAATCACCAGGAATTTACGAATTGACTATCTCCACAAAACAAATTCGTAAGATCGGCACACGAGTTCCCCTTGTAGACAAAACAAAAGAACCATCCAATGGTCAAAT
This sequence comes from Leptospira kanakyensis, assembly GCF_004769235.1. Classification (NCBI taxonomy): domain Bacteria; kingdom Pseudomonadati; phylum Spirochaetota; class Leptospiria; order Leptospirales; family Leptospiraceae; genus Leptospira; species Leptospira kanakyensis. The sequence continues at coordinate 1,515,381 of NZ_RQFG01000005.1, read as the reverse complement.
TGGTATTTTTTATTCCAAAGGTAAGGAAACTAAAATTCCAATTAGCGAGTTAAATAGCACTAACAGCCGAAATGTGGAAAAAGCGGACGACTTGGCTATTAGTAAAGACGGAGAAAGAATCTATTTCACAGAACCTTATGATCATCCAAACTCAATCCTAGGAGTCAGCATACAATCAAAACAAGAAGTTCTCACTTTAGGACGGAATGGACATCTTTGGAAATATGATTTAAAAGATAACACTGCAAGTTTGATCGCACACCAATACACATACTTAGATGGTATTTTATTAGAATATTCAGAAAAAGAAAATGAATTCGAATCTTCTATCTTGCTCAATGAACTTTCAAAATCCAGACTCATTCGATTACACTTAAGCGGCGATAAATCAGGAAAAGACGAACTAGTCATCGACGGCCTTCCTGGATTTCCTGACGGTATGGACAGAGATCCAAACGGACGGATTTGGATAGCCATCCCCGTAGAAAGATCCAAACTCATTACATGGCTACACAAACATCCATTTTGGAAACGGCTTGTCCTCTACATCCCTGAAAAATTACAACCAGTATCTAAAAAAACAAGTATCATCGCACTATCACCTAACGGAAAAAATCCGATATACTACGCAGTCCACGACGGAAGTTTATTCTCCTATATCATCGTTGTTGTTCCAGGAAAAGAAAAATTATACCTAGCCGTTTACCAAGATGGTTTTAAAGGATTCGTCACAATGCCATACCCTAACAACCTATAGTTGATGATTGGGTGCCTCGCAATTGATTCGTAAACCCTAATCAACACTAAAAAGCGATCCCGCTCTCCGTTCCAATCTTTCCCTTCGGGAAAGGATTTCCACTGCGATCGGTGGCGGGAAAAACCAAATACAAACAGGACCCAAACAGAGAGAAATATGAACTTTCCCAAACTAAAAATTTTTAGGTTTTGGAAAGAAATTTCCTTTTTCAAAGGATTGTGATATTTGGAACTCATTGGGAGGCGGGTCTAGTTCCCCACCCTCCAATCGGGCGGGGATACTCATATCCAATCCTGTACACCCAAACACCCAAATCCCACTTGACCAAATCCTTATTTCGATTCTAATTCCTCCACCTATGAAAAAAATATCCCGAATCTTTCTTTTCACCTTTCTTTCCTTAGTGGGCTTTTTCGTTCTCTTGGTCACAACCATCTATATGATCAGTTCGATACGGATGAACAAAACCTACGAAGTAAAGTCTGTCCCCATACCCAAATTTTCTAAACCCGCTGACACAACCGAAGGAAAACGCCTCTACCAATCCAGAGGTTGCGGAGATTGTCATGATGTAGATGGAAGTGGAAGGACATTCATTCAGGATCCAGCCATCGGAACTCTATCCGGAGCTAACCTAACATCGGGTAAAGGTGGAGTTTTATCAGACAGATCGGATGAAGAACTTGCTGTCGCAATCCGACATGGTGTAGGAAAAAATGGTAAGGCTTTAATTTTTATGCCCTCAACCGATTTCCAAGGAATGACCAACGAAGACGTTGGTAAATTGATTTCCTATTTACGTTCCACTCCTGCCGTAGACAAACCACAAGGAGATATCAAACCAGGCCCTTTGGGAAGATTTTTATATTTGATTGGAGAAATTCCAGTTTTTGTTTCTGCTGAAATCATCAATCATGATATGGTTCACTTAACAAATATTAAACCTTCAGTTTCGTTGGAATATGGAAAATATGTTGCATCCACTTGTACTGGTTGTCATGGATTTAGTTTAAAAGGTGAACCCATCCAAGGAGCTCCTCCCGAATGGCCACCGTCTCAAGATATCAGTAAAGCCGGACTAACAAATTATACAGAAAGTAGTTTCATCCAAACGATCAGAACAGGAAAACGTCCCGATGGTTCAGAGATGAAATTTCCAATGCCTTGGCAAAGTTTGGGCCAACTAACGGACACAGAACTCAAGGCACTTTGGATTTATTTACAAACAATTTAAATTTCCACTTTAACAAAGTGAAAATCTAAATTATTTTTCTTTGATAAAACTCAGTTCTGTTCCATTCTCAAAATCTTTGATGGATTGGAACTGAGCCAACGAATTTCCTTCTAATGATTTCGATAATTCAAACAAAAATCCATTTGTTTTTAAAGAATGGCTTCCAGGTGTCCACGATCCTTTAAATTGCTGAATCTCTTTTTCGTTTAACTTTAATTTAGCGGTAAAATCTTGTCCGTTCCCTAAAATTTCTACCATAACAGTTTGTGGACCAGATTTTGGATTCCAATACATGGAAGACCATTTCCCCACAAAAGAAGTTGGTAATTCTTCCAAAGACATAGCTCTTTTTTTCACTTGGTTTTTTGGTTCATTCCAAAATACAGATACAAAATTGGAATCCTTCGATTCAAAACCAAATTCCGATTTCGAGCGAACTGAGTATAAAAATAAATCACCAGAGTTTCCGGGAAAGGTTTCACTAAAGGTATTTTTTTTAGAATCAACACCGGAAACAAATTCAAGTTTCCCTAACTTGCCACCACCTTTCATCTGTTTGCGATAAATATAATATTCAAAACTATCTTTTACAGAATCCCATTTTAAAGTTACTATTTTGTCCTTACCAACAGCATTTGATAACAATTGTTTTGGTGGAGCCAATGTCACACCACCTGCTCTCTTTGTAAGTGCAGGATCAGTTTTTCCAATGGCAACTTCACTAGGTTCTGCATAACCGAGATCATTGGCAGAAATAATAGTATATAAATATTGATTTCCATTTTGAATGGATGGATCGGAATCAGTATAACTCGTTCCAGAAATTTCGAATTGACCAGAAGGTTCAGCTCTTTCATCAAATCGATATAAATAATATGTTTTTGCACCAGGAGCTGCATCCCAATTTAAAATAATTTTATTCGCATAATCTCCACTAGTCGCAGTTAAGTGACTCACTTGATTAGGTAGTACGTTTTGGTCTGCTACATCGATAGCTACAGATTCACTCCAATCTCCGGTTAGTTTTGATTGCACAAGCGCATTGACTCGGTAAAAATTAGATTCTCCTAGTTTTGGAGATGGATCAATAAAACTTGGAGTTTTACTCGTTCCAATATTCTTCCATTTCAGGGAAGAATCAGAACGTGCAATCGAATAACTCGTTGCCCCGTCCAATGCGGACCAACTTAATTCTACATTCGGTGTATTTCCATTTACATAAACGGTGCCTGTAAGACCAACCACTTGACCAATATTCCCTGACTGTGGTTCAGCTGCTGTAAATCCCTCTACTTCCAAAGAAGCCACAGAAACTTCTTCTGAACCAATGGAAAGGATCCTGTACGAATAAGTAGAATTAGGCGATACATATAAATCAGTAAAACTTGGTTTATCAGCATACGCTAAATCATAAAATGCACCTTCTTCTTTCCTTTGAATTAAATAGGCAACTGCCAAGTCTTGGTGATTCCATGTTAATATAATTTTTGTATCAAATTCCCCTTTAGAAACTTTGATCTCAGTCGGTGGAACCACCTGTTTTTTTGTTGGTGCCACCACTGTTGGTGTGTTTTGTGGGGCTGGTTCATCGATAATGGCATAAGTCTCTTGCCCTACTTTAGCAAGCATTGAATAAGACACCCAACCGAAACCTTTATCCCCCCAATTCGTTCCCCAAGAGTTTTGTAATTTAAAGGCTCCCATCTTCCCAGATTTCGATTTTTTATTATCATCATAACCAACGATCGTCATGGCATGACCACCGTAACTTTGCCCACTGTTCTGATCATAAACAGCGGAACCTTTTACCTTATAAAAGGCATCATCAATGATCATTCCCACCAGTACCACATTTTTCCCAGCTAACGCACGCTTAATCTCATCTGGATTTTTATAATTCAATCTAGAGAATGATTTAATTTTGTATTTGAGTGCTTCTTTTTTAGAACTTTGTGAAGGTTGTGAAAGATAATCTTTATCAGAATAAGGCATACTACTCCAAGGAGCGGCACCGTTAGATTTTAAAAATTCCATCGTTTTATAGTAATACAAACCTTTATCTACACCACCATTTTGTTGGTTATAAATAAAAGCTGGTGAAAATACATAATTTCCTTTTCCACCAGCGAAAGGTGGATCATATTCCGAAGCCTGTCCTTTGTTTTTTAATAAATACGATTTGATCGCATAACCAGATGCCCATGCCACACAACTATTTTGTTGCCCTTGGTTTCCCACTGGAGGCATCATAGAAGATAAATCTATGGATTTCGGTAACTCATCGAAGGAATTAAAATCTCTTTTGAGAGGAATACTATCTTGAATTTCTTTGGAACTCGGAATATAACCGCAAGAAAAAGTTCCCGGTTTACATCCAGGAGAACGTACGCTACTCGGATCAAATTCTTCTGCGAGAATTGCACTCGCAAACAAAATCAACGATCCAAAGATCAATCTATTAAGTTTTAAAATCATGGTTTCATCCTTTCAATAATATTTATGATACTGTTTTTCTGTTTCCAATTTGGTTCTTTCCGTTCCTCTAAACGATAGTAAAACTTCGATTTGGTGGAACTTAACTGAAAGGAAACAAAGTTATAACTCACGCCGGTGATTGTTTCTGTTGGTGGAGATTCAAAGGGTATGGATTGTATTCCCAATTGGGATAGTTTTTGCATCCAAGATTCATACAATTTGGGAGAGATTTCTTTGGTTTCATTGAGTATTTGTTTGCCTGCACGAGACACCTTACGTGTGAGCAAAACTTTTTTTTGTTCGGCGACCAATCGGAATTGTTTTCCATACCGAAATTCAGGGGCAACAGCACCCGAACTTTCTTCCCAAACAAGTTCCATGGGTTTCCAATTTCCTTTCTGATCCTTAAGAATCCAGGTTTTGGTTTGTAATTTTAAAGTTTTAGGTTGAGCAACTAGTATAAGTCCTGGAAACAAAACCAAACAAACAAAAAACAAATTTCTAAAAAAGGAAATCAAAGTGGATTGATCAGATCTTGTTTTCCAAAGAAAACAAGACTTTTTTCAGTATAAAACAGTGTTCGAAAACGGAAGAAACAAATAGAGTTTGTAGATTTAACTATTTCCTATTTCCGCTTTTAACCATTTTTTCTCACCGATTGATTTTTTCATATTTTCAATGAGAGCGACGGTAATGTTCGTATTGAGTTTTACCATATCTGGATCTTGTGCAAAAACAATCATTTCATCGATGATATAATCAATTAAGTTCTCTATCGACTTTCTTCCGGAAGGATCAGTTGCCATCGCCACCGTTGCTTGTGATATCGCAGAATAAATAGTCAAACTAATTTGTTTGGTAAGATTGGCTTGCATATCTTTTGGCAATAGAGAGATGGGTTTCATATTTGCAGAAACACGTTCTGAAACTTCTGTTACCAAATTCTGGATTAACGCTTGTAAGTTTGGATTTTGCGCCGACTTTGCAATATTTTTGATAGCGACTTTTTTTAATTCATCGCGGTTTTGATCAATGGCATTCACAAGTTGATCAAGTGAATTTCCGGATTTTACTTCATTCTGAGTTTCCGTTAAGATCTGGATGGTGACAATATCAGAAATTTCTTCTTTGATGATATTGGAATAATATCGCAAAGTTTTACTGATCAAATCATTTCCTAAAATTTTAGTGAATTGATTGGTTTGTAACATCAGATAAATTTTGTACACCCGAACCAAACGGAAGAAACGGAAGGTTGCAATCGGAATGAGTCCGAGTACATCATACCAATGGTAAATAGGATACAAAAACCAAGCAATATAGGATTTATTACGAATGGCAATGAGCCAACTAATGATAAATTCAGCCAAAAAGAAAAATAGAAACGGCGCATCTAACAGTAAATAGTTGTTAACAGGACTTCCATCAGATGCAATGGCTCGGTAATAATTAAGGGCAAAATACTCTTTAAAATGAGAATTAAAAAAATCAATTTTTTGTTCGAGGGATCTGTTTTGGTCTCTCCAAAACCAAGCAAACGCCACAACCGTGGATGGAATTCGATCTCTGTTTAAAACTGGATCCAGTTCTTGCCTTAGTTTGATGTCTCTTGCTTTTGTTTTATGAGTTTGGTATTCGTTTTTAATACCGGTTTGTATCTCAGATAAAAATTTCGTTTGTCCTGACATCGCAAAGGGATTGGTTTCCACAATCTCTAACATTCGTTTGTCCATCTTTTGCAAAATGGATAAAATTTCTTTGGATTCATTTGCCTCAACACTCAAACGGTTGATAAAAGCATATTTTTCTGATAGTTCACTGAGTGTTGTAATCTCATCCGTCTCTTCTAAAACACTAAAAAAATCATTAAGTAGAACCAAAGTCTCTTCCACTTTTTTTCGGCGGACTTGGACATCTTCAATTTGAATTGCGTACTCAAAGTTAGCATATAACGAATCAAACTTTTCATTTGATACTTGTGATTTTAAAGAAGTTAGAGTTTTATAGATTTCTTCTCTCGTGATTTTTCTTTGGTTTTCCCGAAAACCATCATCACGTAGTTGGGTTAAATATTTTAAATCATCCACCAAATCAGTGTAAGCCGTTGTGGTTCGATGAGTTTCAATTCCTAAAATTGGTTTGTCATAAAGTTTTAAAATTTCTGGGAACTTATGAAAGTAAAACGGTCGTAAACTTAAATAACTCAAATCAAAAATGATGAGAGCTAAGTTCCCAAGGACAACAAAAACCATCGTTATGTCCCAGAGTAATGGAATTCCCAGTTTGTGTTTTTTGATCAAATCCCAAGAAATCATAGAGTCACCAAGGGTAAATAAACTACCCCTTCCTTTGTTTACATGTTACGACGGTACTGACCTCCCACTTCATACAAAGTGTGAGAGATCTGCCCTAAGGACGCCACTTTCACTGTTTCCAGTAACTCTTGAAAGATATTTTCTTTCGCACGAGCTACTTGTTTTAATTTTGTAATCGCAACCTCAGTTTTGCCTTCATTTCGTTTTTGAAACGCCTTCAAATTTCCGATTTGTTGCCTTTTCTCCTCATCTGTCGAACGAATCACCTCACCGGGAATTACCGTTGGCGATCCTTTACTGTTTAAAAAAGTATTCACACCGATGATGGGATACTCACCCGTATGTTTTAAAGTTTCATAATGGAGGGATTCTTCTTGGATTTTATTCCTTTGGTACATTCTCTCCATAGCACCAAGTACCCCACCTCTTTCCGTCAGTCGGTTGAATTCGGTTAAGATCGCGTCTTCCACAAGGTTAGTGAGTTCTTCAATGATGAAAGCACCTTGTAATGGATTTTCATTTTTAGCAAGACCAAGCTCCCGATTGATGATGAGCTGAATCGCCACTGCCCTTCGCACCGATTCTTCTGTTGGTGTTGTGATGGCTTCATCATAAGCATTGGTATGAAGCGAATTACAATTATCATAAATGGCGTATAATGCCTGTAACGTGGTTCTTATATCATTAAAATCTATTTCTTGGGAGTGTAAAGACCTACCCGATGTTTGGATATGATACTTTAACATTTGGGAACGTTCATTGGCTCGGTATTTGAACTTCATTGCTTTGGCCCAAATCCTACGAGCCACACGTCCAATCACAGAATATTCAGGATCAATCCCATTGGAAAAAAAGAAAGAAAGGTTCGGAGCAAACTCGTTGATGTCCATCCCACGACTTAAGTAGTATTCTACATAAGTGAATCCATTGGCTAACGTAAAAGCAACTTGGGTGATAGGATTGGCACCTGCCTCAGCAATATGGTATCCACTAATCGAAACAGAATAAAAATTCCGAACTGCATTTTGAATGAAATGGTGTTGGATATCTCCCATCATCTTTAAGGCAAATTCAGTAGAGAAAATACAAGTATTTTGGGCTTGGTCTTCTTTTAGAATGTCTGCTTGCACAGTGCCTCGCACTTGAGAAAGGGCTTCTTTTTTTAATTTTGTGTACACATCTTTAGGTAATACTTCATCACCCGTCACACCAAGAAGCAAAAGACCCAAACCATCGTTAGTTTCTGGGAGAGAACCGCCGAAACTTGGAACCTCTTGTCCTTTGGTCGCATAGATTTTTTGAATTTGGGATTTCACTTCTTCTGTTTTACCTTCAGAGCGAATGTATTTTTCACAAGCCTGGTCGATGGCTGCATTTAGGAAAAAAGCAAGTACCATTGGTGCAGGACCATTGATGGTCATGGATACAGAAGTGGAAGGATCACAAAGATCAAAACCGGAATAAAGTTTTTTGGCATCATCGAGCGTGGCAACATTCACACCAGAATTTCCGATTTTTCCATAAATATCAGGACGAATGTCTGGATCTTCCCCGTATAATGTCACCGAGTCAAAAGCGGTTGACAGCCGTTTGGCGGGCATTCCTGAACTCAAATAATGGAAACGACGGTTGGTTCTTTCGGGCCCACCTTCTCCGGCAAACATACGAGTTGGATCTTCCCCACTTCGTTTGTAAGGATACACTCCCGCCGTATAAGGAAAAAAACCGGGAAAGTTTTCTTGGTAAGACCAATGTAAAATATCACCCCAATCTACAAAACGAGGAGTGGCAATTTTAGGAATTTTTAAATGGCTTAAGGAAACTGTATAGTTATCAACTTTGATTTCTTTCCCACGAACAAAATAAGAATATTGTTCCTTACGAAAGGATTCAATTTTTTCCGACCATGTATCCAGAATGTTTCGTGAATCAAGTGACAAAGAATCCCATAACAATTGATATTCGGATTCTAAGTCAGTTGTAGATTTTCCTTTTTTAGATAAAACAGAAATGGCACCTTTCAGTTGGTAGGCGGATCTAGCAATTTCTGCTTCTTTCGAAATCCAATCAGCATTCCGATCAATTTCTTCTTTGATTTCTGTCAAATACCGAACCCGGTCAGGTGGAAGCACAACGGAGGCTTCTCCTCCTTTTTGGTTTTTAGCAGAGTTTGTTTTCCAATCTAGTTTGTTTTTTTGGATCACAACTCCAATCAAATGGGCATACAGTTCATCTGTCCCGGCATCTTGGAACTGTGACGCAATGGTTCCGTACACGGGCATCACATCGACTGGATCATTGAATAAATTGCGAGACCTTTGGTATTGTTTTTTAACATCACGAAGGGCATCTAGGGCCCCACGTTTGTCAAACTTATTGATCGAAATCACATCTGCATAATCGATCATATCGATTTTTTCTAATTGGGTGGCAGCCCCATATTCTGGTGTCATCACGTATAACGAAACATCGGCGACCTCAGTAATTTCGGAATCACTTTGCCCAATCCCAGCAGTTTCAACAATGATGAGATCATAACCCGCAGACTTTAAAATTTGGATGGCTCCTTTCACACTCCGATTGAGGGCAATGTTTGCTTCTCTTGTCGCAAACGATCTCATATACACTCTTTCGTTAAAGATGGAATTCATACGAATCCGATCTCCAAGGAGGGCACCACCAGTCTTTCGTTTGGATGGGTCTACGGAAAGAATCGCAATGGTTTTGTCTGGAAAATCATGTAAATAACGACGTACGAGTTCATCAGTCAAAGAAGATTTACCAGCGCCACCAGTCCCTGTGATCCCAAGAACAGGAATGTTTTTTTTCGGTGGAGGAAATTCTAAATTGATGGAGTAATTTGTTTTTTCTTGCAGAAGAGAAAATTCCATCTGCGTGATGGCTTGGCCCAATGCTAAATAATTTTTATTTTGGATTTGTGACGTCAAATCTCCGTTAAACGAAAGTGGAGTTGGGAAATCAGATTTTTTGACCACATCATTGATCATCCCTTGCAATCCAAGGGTTCGTCCTTCATCAGGAGAATAAATATGAGCCACACCATATTTGTGTAAAACTTCAATCTCCGAAGGGAGAATGGTTCCGCCACCACCACCAAACACCCGAATGTGACCTGCCCCTTCTTTTTTTAGAAGATCAATCATGTATTGAAAGTATTCCACATGACCACCTTGGTAACTGGTGATGGCAATCCCTTGGACGTCTTCCTGGATGGCACATTGGACAATCTCTTGCACACTCCGGTTGTGGCCCAAGTGGATCACTTCCACCCCACTTTGTTGCAAAATCCTCCGCATGATATTGATGGAGGCGTCGTGCCCATCAAAAAGAGAGGCCGCCGTCACAAAGCGAATTTTGTTTTGGGGGGTGTATATGAGGGTTTCGGTGGTCATAGAGAACAACGTTCTAAAAAGATTGCTATGGATTCAATAGCAAAATGCGACAAGAATGACATAGCTTTGGAAACTATGCCATATTTTTCCGAAAGGTCGAGACTAAAGTATGGATTCCGCCTGTTTCATCAGTTCCCGCACTCGATTTTCCAGAATTTCTGTCAGTTCTTTGGCCGCTTTTTTCTCAGGGCCTGTTGGGAATTCCGAAGGGAGGATGGGTTTTCCAATCTGGTAGCGAATTTTGGTTTTGAAGGCATCTCCTGTGAGGAAAGCCTTGGGTTTGGACATATTGGTCGCCCCAACGATTCCAGAAGGGATGATGGGAACTCCTGCACGGATGGCCAGTTTTGCCGCCATCGCCCGAAAGGACTGCAATTCCCCTGTTTCCGAACGAGAACCTTCTGGGTAGATCGAAAGTAGTTCCCCATCTTTCATCAGATCCACCATATAGGTTTCTAGTTTTTCGTAATAGTCCATGGCCGCCCGTTTGTCCATTTCCGAATCCTTAGCGGCATTCCGAATGATGGGCATACTCCCCCAATTGATCAGGTTTTTTTTCACCACACTGCCAAGAGAATTCACCAAAACCTCGATGACTGGCTTGGTTAGGCTTAAAGGCGGGTAATTGAAAGGAGAGCTTTTATGATTGATGATGGCCATAATCTCTTCCTGCGGGTGGAAAAGCTCATATTTGCCCAAATAGACGATTTTACGATCGGCAAAGGCACCTTGGACGGGAATGTCCAAATAATCGGTATGGTTGGAGATGATGAGAGCCCCACCGGATTCCGGAATGTTTTCAGATCCGGCCACTTTGACATCATAAATGAGTTCCAGGAGGTTACGGAGGATGGTTTTGGGAACTTCCCTGGGAATGACAAAGAGACTTTCTAAAATATCAGCGGGGTTTTGGTTAGAATCCATAGAAACATCACATATTTCAAAATAAAACTTTATGAAATCAAGTTGGATTTTCATCTTAGATGGAAATTCCTATGAAAGAACTCCTCCTAGCACAGAGCTCCCTTTGGTTTTCCTCCGTTCCCCTGGATTCACTCCACGTTTGGGATCCGAACCTCGGCGGAATCTTCCTTCTCATTTCTACCATCTGCCATTATTTGGGAGGGAGTAGTTTTTTCCTGGGCCTCATTTCCTTTGTTTATATCTACTACCGGCCAAAACTTGCCTTTGAACTTTCCCTTGGTTTACTTTCCTCCGCGGTAGTGATTTCTCTTTTGAAGTTTTATTTAGAAAGCCCAAGACCCTTTCCCTATCCAGAAGCCTTTGATGAAAAAGCCTTCGGTTTGCCATCCGGCCATGCGTATTCTGCGGTTGTCGTATGGGGATTGTTAGCTTATCGAATTCCAAAACTTTGGTTTCGAATTCTGTCTTTTCTCATCATTCTTTTTATGCCATTTTCCAGAATGTATCTCAAAGTACATTACTTAGGTGATGTGAGTTTAGGGTTTGGACTTGGTGTGGTTCATTTACTTATCATATTATTTCTTCTCAATCGATTTTATACAAAAGAATCTGTTCCCGCTTTTTTACACACAGAGAATTACCGAACTTTAAGTCTTTTGGGAATCGTACTTACCTTATCCCCGATTGCTCTTGATTCTCCCTTCCTTTCTGTAGAACACCATCATAGTTTGTCGGGAGTGATGACTGCCAGTGGAGCTCTTGCTGGTTTTTGGCTCGGTATACTTTTTTATCCAAGATTTAGCAAACCAGAATTTTTAAATTGGTCTCTCCCCAATTTTAATCTTTCTTTCGGAAGCAAAAATTTTAACAATTTTTGGATTACGGTTCTTGTTCGGTTGTTAGTATTAGCGATAGTGATTCTATTACTTTACGTGATTCCAGGAATTTTGATCAAAAAAACCATTTGGACAGATGATTTGTTTCTCCGATACATTCGTTACTTAGTGGTTGGATTTGCCTTAGTTTTCTTTGTTCCATTGGTTCTGCAAAAAATCCAAAGAGGAAAGTTTTTGCAAAACTAATACATGCAAAAATTAAAAAAGATATTTCAGATTCTAAAATTAGAACTATTAAAAGAAGGAGTTCTCAAAAACTCTTTCTTTGTTAGTAGTTCCAAAGCTCTCTCCGCTATTACCAATTTGGTGTTTATGATTTATTCCGTTAATTTGTTAAGCAAAGCGGAAAATGGAAAACTCCAATACTTCTTAGGATTTTTACCAGTGGTTCTGGCAGTTGCAGAATTTGGTCTGCCCAACGCACTCATCAAATACATCTCTCCCCTAGCAGACAAAAAAGAAAATCCAGGTGCCATACTCAACGCATCACTCAGAATTAAGTTTTATTCCTTTGTGTTTTTAACTTTAGTATGTTTTGTCGCTTATATTACGAGTGATGAAAACTATTTTGTTTTATTACTTTTGTTATTCGGTGGGATTATCATCTCCTTTATATCCTACTTCGAAAGTCTATTTGTTTCTTATCGTAAATACAAATCATTATCTCTTTGGAACCCTTTACCAAACGTAGTCAGACTTTTATTATTAATCTTTTTTTCTGAATCAAGCAACCATCCACTCACGTATATGGATATCCTTGCGATTTTCTGTATTGCACCAATTTTTGTTTTATTTTTATTTTTTTTCTTCTTTGGAAAAGAAGAAATATCTTTTAGTGCTGAACCTTCCGAGATCAAAACCAATCAAAAAAAACTTTTACTCTTTAATCTCTGGGCCTTTGCCGCTTCTATTTGTGCGATCCTTTCCGATCGTTTGGAAATTTTCTTTTTAAACCAATTCCATCCACCGGAAATTGTAGCCGACTACGGAACCGCCTTGCAGTTGTTCAGTGGATTTGTTATTATTTTAGCTACTTTTAATTCGATTATTTTTCCAAAATTGGCAAGACTTGCGGAAACAGAAGAATTCCCCAATGTTTTAAAAAAGTCTGTATTTTTAGGTGGGATGATTGCGATTGCCTTATCACCGGGTATTTTACTCGCAGAACCCATCTTAACCTTGTTATTTGGAACTAAGTATACAAATTCAATTTCTGTATTTAAAATTCTTTATCCAAATTTTTTACTACAGTTGGTTTTTGCACCTCTAGGTACGGCACTATTTGCCTTAGGATTGCCAAGACTCCTTGCGGGCCTTGCCCTCCTTCGTCTGATCTTTGGTGCTATCTTTGACTATTGGATCATACCTGATTGGGGCGCCAATGGAGCTGCTATATCACTCTTTCTCGGTCAGATTGTATCTTGGTTGATTTTGACGGGTTATTTTATGGCTTATTTTCGGAAGTAACAAACTCATAAATTGTTTTATAGTTTGTCTCTAATCTTTCCCACTCTTTGTTCGAAACTCTATCCCCATATAATTTCATATAGGCATCTTTCACCGATTTTCCTTCTGCCAAAAACTCCTTCAGTTTCAGAAGGACAATTTTTAATTGGATGGAATCGTTTTGGATGTCGTAGTCTCGATTGATTTTGGTTCCTGAGGACATTTCAAACTGGCGGACAAATAATTCAGACAATCCCAAAATTCCATACCCATCCGAATTTTTTTTACGAAACTCCGATCTAGTTTTTGCCCATGCAAGTAAAAATAAAGAAGAATGGGGAGGATATCCACCTAACAAAGTACCATCGGGGAATTGTAATTTTTGAGAAAATCGAACAATGGCTCTTGAAAGTTCTTTCCTTCTGCGAACAGAAAATTCCGTTTTTTCTACCTCTGTCAAATAGGCAAAAAGAACAGCTTCTTCCTTACTATGGTCTGTCTTTTCAAAAAACCGGCTCAAATCATGAGAAAAACGAGTGTCAGCTTCCCTATAAGAAAAAATAACCAACAGGAGAGGGAAAATGAGAAGAAATCCATGTCTGTATTTCAAAAGTATTTTCTTCATCCCTACAAGTATCGGGATAGTTTCCTTTCTCTTAGTTTCTTTTTTTTCTAATCTTTCCGCAGTATCTTATTCAGACTCGGCGATGGACGATGACCGAGCCAACCGCAATTTTGGCCGGGTGGTTGTGACAGAAAGGAACCAAACGATTCCAAATGCAGCAGAAAAACCAGGTTTTGGCCTCCAAACAGGAATCATCACAGGAGGAAAATTCCAATCCCAAAAAGGGGGACTGGATTCGGAAAAAGCCAATCGTTATTACACACAAGGAATCTTAACCACACCTAGTTTGTTTTATTATGCAGGCCAAGGTTGGAACTTAGGAATCCTTCTCGCACCGCGAGTGGGTGTTTCTGAAGGAAGGATCATAGATAAAGAAGTAAGAACCATTTACGATTCTGAAATCACAGCCCTTGCCTCTAAGGATATTTCAGGAATCCAATTGGCTTTGGAAGTGGGTCGTGGGTTCAATCGACTCGACAGGTTTGGTTTCTTTTTTGTGGGAATGGCTAATTATGGATCTGTTTCTTTTTCTCATTCGTCTGGCATTCGCATAACAGGAATTCAATTAAATGTGAAACCGGAATGGGAAAATTGGTCCGCACCTCCTTGGAGTGGATACAGGAGAGAAATTTACGGAGGTATCCTTGGTTCTGAAAAAATTTTATTTTGGGAAGAGTTTCGTTTTTTTCATTACGTATATAATGATCCCAACCATAATACAAATGGAGAAATCCTCTCAGGCCAAAGAGTCTCTGGGCGTTATTCCTATAGTGGAATGGAATTTCAATCTAGGAAATTTTGGGAAACCTGGGCAGTCGATTTAGTTGGCATCCGTTTACTCGGTGAATCAAAATCTTCTTCTTCCCCTTGGTTGGAAAAACAAACTGCAACGAATTCCTACCTAGGTTATATGTCCTTACATTCCAAAGGTGAAAAACTTAGTTTAGGTTTTGCAGGACTTGTTACAAAAAAAGACGAAAAAGATCGAGTCGATTCAAATAGCAATGGTTATGCGTCTAGTTTCGCAGAACCAAGAGTTCTTGGCGGATATTCGTCTTTTTTATTATACCAGTCTTTGGATTTAGTAAACCCTCCAGGTTTCCGAGATGTACCTTCAAAAGACAATCCCAACTTTGAAAACAAGGGGAATCGCATTTATGGAATTCAGATGGGTTTTGATTGGTATTCTTGGTTTAGAACCGATATTTTTTTAAATAGGTCAGATTCCCTTTTAGGCAAAGGAAATGAAGTCATCGGTAAACTTAGTTTTTCATCCAACGACTACGGCAAATTATTTGCCCAAATGAGTGCTTCGTATACGATTATGGATCCTAACGGAACACGTGTTCTCATTACGGAGCCGTTTACAGAAGAATTACCCAAAAAAGAATACGTTCGATTCTATGTATCTTTAGGAATTCAGTTTTAGTTGGCTTGCATCAACCGGTACCAAGTTTTAAAAAATCGAACTTCGTTACCTTTTTCATTATAAACAATAGAATCAATATTCATCTTAGCGAGGAAAATTCCCCTTCCACTCACTAAGTTAGCAGCTGGATTGACCACTGGGTTTGGAATTTGGCTAACAGCAAATCCATTTCCTTCATCACGAATGACAATGGTGACTCCCACATCATCCATAGAAATTTCAATAAAAACAGAAGAGTTATTTTCTGCACAACGGGAATCCACTAATTTAAAATAATCCTCGTTTGCTTCCAAACATTCTTGTTTCTCCGCATAACTCACACCAGCAACACCATGTTCAATGGCATTTGCCAATAGTTCATACAAAACAATTTTAATAGAAATTAAATCTTCATGGGTAGCAAGAGGAGAATTTAATATTTGTTTTACGATAAAGGCAATATAAGAATTTAATTTTTTAATTTGTGGACGAATTTTAATTTTGCAATCGTCACTAAACTGAATGATCTCTCCACTATTGAATAATAGAGTTAAATCAACATCGGCGTTTTCAAATTTTTTGATTCGAGAACGGAGAGCTTCCATCCGGAATGGTTTTAGAAAAAAATCAACGGCTCCCATTCTAAAAACATCGATTGCGATTTGAATGTCACTATCACCAGTAATAACTAAAAATGGAGTTTGGTTTCCATCGGCTCTCAGTTTTTGAATGAACTGGATTCCATTTAATTTTGGTAAGCTGATATCTGAAATGATAAGATCAAATGTATTTTGATTTGAAATCGTAAGTGCCTCTAAACCATCAGAAGCAAGAGTTACGTTAAATTCATCTTTGAAGTATTCCCAGAACAATTCGCGGATTGTATCTTCGTCATCAACAAAAAGGATTTTCATAGGATAAAGTCTTAGAGTAAATGGAACTTCAATCTATAACAAATGTAAATCTATTTTTGGAATTTAATCTTCCAAGTTGTAGGCTCGACCCAATTTATAAGTCAACTGCAACTCTTGTTGTAAGTCCAAAATTTCCCTACGTGAAAAAAAGGCAATTTTCCCACCAGAAAGCTCAAACGCATAATAGGTGGTGTCCTCCGACTGGAGAAGGGTTTTCAACTGGCCAAGTGAAGTGATTCTAGTTCCATTTACCTTTTCCAAAACTAAATCCTGAAAATCCTGATATCCTAGGTTCCCTTCTAGGGGGAAAACACGACTTAAGATCACTATCTTTTCGCGGACAGGATGCACTTTTTTTTGATAATAATCAGAAAGATAAACCAGCTTTTTTTCTGATTTCACCCGGTATTCAGAACCAAATTCTTTTAAATAAGCATTGGTAAGTTCTGTGAAAAAAAACCCACCTGCTATCAAATACAAAGGTTTTCTTTTTTTTGCTTCTTCAGGAATTAAAAAGTCATTGGAGTCATAAGCTCGTAAATCATAACTCACAGTTTGACTTTGGAAATTACGATGGAGTTTCAACTGAACATTCTCACCTAATCCACGCAAGCTGCCATCCGATTTCCTTAAAATCAAATCATACACTTTATCGGCCCTATCCCAATCATCAACCTTAGAAAGTGAAACAGTACCAATCTCTGTTACCAAATCTCCTGGAAACAAATTATAAGCAGGCCCCACACCAGGAATCACTTCTGTCACTAGTAGAGGATTTTTAAAAGTTTTAGAATAATATTCGCGTTCCGAAGGAGTTAAATTTACATCAAAAACAAATCCTGGATGTGGGAAAGGTTTTCCCTCTGTGCGATAAAAGGTTTCCACATATTCTGTTGGAACTAAATATTCAGAAATGGTAACACCACATAAGGTTTGATTTTTGAAGAAAAAGTTAGGTTCTTCTGATGTTTTATTTTCTAATAACAATACTTTAATTGGAGTTTTGGAAAATGGAAGGAATACATAACGAGATTTTCCTGTGACACATTGTTTATTGAAAGATTTAGAATCCAAAGCAACTGGTTTAGGAAGTTTGGGAATTTCTTTTGTTTCCAAAAGTAAAAATCCAGTTTCTTCATCATAGGATTTGATTCCGAGTTTCGGCACAGAATAATCAAAAGATTCAAATTCAGCAAAAACCGGATTTTGTTTCGGAAGTGTGACTCCAAAAAAAAGCCCTTTACCCACATAAATCAAATTTAACTTTCTAGAAAATGGTTCACCCACTAACCAAGGATTTTGGTGGCTTGTTTTTTGGAAGGTAATCCTCGATTCAATGACACGTTTGTCTTCAAACTCCTCGGCGCCAAGAGGAAGTAAGGTGGCAAAAATCGAGATAATGACTAAAATAAATTTAAAACTCTTCATAATTGGCACCATATCTTTTTTTCACACGTTGGTTCATTTGGTAAACGGACTCTGGCCGTAAAACAATGGGTAGATCCATTCCTCGAAATTTAAGAACCACAAATCCTTTTTTTCCATCTTTCCAAATGGATTTGAATTCATTTAAATCTTTCGGGATACGTCCGTTAATTGACTCTACAACTTTGTATTTATATTTTTTGTATTTCGAAGTTTCAGGATCGTTAAATGTATAACTGAGTACAATGTCACGAACCGTATACCGATACAACAAATCCTGAATGAAATAACTATAATGATATTTTAAAGAACTATCTAAGTCCCCATCTTCCGAATGAAAAAAAGATCTGGTGATAGGTTGAAAAACAAACCCTGCTTGTAAAAAATAATCCTCTGTTGAGTCTCGATACAAATCCAAAGCATAATTTTTTTGCAGATTCACTTCCGCATCATACTGTTTTCCGGCCCGGTAATAACTAACGGTTACTTTGGAATTCAGTTGTTTGTTTTCTATCCAATCGATGATAAATTCTTTTTTGTTGGCACCAGAAATTTCGCCGTCATTGGTCAGCGGCAAACCATCTACTGCAGTTACAAAATCTTTTTCCTTTAAAACTTTTGAAAATGTAGAAGAAGGATAAATCCGGTTCACAAAAATTCCCGATTGGTCAGAGGGAACCTTCATCGCTTGTTTTAAACTTTTAGGATTTCCATTTTGAAAAGTAAAACCAATATTTGGAAATCCATCATACTTTCCGTCACCTATATCTTCTAAAAAATGACGAATGATATCATTCGATATCAAATAAGCAATGCCTTGTTCCAATGTACTAATTTGAAACACAAGACCTACTACTTTCCCATTTTGTACGGCGGGGCCACCAGAATTCCCTGGTTGGATATTAGCATTAATTTTTAATACATTTCGATAATCTAACCCGGAGTAGGTGTAACGATTTTTTTCAAAACGAAGGACAGATCCTTTTTCTACCGATAAACTATCAGCCCCATTCGGAAATCCTAGTAACAATACATCCGATCCTAAATTGGGAACTCCTTCCAAAAAGGAAAGGGAATTGGTTTGTTCCGAAAAATCGGGATCATTTACCTGTAATAATGCTAAATCACAATCATAACCAATATACTTAACATCTGCTAAATATTCTTTTTTCGTGAAACTACTTTTAACAAGAATTCTTTTGGCATCACGTACCACATGAGCGTTGGTTAAAATGGTTTGGCCAGGTAAAACAAAACCCGATCCAAATCCCGTATACAAATTCTTTTTCATCCATGGTTGTGTTTTGTTTTCGGTGTTAAATCCTTCATTACGAATGAGAACTACAGAACGAAAAATAGAATCAACCGCTGGCTCAGGATCAACTTGAGCCAAGAGAGAAAAACTCATTAGGAAAAAGAGAAAACTAAATTTTAATAATTTATTCATAATACAAAACGATTTTCTCCCAAAAGGTTTGCGTTTCGGTAATTTTTTTTAAAACAGCATTTCCTAAAACTCGATCACCGGGTTTTGGATCTTTCCAAATTGTATTGGATGAAATCAAATCACCTGATCCTGAAGAAGGAACTCGGATCAAACTATAAACAGAATCACGAACGCAAGAAATTCGAAAAACATAAGAAACTGTTTGGTCCCAATAAAAACTCTGATCCTTCTCGATAAATTCTAAAGGACAAGAGGAATCAAAAAATACTTCAATATTTGAAGGGACTTCTTTTCTCCTTTTGGGATTTTCAGAGATAGATTTAAAATAAAATAAATTAGGATTTTGGATTGGTTTGTAAGAACTGATTGGTTGTTTTCCTGCTACAACCACTGGATTCTGTTTTTTAGATGGGTAATCTAGTTCCGTATCATCTGTATTCGATTTTGATGATACGAAGGATGACTTAGTTTCACTTGCCACAAGTCCTGTTTCAATTTCTAAATATTGTTTTTTTCCAATTCGATGAACAGCTCTTAATTGGAAAGTATCTGGAGCCAGATTCCTTTTTTGGTTGGATTGGAACCTAATGAGCATGGGATCTGATTCATTTTGACAACTGAATCTAAAATAGGTAACAGATGAAATACTGGAAGCAGGTTCCAATCGACAACTTCCATCATCCACAGGAAAACTTCGATGGTTTCGAATCTGTTTTTTAATTTCAGTGGATGGTTTTCTCTCTTTCCATGCACTTACCTCTTCTTTCAGCAATTGTAAGGAAGAGTTTGTCATTGTGTGCTCTGCAAAAACAAATCCCGTCCCCAAAAGAAACAAAACCAATCCGAAGTATATAGATAATTGCCTGATCATGGAATACCGATTATAGTGATTATCGGCTGGTCTACCCTACAGAATCAACTGGCCTCCCTTTGATTTCTTTTCTCATTATGTCTCGAACCGAGGACGAACTTTTTTTTTGGTTTTCAGACTTTCAAAAATTCGAGGGGTGGAAAAGTAATGTAAGAAATAGGAGAATACTTTTTTGAACTGGAACTTTCTTAAAACCGAAATAGAACCTGGTGACTTCCTCATCGATTGTCGTTCCCAATCAGCATATGAAGAAGAAACATTAGAAGGTGCTTACTACTATCCATTTATCAAAAAAGCATTTGGATCCGATCCAGAATCCCAAAAAAAATTGTACGGGCCAATGACTGCTGTCGTACAAGAATTCCAAAAATCAAAAAAGACTCGAATCATCGTTTTCGATGAGGGAATGGGAATGTTTTCCACTCGTATGGTCTATTTACTTCGTGGAATGGGGATCAAAGATGCCTATGTCCTAGGCCAAAAATGGCCTGCTACGGGAAATAAAGCAAAAGGGGAACTAAAAGTAGAACCTCCGATTGCTGATAAAGTAAAACCCATTGAAGGTGTCGTGGACAAAGCCTTTATGGAGCGAAATCTTACGAAACTCCAAATTTTTGATGCCAGAACCATGGAAGAATACGAAGGCCGATTGCCACGCCTTACCGCTCCAGAAGAGGGAACTCTTTGTGGTCGTTTGCCAGGAGCTTTTTTATGGGATTGGAGAAATTTGTATGATGGGGAAGCCAACCTCATCGAACGTTCTTTATTCAAAAAACGCCTGAATGGTTTTCCTTTTATGCCAGAAAGACCCACTGTGATTTATGATTACAACGGGGCTCGGTCTTGTTTACTCGCACTCATGCTTCGTGAAGCAGGTTATATCGACATCACAACCTACCAAGGTTCTTGGTTTGAATGGAGAAAGTCGAGCCTACCGAAACAAGCAGTCGCCGTATTTGGTGCCAAACAAGGTGCTGCTGCAGCTCCTCGTGTGGGTGGAGTGGATCGCAAGAAAGTTTAAAAAAGGATTTACGAAACACAAAACCATCGATCCACTTACTCCTGCTCCTGGAGGGGTCGATGGTATCTCGTTTATTTTTTCTCTCGTTTTCAATTTTCTTTTTGGAATGTGCTTCTCGGGTCATTTCCAACCTTCCCATTTCGGAAGAATCCTTTCCCATAACACAAAAAATCCAATGGATTCAATCCACAAATGAATTCACATTAAGAAACCAGTCCCTCGCAAAAGACTTTATCAAACTTTCGTTAAACGAACCGTTTCTTTTGGCTTTTGCCAAAGAAACCACATCCAAATATCGGATGGCATCCTTTCAATTTAAAGAAAACCTCCAAAAATCCTGCACCAAACAATCCATAGATGAAATCAAAAAAGAATCGGGAAAAGTCAGCATCACAGGAAAGTTAACGGGAAAGGATTGTTCTAGCGATTACCAAATCCTCTTTATCGCTAAATCCGAAACCGAAATCGAATTCAAAATCACCCTTTCGGATCCCACACTCAACAGAATCCAGCTCCATTACGGTTCTTCACCTGATGAAAAAATCTTTGGGCTCGGCGAACAATTCACTTATGATGAACTCAAAGGAAAAACTCCGTTTTTGTTTACAGAAGAACAAGGAGTCGGACGCGGTGACCAACCGATCACGGCAGGAGCAAACTTACTCGCAGGTGCCGGTGGAAACGCTTACACAACCTATGCACCGATCCCTCACTATATTACTTCCGAAAACCGTTCTGTTTTTTTTGAAAACAGTGGTTATGCGAATTTTGATTTTGGAGATTCCAAAAAAATCAAAGTAGAATTTTGGGATTTCCAATCGGAAAAATCTCTTACCGGAACCATTTGGATTGGAACTTCTTCCAAAGCTCTGATTGAAGCTTATACCAAAAAAACAGGTAGATTTCCAAAACTCCCAGATTGGGCTTATGGAACTTGGCTTGGTATCCAAGGGGGAACTGAAAAAGTTTCTGCCATCGTCAAACAAGCAAAAGATGCAGGAAACCCTGTGACAGCACTTTGGATCCAGGACTGGTGCGGAAGACGAGTTACAAATTTTGGAGACCAACTCAAATGGCGTTGGTATGCGGATGATACTTTGTATCCTGACTTTAAAAAATTTGTTAAGTCGATGAATGATCAAAATTTACAGGTGTTAGGTTATATTAATTCCTTCCTTGCCGATACAGATCCTAAAAAACCGGGAGATGATTTTACAAACCCACTCTTAACAGAAGCAAAATCAAAAGGGTATCTTGTAAAAAACCAAAACGGTGAAGACTATCTCATCCAAACCGTTGGATTTCCCGCTTACCTGATTGACCTCACCAATCCGGCAGCCGTTCGTTGGACCAAAGACCTGATCAAAAAAAATATGATTGGGATGGGTCTTTCTGGTTGGATGGCTGATTTCGGAGAGTGGTTGCCTTATGACGCCAAACTTTATTCAGGTGTTGATGCCAAAATCTATCACAACCGTTATCCGGTCGATTGGGCCAAGGTCAATCGTGAGGCCATAAGAGAAGCTGGGATGGAAGGAAAAATTGTTTTTTTCACAAGAGCCGGATACAGTTATTCCAATGCCCACTCTACACTTTTTTGGGAAGGAGACCAAATGGTGAGTTTTGGAACCAATGACGGACTTCCTTCTTCTATCGTTGGACTCACAAGTTCAGGTATCAGTGGTTATGCGCTCAATCATAGTGATATTGGTGGTTACACAACCATTTCCAATCCACTTCGTAACTATCATAGACCCAAAGAACTTCTTTTACGATGGGCGGAAGCCTCTGCCTTCACACCAGTTTTCCGTACGCATGAAGGAAACAAACCTCTCAAAAATTGGCAAGTTTATACTTATACCAAACCGGATGGAACCAAATCCCTTGGTGACGAAGACACAGTGACACTTTTTGCAAAAATTGCCAGAATCCATTTTGCTCTTAAACCATATATTCAAAGTTTGGTGGAAGAAGCATCTCAAACAGGAATTCCTGTAGTGCGACACAATGCGATTGTGGAACCTGAAGACAAAAATTTATTAAAGTATAAATACCAGTTTTTCCTAGGAGATGACCTTCTTGTGGCTCCGGTTGTGGAAAGTGGGGAAATTGTTCAGGAAGTTTACCTTCCTCGTGGAAGATGGCAACACCTTTGGACAGGAACCACTTACGACGGTTATAGAAAAGTACAAGTTCCCGCACCCATCGGAAAACCACCGGCTTTCATTCGTGTCGGTGGAAAATCGGAAGGCCTTATCCGTTCTTCGATTAGTTCCATTCGTAATAAAGACTAAGTAGTGGAGAAAAAACCCAAATGAAATTTGCACTGATTGGAGACATCCACGGGTATTGGAACCAACTTGATATCGAGTATTTCAATGCATCGGATTACGATTGTTTGTTTTTTACAGGAGACCTTCGAGGAAATCCCAAACTTGGTAAAATTTCTTTCCAAGGTCTCACCAAACGCGCGTATATGATACCCGGGAATTGGGATGGGATGAGTCTCACATCTATCATTGGAGAAGTGATCCAATCCAAAATCCTCATCCATTCAGGGCAAATTGGTCAAAACCGTAGGATGCGAAAACTTTCAGAGTTAGTAAAACCTATCTCATTACTCGGTTACAGTTCTTTAGTTTTATCCCCTGAATTGGATTTAAGCCTTATCGTAGGGCGGCCTCATGCTATGGGTGGGGGTCTTAGTTTTGCACCCAATATGCAAAAAACCTATATGGTTTCCAATATGGAAACATCGATCGAAAAATACAAACGTCTGATCGATGGAACCAAAGAGAAAAATTTATTTTTTCTTTCGCATAACGGGCCTTTTGGTTTGGGTGCAGCAAAAAATTCAATTTATGGGGCAGAATTTAAAAAAGAAGGTGGGGACTGGGGAGACATGGATCTAACAGAAGCCATTAGTTACGCTAAATCCATCGGGAAAAAAGTACCCTTGGTTCTGTCGGGCCATATGCACCACGCCATTAGTAAAAAGAAAGAAAGAGAAACCCATGAATACACAGGCGGAACTTTCTATGTCAATGGAGCCAAGGTCCCAAGAATCCAAGAAGGAAAACATTTCCATACAAAGATCGAATGGGACGGAGGTTCAGCCACTGTGATTCCCCTTTGGGTTTAGTGATCATTCACTAACCTAAATTAGTTTCGATTTCAATTTTCCCAGACAAAAGTTTATGCACCGGACAAGCATTGGCAACAGCGAGTAACCTCTCTCGTTGTTCTGTGCTTAGATTTCCAGAAAGAACCACAACTCTTGTAAATTTATGATCCTCTGCTGATCGTTTATCGATTGTTACGTGAACTTCTACAGAATCCAAAGGATATTCTTTTTTATCAGCATACATTCTTACTGTAATCGATGTGCAAGCACCTAAAGAAGAAGCTAACAATTCTGTTGGCATGGGCCCAAGATCCGTTCCTTCTTTGGAAGCCGGTTCGTCAGCAATCCAACTATGTTTACCTGCTGAAATTTTAGTTTCGTATTTCGTTTTGGCAGTGGATACTACTACCTTGTCTTCAAATACTGCTGTCATTTGGATTCTCCTCTATGAATTCGTTCGGCTTCTTTTCTGGTTAGATCACGATTCTTTAACATCGCATCTTCTACTTTTAGACGTATTGCTTCAAACTCTTCTTCATTCAAATTACGAGGAACCGAAATGGGTTCGCCGTAAGAAACAACAAAAGTAGTAAAGGGTTTCGGAACTCTATGTTTGTCCCAAGCTCTTTCTAAAATCCATTGCCTACTACACTCATAATGAAATGGAACTATGGGAACTTGAGTGACCTGCGCTGCAGCAATGATTCCCGGTTGGAGAATGAAGGCGGGGCCACGTGGGCCGTCAGGTGTAAAGGCAGCAGGTAAACCTTTCTTTAAATGTTGGATCACAGCCTTTAATGCCTTTGACCCACCTTTGGAACTACTCCCCCGAACACTTGTATTTCCAAACCGATGAACGACTTGATTGATATAGTCTCCGTCTTTGGATTCAGAAATCAAAACGGCTACGTCTTTTCCCCTGTGCAAATAAGGAGAGTACAAAACGTTCGTATGCCAAATTGAATAGATAAATGGTTTTTTGTTTTTGAATAATTCTTCGTATCGTTCGTTTGTCAGAAAACGAAACCTGGAAGTGAGGCCAATCAAACGTTGGAACCAAACGGCGATGAGTGGCAACAACCAGACTAAAAATCTACGTTTCAAATCGAATTTCTCTCCCTAGAGATTAGATTCCAGGGAAAGACAAATCTAAAGAAAGATCAAGTTAAGTTTTCTTTTTGAACAAATCACCGAGTTTGCCCAAATCTTCTGGTTTGATATTGGCTCCGGCGGCTTTTTTATTTTCTTCCTGAATTTCTTTATACACTTCCGCCCGGTGGACAGAAACATTTTTGGGAGCTTTGACACCAATCTTAACTTGATCCCCTTTGATATCGACAATCACAATTTCGATATCGTCACCGATCATAATCGATTGGTTGCTCCTCCTTGCGAGAACTAACACGGATTATACCTTTTCGGAAGACATCTCTTCCATAGATTCGATTATATTTTTTCGAATGGGATGATTTTCATCTCGAGAAATACATTGTTTCCCTTTTCCTTCTTTTCCATTCAAAATGATCGGGCCTTGTAAATTGGCCGTCATCCCTTTTGGGTTATCATGGGGAATGGTAACAATGAGAAAAATAAGGCCGTCTTTCCAAGTGGTAAGTCCAATGTCATGTAATTCCTCATCAGAAACCGCTGGTTTATAATCATTCATAAATAGTTCAGGTTGGATGACAATAAATGCAAGTCCCGATTCCTTTGTGGATTGTAACCATTTAAATGGACTTTCTGGACTTTCTTCAATGAGAGCATACTCATCAAATTCATCAAATCCAAGTAACCCTTGCGGGAATTTTAGGATTTGTTTTGCGTCCACTTGGATGGTTCCGAAAGGTTTTGTGTGAATCGTTACCGACATTCTAGTTCCTGTACTTTCTTTTCTTTCTAATATAACCGTCATTTAGTTTCCGTTACCGAAGGAAATCCATAAGAGTTGGTTTGATAATTTTAGAACCAACATTTAACGCATAACTATGAATTGTTTCTAACCACTTCATATTCATAATGGTTTCTGGGAAATCGATACCTTCGTTTTTAGCAAGAAGTTCTGTCATATACATTTTGTCGTAAGAAACTCGTTCTTCATGTTGTTCCAAACGATTCATACGAGCACCAATGGTTGACCGGTGGCGAAGGATATTTTCCAAAGCCAAATCCAAATCACCCAAATCCCTTCCACCGATTCGTTCTTGGTCTTTTTGGATCAAATCATTTCGAAGTTGGATGAGAACATCAAATACAGAAAGTCCAGTGACCGTTGCCGACTTAGAAAAGTTATTCGGTGGTTCGCTCGCACTTGGTTCAATGAGTCCAATGTCACGAAGTACAGTCCCTCCATCCACATCCTCTAACCAAATTTGGTGAGGTGCTGTAGAAGAAATAGAAATGTTATCTTGAGCAAGTTTACTTGCTTTGACTTCCAATGGTGAGTTATTGATTTTATCAATCACATCGTCGATGGTATCACCCACAGAGATATGAATCTCCACTCCATCAATTTTAAACTTTTGGTCGGAAGTGGCTTGGTAAGCAGAGTTATCCACTTTGGAAGTGACACTGACGTTGGTTCCCCAAAACACTTTGTTACCAGGAATGGTAATGGGAATGTATTCGCCTTTTTCGATTTCACGGAGTTGTTCTCCGATATCACCGCGATACTCTACACCTACGTATTGGTTTTTGAGTTCGAGGCCTTGCAGACCTTTAATTTTCGATTCAATTGGTTCAAAGGGAGGTCTTTCGATGACATGACCACCAAACAAAGGTTGTCCGGTCGCATCACGAGCATTGGCAAGATCCACAATGGCACGTAAATGTTGGTCGATCTCTTTACCGATCGCCACTTCCAATTCAAATCCCTTGTCCCCTTGGTAAATTCCGTTTCCGGCCTGAACCGTAAGAACACGAGCCCTTTGGAAAATTTCTCCCATTTTGTCTAGGACACCATCAATCTGTTGTAACCTTTGGTATCCATCCCCAATGTTTTCTTCGTATTGGGAAAGTTCGTTCAGACGTGACCTGAAGTACATTTGGTTTGTGGCCGCACCCGGATCATCCGATGGTTTACGGATTTTTAATCCTGTACCGAGTTGGGTTTGGGTTTCGTCCATAGCCACTTGGTGGCGGTTTAAGTTCCGCACCAAGGAATTGTTTTGCATCATGTTAGTGATTCTGATCATGATTATACACCTAACCTATTGATGATGGTATCTAACATTTCATTGAGTGTTGAGATCATTCTTGCGGAAGCATTATAAGATTGTTGGAACTGAACCATATTGGCCATCTCCTCATCTAAGTTCACACCCATCACAGACTGACGCATGTTTTCTAGTTCCACCATCAGTTCATTTTGAGTGGTATACTCTTGTTTTGCTTCTCTTGCTTCTGTCCCTAGTCTAGAGATGAGTGAGTTATAAAAATCATCCGTTGTTTTGGAATAATCAAACATCACCGGTTTTTCTCGGAGGGCCGCTGCAATGAGAAGGGCATTGGATCCGTCTTTTTGACCGTTTGGTGAATTGTAATCACCAGATCCATTCACATCTTTACCACGAGCTGCGGCAATGTTTGCCGGATTGTTTCTCACATCTTCTGACATTTTAAAGAAAGAAGAAGGATGATACATCGGTGTGAGAGTGATGTCCTGCGCATTGGCTTGGAATTTGTTGATCTCACCCACTTTTCGGTAATCAAAAGACCCAGCAACCCCAGTCGCTGTTAAGATTCCAGTAAGACCCACAAGAAGTTCCCCGGAGTCTTCTAAGTGGCGGATCATAAAGTTTTCTTTTTTATCGAGAGGGTTCGTGGTTGCTTTTAGCGCCAACTGGTTGTCATGCGACATGTAAGCCACAACACCTGTTTCCGAACGATTGATTCGTTTGATGACTGCATTCAAAGTATCATCTTTGGAATAAGGAACTAAAATTTCAGTTTCTCCCCCAGGACTTGCTTTTAGAAAACGCATGGTTCCGGAAATTCCAATCGGACGATCGGCATCAATTGATGTACGACCTGTCACACGAAACACTGCGGTTTTATCGTTGAGTCCATCTCCATCGGTATCAATTTCACCAAAGGTATTGGTGGCGAGTGCTCGACTTTCAAAAAAGTTAAGATTGGTTTTTCCATTCAAACCAAATCCATCTTTATGGATTTCGTTGATGACATCCATTGCATTGATGGCAAGGGCATCCACCGCATTGATTTTTTCGACAAGGATTCGGTCTCTGATTTCGTATAAAGCTTGGATACTTCCCTTACGAAGAAGGACTGTATCCCCAGTCTCTGACCATTTTAAATCTAAAAGGCCATCGTTATTTGGATTTCCAACCAAATCGATTTTGTGAACCTTTTGGCCTTGGACTAGGATCTGTTGGCCAATAAAAACCATAAGTTCGTCTTCATCGCTACGACCAATGGTAATGTCCGCCATCCCCGCTAGTTCTTGTAAAAGTTCATCCCTTCTATCCAAAAGGTCATTGGGATTATCACCTAATGCTTGTGATTTTGTGATTTTTTCATTCAGAGATTTGATATTCTCTGCCACTGTATTCAAATGATTTACTTTTGATTCAATCTCACGATTGGACTGGTCGCGAAGTAATGAAAGTTTTCTATACACATCTTCCATTCGAGAACCAAGGGCTTCCGCTTTTTCCTGGACCACGGCTCTATGTGCTGTTTCTTCTGGATAGTTAGAAAGATCTTCCCAAGAAGACCAAAACTGATCCATCATAGAACGAAGGGTCGTTCCTGTTGGTTCATTAAAAACAGTTTCTACTTGGTATAAATAATCGTTCTTTTTCCCCCAATATTCTTTGAGAGAAGAAGAATCAATGATACGGTCATCAATGAAATTATCACGAACTCTTTCGATTTCGGAAATTTTTACCCCTTGTCCAATTTGCCCCGGCACTTCTGCTCGGTTGAAAGCTGGCTCATAAAGGGGATCCATACTATTCATCACCACTCGTTGGCGAGCATAATGTTTGTTATCCGCATTGGATATGTTATGACCAGTGGTTTGGATCGCTTGTTGGTGGACCGAAAGTCCTCGTTTTCCTATTTCAATTCCTTGGAATGTTGATCCCATACGATTCTCCTAGGCAGTCGCGTTCAAAATGATCGCGCCCTTTTGGCCCTGCCCACGCCTTGTCGGTTGTTTGTGTGAGGTATAAACTTTTTCTCTGGATAACTCTTGCAAAGAGTCAACAGTTGTTTGCAAAAACTCTTTTCTTGTTTTTAAGAGTTTATCATTCGTGATGATGGCATCTTTCAAATCTGCCACGACCTTCTTTAATTCTAAAGCAAAGGTTTTGAGTTTAAAATTGGAATCACGATCCATTTGGTTTAAAAAACTAGTGAGAGTGATGGAAGATTCGTCTTTTGTGAATTTTTCTTTTTCGTAGACGTCTTCGATGGCCTTCATGCGAATTCGTTCCAATTCGGAGGCTTCTACCATAATATGATAACTATCTTTGACAAGGGACTCGAGAGTTTTTCCGTCCGCAGAATGGATGGCCGCTCTTTTTTTGCCTTCCAATTCCAGAAGGCGCTTGTAACAGTCTATTTCATTAGTAAATAAACTTCTAAGTGATTCTACCCAATCCAACATGCGAATTCCTTTTCCCTTATGGGAAGGATCGACGGATTCCCAAACTAGCTTAGGAAAATTTATAAAAATTTACTATTTTCAGGCCTATGTCACTAAAATCGCCTTGTACCAAAGTCTGTATGATGGATCCCGACTCAGGACTCTGTGCGGGATGTTTTCGAACCATTGAGGAGATTGGAAAATGGTCGGTGATGACCGAAGAGGAGAGAGAAAAAGTTTGGAGTGAGCTCCCGCAAAGAAAAGCGGGAAACTCTCTCAGGTAAATTGGTTATTTAGTACCTTTATCGATCTTATTGCGGTGTTCTTCGCACAATCTATAGAGTTGGTCTGTAGATGGATTCTTCTTTGTGACTTTTTTTCCGCATACAATACACATTCCTTGGGCTCTTCTTCTTTTGTATAACAATTGAACTCGCTCTGCACCGGAAAGATTGTATTTACTGATTTGAAGGCGAACCCCTTTTACCAAATAGCTTCCGATGGCAGTCTCTTCGCCTTTTTTTAATTCGGCAAAAATCTTACTCAGCTCATCCGGTTTTATCGATTTAGGTTTCATACATTCTCCTGCTTTCTTGCTAAATTTAACTCTCTGTTAGATTCTAAATGTTAATGCACATTAGTCAGTACCCACTAACGCGCAACACAATTTTGAAATCATATCCGAATTGTCGAATATAGACAAAAAAACTAGGGATAAACTCTAATATTTAGAATCATTTTTGTGTTGGCAGAGGTTAAAATATCTATTAAGATCAAATCATTGGAGCCAAGTATGGAAAAGAAATACAAAACACTCAAAGATTTTTTCCCATTTTATTTAGAAGAACATAGTAATCCCTTCAACCGTGCTCTTCACTTCATTGGATCAAGTCTAGCCTTAGGATGTATCCTTGGATTTTTATCTACAGGTAAGTTCTATATCTTAGCCTTTGCCCTTGTTAGTGGGTATTTCTTCGCATGGATTGGGCATTTTTTTGTAGAAAAGAACCGACCGGCAACCTTTACCTATCCGTTTTATTCTTTTATCTCCGATTGGATCATGTATTTCAAGATGTTGACCGGGCGCATCGATGTAGAATTTGCCAAAATTAAGTCAAATAAAGGATAAGATGAAACTTGTTCTCAACTTCCTTGTAACTCTTGTTTTGTTCGTTGGTTGTCGTCCTAAAGAAATCACCAAACAAGAGATCACTTCCCTTCGGGACGGAAACCACGAAAGTTTGGTGAGTTATGGCAATTTGATTTTACCAAAAATCCTTGGACCAGAACTCAAACGTTTTGAATCGGAAGTGGACAAAGACCAAAAGAGCGAAGTGAACATCACCTACGGTAGTAACTCCGCACTCACCTTTAATGATAACTCTGATTATAGGAAAACAGGGACGGAATACCAAAGTTTGGTCATGTTAAGAGTGGGTTATGCCCTGGCCCTCCATCATTTCCATAGACTTTCTCTCAGCCTTTCTAAACCTTTTTTCATTCAGGGGGAAAACAACCCGGATGCAGAAATCCAAGAAGCAGAAATTTTTAGAACCACTATTTCCAAATCGGAACTCGATAGTTTTTGGGAAAACCATCCTAACTTTGATCCCTACATTGCTCCCAAAATCGGAGACAAAGAATGGGAAAAAATCACAGGGGAAATTCAGAAATTATGGAAAGTGGAATTGGATGAATTTAGCAGGGTCAAGTTGGAATGACCCAAGGCTGCGAATCACCTAACGCCCGCTCCAAACGATCTAAATAAGATAGTTTGGGAATTTCGTAAGCACCCAACTGCCAGGTCACATGATTGAGTTGTTGGGTGTCAAAAAGCTCAAAACCAGAAGTTCTTAGTTTTTCAAATAGATGATACAATCCCACCTTCCCTGCATCTGATTCAAAAGAAAACATACTTTCCCCGGCAAAAAATTTGCCAATGGCAACTCCATAAACCCCACCAACGAGTACATTCTCTGAATTCCAAACTTCTACGGAATGGGCCCATCCCAACCTATGTAGTTCCGCATAACCTTCGATAAATCCAGGTGTGATCCAAGTATTATCTTTTTCTCTATAAGAACAACCTTGCATCACGATGGGAAAGGCTTCATTAAAACTAATCCGAAATTTTCCTTGTTTTACTTTTCTCTGAACGGTTTTGGAAAAATGAACTCTTTGTAAATCAAAGATGGCACGGGGATCCAGACAATACCAACGAACTGGATCTTCCGACCAAGGGAAAATTCCATGCGTATATGCATATAACAAACGCTCTACGGAAAAATCCCCACCTACAGCGATTAAATCTTCCTTCCATGTCCGTGGGTTTTTAAAGAATTGATCAAATGTCCTTTGTGTCAAGGTTCCAATACTTCCTTAGGATAATCGTAAACAATTTTTACTTTCAGACTTTTTCCATTTTCATCATTGATATTGGAAAGTCCTTCAAATTGTAAGATCCTTCTCGTTTGGACATCGTAAACCAAAAGGAAAGGTTTCACAACTTGTTTCAAAAGAAAATTATCAACCTCTAATCGTAAATACAAAGCAGGCCTTCCCTTCCATTCTCCGTCGCGGATTTTTTCCGCAGCAAATTTATAATCATCAAGTTGGATGGGAGCCAGAAAATGAAAAGACAACCTTTCTCCTTTGGATAAAGGTTCCCAATTGTTTCTGACAAAATAATCAAAACCCCCGTCCATCACAGCGGGTGTTTTGGGTGTGTAAGTTTTTTCGGAAAGTGGATCTTCTTTTTTACGTTTGGAAAATAACCGGACAGACCTACCTTTTACATCCGCTCCTTCAATATAACCATCACGAAAGTCCTCCGTTTTAAATGTAGGAACTTCTGCGTTTTTATCAAATTCGATGTGTTTGGTGCCAAAAACCTTTCCTTCCGCATCTTTGTATTGGATATCCGAATAGATGTGTTTTCCATTATTATAATATTCTTTATGATTGTCAGAATATATGTATTTTCCAGTACTTAGGTCGTACGCCTTTCCGAAGTATTGGTACTTTGGTTTTTCTGCCCATAGAGGCAAAAAGGATGGAAAAACTATGGCAAAAATTAGGATTTTACGTATCATACTGCTTAGACCATGAAAAAATACAGACTGACCGACCAAAGGACACTTTTAGGAATTGTTTCCAAACTCACCAGTACCGTCCTCCAAGAAAGAGATTCCAAACAAAAGTTCACTCTTACAAACCCGGTTGCGGTGAACGATATTTTGAAGTCGGTTCATATCACGATCACAACAACGGAACCCCTCCTATCCAAACCAAAATCCTTGGTCTGTGTTCTTAAAGAAAATAGAGTCGAACTTCGTGTCAAACCAGTGAACCCTTACCAAGACGATCTTCTCCAAGTTTACGAAATCCTCATCGAACCTTTGGAACGCTCAGCCAAACGAGCAGCCATTGAAGACATCTCCGCTTATGAAATCAAAATGGCACAAACGGCAGATCTCGGAACTGTCATCTCAATCTATGGAAAAACTTCGATCATCAACCAAATTTTGACCCAATGGCAAGTCCACTTAGAACAAACTCTGACAAACTATGGATACTTTATTAAAAAAGTACAAATTGGTTTTTATTATGCTGTGGACACACAACTAATGGAAGCCCTTGCCACCTCCAAAGCCCCATATTACGTGCGTGATGCGAATCGAAGGGTTTTTTATACAGATAGAAGTTTTTATAGTCCGAAAAAACTCACAGAAATATATATTCGTTCTTACTTAGATTCTCTCCTCTTAAACAATACTAAATCCACACTCATTTTTCCATTTTTTGCCAATGGAAAAGTATTACTCGGATATTTTGAAATCATTAGCAATTTGCCAGACTTGGGAAATCCTTCCTTACAATCCGATATCGAAGGCCCAGAAGGAATTGGTTCTTTACTCACCTTTTTAGAACAAAAAGCAGAAGAATTTATTTTCCAATTAGAATTTGCCTATGCCAAAGATTGGGAAACCGCCATTCGCACAACACCCGTTAGAGATATTAGCCAGGATGGACGTGGGATTAGTATGTCCTTACCTGCTGGCACTAATATCGAAAACAGAACGTTAGGTTCTCCTGTCTCCTTTCAAATGGTTATCAATTCTTCTCCCTACACTTTTTATGGAAGTCTCAGAAGTCTAAAAAAAGCAGAATCAGATATTACAAATATAGGAATTCAAATTTTCCAATGTGACAAACCAGAAGGGATGTCTTTACTCAGTACATACGCATCTAATTTAATTGGAGAGGCTGTTTCGTGACGCAAGAACAATATGAAACCATCCTATCATTATTAACAGAGATACAAAAATCAGGAGGATCCGATCCTTATCGATTGGTTCTTTATCTGGTTCCCAATGTAGGAATTATTTTTGGTACCACACTTTTGTTTTTTTTGTTTCAGTGGTGGCATAAACAAAAGATGGCTCTGATCCAATCAGGGCAATACAAACCTTGGAGTTTTGACATCAGATTGTATTCATTTTTCCTAGGTCTTTTGTTGACATTCACTGGTTTTGCCTTATCGTTTGTATTTATACTCGTCTTAGGTAGTTCTATGGCGATGTTAGGAGGGTTAATCCCATTCGCAATTGGACTCGGTCTCTTGACCTTTTACAAAATGAGTCGGTAGAGTCGACAAAACGGATCTGTAATGAGGAGGATTGGAATTCTGTCCAATCTGTCTTACGTGGAGACGTGTCCCAATTCGAAGTGCTCATGAAAAGATACCAAGGTATGGTATTTTCACAGGCAAAAAAAGCCTTCCTCACGGATGAAGAAGCAGAAGATTTCACCCAAGAAGTTTTTTTAAAAACTTACGAATCACTCAGCCAATTTCGCGGTGAATCACAATTTTCCACTTGGTTGTTTCAGATCGCAAGGTTTCGCCTAACAAAAGTTTTTAAAAAGAAAAAACTACCCATTACTGATTGGAAAGAAGATATCAGTTCTGTTGCCGATCATTCAAAACCTAGTGTAGTAGATATTTTAGACAAAGAAGAAACAAGCCACAACTTGCGATCCCTCATTGCAAAATTACCAAAATCATACCAAATGCCGATTTTATTACATTACTTTGAAAATAAACCTCTCAAAGAAATTGCATCCGATTTAAATATAAAACTGGGTACGATCAAAAGCCATATTTCCAGAGGGAAGGATCTTATCAGAAAATGGTGGTCACATGAAATCGAAAGTTGATCCCAAAATCATTCGCAACACCGACGCATTTCATCATCCTGATCCGTTTTTAAAACATTCGGAAGCACCTCCTGTCATCCGTTTGCGTGTGTTAGGACAAATATTGCCACTGAAGTTTTTATTTTCCTCCGTAGGGCTTTCTATTTTGTTATTTCTTATCCCTATGGTGACAATGTTTCTTTCCGTTTTTTATCATGAGAACACAGGATTACTTTTACCGATTTTGATTAGTTCCAGTTTGTTTTTCTGTTTTTACTCACTTGTACTTGGCTTTTTACTCCTCAACACAAGAATTCCTTTTCTGAATGAATGGAAAGAGAAACTTGGATTTGAAGAGGTCTAGAGTATTCGTGAAAGGTCTATTGGTTCTCCCCATTCTTTGTTTTGCCATCTCCCTTTCCGCCGAGGCGTTGCCATCAGCGGAAGAATTTTTGAAAATGGATTTGGATAAATCTCTACCGTTAATCGAGTCCCTTTCCAAAGAGGATTCCAAAGTGCTCGTTTCGGAGCTCCGAACAGAAATCAAAAAGTCCTATCCGAAGGCAGACCATTTTTATTTTCTCATCTCTCACTTGGAAGAAATCCAAGCCATTGAAAAAGAACAAGCCCGCCTTCGTTCCCTACTTTGGGTCTACGTACTTGCATTCTTGTTATTTTTTGGATTCCTTGGATTTTTGTTACTCAGACAACGCCAAGCCATCCGAGACATCAACCAAATGCTCGAGAAATAGATAGATATCGTTTCATTGTAATCATTTTGTATTCTGTTTGTAATGAATCCCTGTTACTTTTGGAATAATTCATGAAAATACTAATTGTAGATGACGAAGAAGACATTGCAGGACTGATCCAATTCCATTTAGAGGAAGAAGGATTTCAGACTGAAGTATGTCACAATGGGATGGAAGTCCTCCCTCGTTTAGAAAAAAACCTCCCCGAAGGAATCATCTTAGATTTGATGTTACCGGGAATCGGTGGGATGGATCTTTGCAAACGCATCAAAGAAAAATACCCTCACATTCCTATTTTAATGGTAACCGCAAAAACTGGGGAAACAGATGTAGTACTTGGTCTAGAGCTTGGTGCCGATGACTACATTCGCAAACCATTTAATATTCGAGAACTTGTTGCTCGCGTAAGAACCGTTACGCGAAGAACTACAGATCCAAACCAAGAAGTTCAAGGAACCATATCCACCGGAAAAATCCAAATCAATCCAACTGCACACAAAGTGTTTGTCGAAGGAACTGAAATTGATCTGACATTAATCGAATTCAAACTTTTACAACTGTTTGCAGGAAATCCTGGAGTGGCTTTTTCTCGGGACAAACTCCTGGATCGGATTTGGGGAAAAGATGTTTTTGTAACGGATAGAACCGTAGATGTAAATATCAAACGCCTTCGCGACAAATTACTTTCCGAAAAAGAAAGATTAGAAACCATTCGCGGGGTCGGTTACCGATTCCGAGATGCGTAGTTTTTTTTCTACATTACTGTTACTCAACTGGGGTCTTTTACTTGTTTTGTTGACCCTAGCATTGGGTGTATTTTATATTTACGATCTAGTTGTGCCCGCAGTACGGCCGCTCATCCTATTTGGTTTTGTTTTAATTTCTATTTTCGGTACATTTTATATTTCTACAAACATTGCGATGCGAATCACAGATCCGCTAGCCACTGTTGAGAAAAAAACAAAAGAAATCAATGCGGGTGATTTTGGAGTTGAACTTTCATCACCTGACATTCGAGAACTTGCCACACTGACCTCTTCCATTAACGAAATGGCAAGACGACTCAAAGTTCAATTTTTGGATTTAACCGTAGAAAAAGAAAAGTTTAATTATTTATTACAAAACTTAAAGGAAGGTGTTTTTGCGATTGATCGAAATGAAAAATTTCTATTTTTAAATCGTAATATTTCGGATACATTGATCCAAAAAAATTCCCAGTTTAAAGATTATATTCCTTCGATAAAAAATAAAGAACTCCTCACTTTCATTAAAGATAAAATCCATCATGGAGTGGAAGGGAAAACAGAATTTCAAGATGGAATTCACTTTTATACAGCCCGAATTTATCCTATCAAATCCGATTCCATGATCCAGTTGTACATTGGTGTGTTGTCAGACATCACTGAAGACAGGCAAAACCAACTCATTCGCGAACAATTTTTCCAAAATGCATCTCATGAATTAAAGACTCCCATAACATCGATTAAAGGGTACGCAGAGACTTTGGAATACAAACTAAAACTTCCACAAGATTCGAATGAAAGGAAATTCTTAGATGCCATTCTGCGAAATACGGAAAGACTCATTCGGATTGTAGAAGATATGTTGACGGTCTCACGTCTTGAAAACCATAAAACTGTTTTAAACCTGACTGACTTTTCGCTTTTGGATCTCGTAAAGAATGTATCGGACTCTCTCGGTGTCATTTATTCTCAGAAAAAACAGAATTTGGTTTTGGACATCCCCTCGGACTTCAAAGTGCAGGCCGATCGTTTGTTACTAGAAGATCTACTTGTGAATTTAATTTCCAACGCCTCAGCCTATAGCCCAGAAGGTTCCAGTGTGATTGTCAGGGCTTTGTCGACAGAAAATAATAACCAAATCCAGGTGATCGACCATGGAATTGGAATTTCTGCGGAAGATGCAGAAAGGATCTTTGAACGTTTTTTCCGAGTGGATACCAATCGTTCCAGAAAAGAGGGGGGAACGGGACTTGGTCTTTCCATTGTCAAACACATCGCTCGCCTGCATTCTGGAGAAGTTTCCGTTTCCCCAAACCCCAAAGGTGGCTCCATTTTTGCCTTTGAATTTCCTAAAAAATAGATTCTCGTAAGGGAAGTACCCGGATAGAATATTGGTATCCGGTAGGTATTTATGAAGTTTCCATTGGGATTTTATTCCTTCGGCAAAAACATAGGGATCAAAGACACAAGTTTAGATTTCGCAGTCATTTATTCGGAAAATCGATGTAAGGCGGCCGCCGTATTCACTCGGAATAATTTTCCAGGTGCTCCCATTTATGTAGGCCGTGACCATATCAAAGACGGTTACCTCCAAGCCATTGTCATCAATTCTAAAAATTCCAATGTTGCCACGGGGGAACAAGGAATCAAAAATTCTTATGCGATTTGTACGGAACTTGGAAAATCTTTAGGAATCCCTGCTGAAGACATTCTTCCTTCCTCCACTGGAGTGATTGGTGTTCCCCTTCCCATCGAAAAAATCCTTAACGCTTGTTCTACGGCAAAAGCAGATTTAAAATTAGGAAATTTAGAAGAAGTGGCAGAAGCCATTATGACTACCGACACTCGTAAAAAAATCTCCTATCGGACGATGACAAACCAAGCGGGTGAAGGGGTGATGTTTGGAATTGCTAAGGGTGCAGGAATGATTGAACCCAATATGGCAACGATGTTGTCTTATATACTTTCTGATTATTTACCCGAATCAGGTGACCTACAAGGAATTTTAAAACGAGTTGTCGATGTCACCTACAATTGTGTCACCATTGATTCCGATACATCCACAAGTGATACCGTGGTTCTGATGTGTTCGGGTGTTCTTGGAACCATCCCTGATGATGTTTTTGAATCTCACTTAAGAGAAATCGCAACCGACCTTTCTAAATTAATTGCCCGCGATGGAGAAGGTGCATCCAAACTAATTGAACTCACTGTTTCCCATGGACGCGATGATTCACAAGTAACAAAAATCGGAAAATCCATTCTTAATTCTCCTCTTGTGAAAACTGCTATTTACGGTGGGGATCCTAATTGGGGAAGATTTGTAATGGCCATTGGTAAGGTATTTGATGAACCCATTCCTTATGATTCTTTGGAAATTCAATTGGGTGGAATTTCTGTTAAGGGAGCTGACAACGACACCAAAACAAAGTTAGCCGAATATCTAAAATCAAATGAAGAAATCAAAATCTCTGTCATTTTAAATACAGGATCCTTTCTAAAAACTTTTTGGAGTTGTGATTTTACCGAAGGGTATATTCAGGAAAACGCTTACTATACAACATGAATTCTAACAAATTCAAAAGTACTCTAAAATATTTTTTACCTTCAAGTTATCAGTTAAAACTGTCTGTAACCAATATATTCACACGTACTTTGTTTATTTTACTCGTTTATCTTTCCTATTTTCTGATTCTTTCTCAGATTCCGGAACAGATGTCTTATCGTTTGGAACTTGCTTTACTACTAACAAGTGCCTTCGCTCTAATTTTATACCTACCCATAATCGAAAGACTCACTCGTTATATTCGAACCAGATTTTTATCAGAGTATCTGACAGAAGATGCAGAATCCTATCGGCAAGCCATCAAACGATTTAACTTTGATGCACTGGTTAAAAACGTTTTTCCGGATATGGTAAAAATTACGGGAAGTCATTCGGGAACAATGGGAGTCCTCACTCAGAATGGAACCTTTGCTTTTCACTCTTACTTCCGAGGTCGCCAAAAAAAACTCAGTCCCACAAAAGACATTACGGTAAAAACAAGTTTCCAATCTTTTTTACTAAGTAAAAGAAACGGTGCCTCTGTTGCAGAGACCTATTCGTATGAAAACATAAATAACGACTTTATGGAACTACATGCAAACTATATTTATCCTTTTATTTTTCGTGAAAAATTATTTGGATTTATTGCTGTATCCAATATTCCAAATTCAGAAGCTACACATAGTTTGT
Organism: Leptospira kanakyensis; assembly: GCF_004769235.1. Classification (NCBI taxonomy): domain Bacteria; kingdom Pseudomonadati; phylum Spirochaetota; class Leptospiria; order Leptospirales; family Leptospiraceae; genus Leptospira; species Leptospira kanakyensis. The sequence goes on along the minus strand of NZ_RQFG01000005.1, from coordinate 1,475,552 downwards.
CACTACTCGCAGGTCAATCAGCACTCACCATTCACAATCATATTCTCTCTTACCATATTTCGGAAAATAAAAAATACCAAAAGGAAGCTGAGTATGCCGTTCGTGTACAAAATCTTTTGGAAACAGGAACCATTCCTGAACTTCTTGGTTGGAAAATTACAGCATTCAAAAGAACAAGTAGAAACCTAATCGAGTTTTTTCAGGTGGAAGATGGAAGTTGGTTTTTTGTCATTTTAAATGCAGGAAAATCTTACCAACATATTGGAATCATTCTTTCCTATATTTTAGGAGTTGTTTATTCCCAATCCAGGCTTCGCATTCTAAAAGGTTTTTCTGATATCAAAGCACTAATTCAATCCACCTTCCAAAAGTTAGACTGGAAAGAAAACTACGAGATGATCATTGGAAAAATTGGTCATTCAGAACTCTATATAGTGCAAGAAGGAAAACAATTCCGAATCACAAGGAATTCCGAGGAAGTTGTTGCAAGTATGGGATGGAAAAACATGATCAATATGGATAAAGGCCCCATCATCATTCAACAACGTGGCGAACCTGTGCTCAAATTTAGTTACGAAGAGCCCGAAATCAAATGAGAGAACTAACAATCACCATACTCTCTTCTCTTTTGTTTTTTTTAATCCTACTTTTTGCTTTTATTGGATTTCAAAATAACAACAAAAGACTTCCTTTTTATCATTATCCTTCGGGACTCATTGCCAATATAGGAGAAGGAAACCGTTCCCATTGGGGAAACTCAGTGGTTCAAGAAGATCTGGAAAAATTTGAATCCATAACAGATTTTACGAATATTGATTCGTATCCCTTACATATCAAAGACAACAGCGGAAACATTTATGAGGAAAATTTCAAACTCAAAACGCTTCGCAAAACAGATGTTCTCGGAGTCTTTTTTTCAGATTTATTTTTGGCCTTTTTTAGTTTAGCAATCGCAGTATATTTTTATTATTCCACAAGAGATGCTTTGATATTTGGTTTTTTTCTCAACTTTGGACTTGTCATTCTTTCTAATGTTTTTGTCCTCACATTTAAAAATTCTATCTTTTTGTTTATCCTAACTCTCTATTTAGGAAGTTTTCTCCAATATCATTTGATCTATAGACTTCGGGGAAAAGAAATCAACTCCAAATGGTTATTACCACAAGTTCTCATTTCATTTATCATGGCAATGATTGCCTCACAAGAAAAATCCGATATGTTGTTAATCGACAGAATCGTCTTAGTTGCTCATGCCATTACCATCTTATTTGGTTCGATTAACATTTTTGCCAATATTTTTGAAATCGTAAAATCAAAACCACGAGAAGAAGCTTTACTCAAACGGATCATACTTGTTTTCTCCATTTTCCTTTATGTATCACTTCCGATTAGCACTCTCTTTTTCGACAGATACCCTTGGTTTTTTATCAACAGATCCTTTATCATCATAACATATTTTTTATTTATACTTTCTTTCTTTTATGGAACTTACCGTTATACATTTGTTCCTTCATTGGTGATTTTTACACCGAGTATTGTCACTCTCATTTTGGTTTTAATTATTTTAGGAACCTATATCGGCACTATTTTTGTTTTAGATTTTATTCTACCCATTCGTTATTTAAAAGATCGTTGGGTATTTAACCTGATTTATCTTTTTTTAGTCACTGCTTATCTCATCCCTCTCAAACTAAGGGTCAAAGAATTATTCGATTATTGGTTCTTCGAACAAAATCCAAAATTAAGTGAAGGAATTAATAAAATCACTGCCCTTCTATCATCTCCACTTTCGATGCGAAAAACGATTCTAACCATCAACCGAACGGTAAAAGACACGGTAAATGTTTCCAATATCATCATCTTAATTCCAGGAGATCAATTCGCGAGTACCGACCTAAAAAATATCGACTTTGTTCGTATCTCACCCCAATCAGAAATTTGGAATTATTTTACAAGTACTGATCGTGTGACGGTAACTTCCCATCTTGAATATGGAATTGGTTTACGCGAAACTTTATATAATTTTCTAAAAGGACTCAATGTCCAATTGGCATTCCCAGCTTATGATTCTTCTTCGAACAAAAAAAATATCCAAGCAATGATTCTCATTGGAGAGAAGTTAGATAAAAAATATTTCTCCATTGGAGAATTAAAATTTATCAATGAAGTGGTGAAAATTTCGGGGATGTTACTCGAAAACTATAGTTTGTTAGAAGATGAAATTCAAAAAAGAAAAATTGTAAGGGACATCCAAACAGCATCCATTGTCGACAACACACTACGGCTCATTTTACCCAGTGAAGTCAAAGGAATTGATTACGGATATATTTCTAAACCGGCCGTGGGAATTTCTGGAGATTATTTAGACATCATTCCTATTTCCCAAACCAAGATGATTGTTTTGTTAGGTGATGTTGCTGGACATGGACTGGGAACCGGATTTTTAGTCAGTGCCATCAAAGGAATTGTGAGAGAACAATTACGAAATGGAACTTCACTCGAAGGATTGTTTCGTGAAATCAATTCGTTTTTCCGTGCAAGATATAAAGGAAACGAGTTTATGACTCTCCTCGGTGGGATTTTTGATTCCAAAGAAAATATTTTTAAGTACGTCAATGCAGGTCATCTTTCGCTCATTGAGATGCGGGCCGATGGACAAATCAAACTACATTCGAAAACACAACGAGTACTTGGAATTCTAGAAACGGATTACCACGCCCAAGAATTAAAATTACTGCCTGGAACCAAACTTTTCCTTTATTCGGATGGAATCACTGAAGCCTTCAGTGAAAGAGATGAAATTTTTGGTGAAGAAACATTAATTGAATTTTTGCATTTCAACGCACAAAAAACCGTAAAGGAAATCCCTCCCCTACTCGAATCCAAAATGACAAATTTTCGTGGGAACCGAGAACAATCGGATGATATCACATTTATTGGTCTTTCTTTTACACCGAACTAGCCGATATTAAAATCGATGATGGCAGAAAAACCGGTTAAGTTTGTCATTTTTCTCTCTTTGATTTTGAGTTTAGTGGCGTTTTGGGATCACCAATTCACTTCCTACCTCAAAGAGTTTGTTGTACTCATCCATGAAATCTGTCATGCCACTGCTGCTCTATTCAGCGGGGGTGTTGTCAAAGGGATTGCTCTCCATGGAAATGAAGGAGGGGAAACCATCGCGATCCCTGCTTCTTTTCGCGGTTCCTTTATTTTGGTAGTTTCCGCAGGATACATTGGTTCTTCCCTTGTCGGAGCTTTTTTGTTACGCCTCGGATTCCAAGGCCGCCATGCTCGCCAAACAATGATTTTGTTAGGATTGTTTCTGATCTCTGTCAGTGTCCTTTATTCTAAACTAGGTGACCTTGCTTATCTTACCGGAATTTTTTGGGGAGTGGGCATTCTTGTCACTGGGATGTTAGGTGAAACCATTTCCATCCTTTCCTTAGTGTTTTTAGGTACTAGTATCTCTCTCTATTCCCTATATGATCTCTCTGATTTTGCAGAAAGATTAACCGAAACGGACGCGGGAATCCTTGCCTTTTGGATGTCTGGTCTCGGCCCCGAAGACTTACAAAACCAGGAAGTTCCCACTGTGGTTGTGGTTCTAGGTTACATGATCGCGACCCTTTGGTCTCTCCTTAGCATTGGAATTATTTTTATGTCTCTACGAAGTTCCCTCAGCCACGAAGAATCTCATGATTTCCCGGAAGTGGAAGAGTCGTTCGAAAGGTTTCCCGGTGAGCTTTCTCCTGAAGCAAAACTTTGGTTGGAAAAACGTGGTGTGGATCCCGAAAGTGGGATCGTTTTGCCCCCGAATTTGTTCCAGGACTTCCCTCCCAAAGACAACAACCCCTAGTCCTTCTCACAAATTTTCATTTGCCGAGGACACCGACTTCATAAATATAGAATCTCAATGGCAAAAAGAATCCTTATCACAGGTGGAGCCGGATTCATCGGTTCTCATCTGGCAGAAACTCTTTTGAACGCTGGGAACCAAATCATCGTATTGGACAATTTCCACACCGGACGAAAAGAAAACCTAACTCACCTCCTCTCCAATCCGAACTTTGAACTGATCCGCCATGACATCACGGATCCTATCAAATTGGAAGTGGACGAAATTTACAATATGGCATGTCCGGCCTCTCCCGTTCATTACCAAAGTAATCCTATCAAAACCATCAAAACCAATGTTTTGGGTATGACAAACATGCTCGGACTTGCCAAACGAGTGAAAGCTCGAATCCTCCAAGCAAGCACATCTGAAGTTTATGGGAACCCACTCGAACACCCACAGACAGAATCCTATTGGGGAAATGTAAACACCATCGGAATCAGAAGTTGTTATGATGAAGGAAAACGTTTAGCAGAAACTTTATGTTTCGATTACCACCGCCAACATGGTGTAGACATTCGAGTGATCCGTATTTTTAATACTTATGGCCCAAGAATGATCCCGGATGACGGTCGAGTGGTAAGTAACTTCATTGTACAAGCGTTACGCGGAGAAAATATTACCATTTATGGTGATGGAAGCCAAACTCGCTCCTTCTGTTACGTGGATGATTTAGTTCGTGGGATCATTACCATGATGAACACGGATAATTTCATTGGACCAGTCAACCTAGGCAATGACGGAGAATTCACGGTTAAAGAACTTGCGGAACTTGTAATCAAAGAAACAGGAAGTAAATCTAAAATCATTTACCTTCCACTTCCACAAGATGATCCAACCAGAAGAAAACCAAATCTAGGTTTGGCGAAAGAAAAATTGAATTATTCAACGACCGTTCCGCTCGTGGAAGGCGTAAAAAAAACCATCGAATATTTTAGCAAAAGAGTATAAAATGAAAATAGGCGTAATCAAAGAACCATCTTATGAAAACCGAGTGGCAATCACTCCGGATGTAGTTGACCCACTCAAAAAGTTAGGTTTTACTGTTTCCGTTGAAACAACTGCTGGGGACAATGCGTTTTTCTCCGACCAAGATTATAAAGATGTTGGTGCAACTGTAGAATCAAGAGATGCGATTCTTTCTGGATCAGACATCGTTGTATCCATCCATACATTGGATGAAGCCAGTGCTAAAAAAATTGGCAAAGACAAACTCTATATTGCTACACTTTCTCCTCTTGCTTTCCCTAAAAAAGTAAAAGAAATCGCAAACGCGTCTTTTAAAATTTTCTCTATGGACACAATCCCACGAATCACTCGGGCACAGTCCATGGACGTTCTCAGTAGCCAAGCAACAGTTTCTGGATACAAAGCAGTGTTACTTGCTGCTTCCAACTATAGCCGTTTTTTCCCAATGTTAACAACTGCCGCAGGAACCATCACTCCTGCTAGAGTTTTGATCCTCGGAGCAGGTGTTGCAGGACTCCAAGCCATTGCGACTTCTCGCCGACTTGGGGCAGTGGTGGATGTATTTGATACAAGACCAGAAGTGAAAGAACAGTGTATGTCACTTGGTGCAAAATTTGTGGAAGTAGAAGGAGCAGCTGATGCTTCGAATACTGGTGGTTATGCGGTGGAACAATCAGAAGATTACCAACGTCGCCAAAAAGAAGCCATTGCAAAGTATGCTGAAAAAGCAGATATCATTATCACAACAGCTCTCATTCCTGGAAAAAAAGCTCCTGTACTCATCACCAAAGATATGGTGGATAAAATGAGACAAGGTTCTGTGATTGTTGATTTGGCTGCGGTTAACGGTGGTAACTGTGAAGTGACCGAAAACGATAAAACAATTGTTTACAAAGGTATTACTGTGATTGGAAATTCCAACCTTCAAAGTACACAACCAATGGATGCAAGTAAAATGTATGCAAAGAACATTGTGAACTTCCTAAAGTTGTTTGTGAATAAAGAAAAACAATTCAACATCAACTTGGAAGATGAGATCATCAATGCATGTATGATTGCTGAAAACGGGGTGATTCGTCACAAACCTACACTCGCACTTCTCGGAGAATAACTCCGAGATTTAAGATTGGCATTGGAAAGATTAGGTTTTTACTTTTAAGTTTCTAATCTTTCCATTACTGGTTGTTTTCGATGGCCTGCGGTTGGGTTCTCCAACGACGGTGTACCCAAAAGTACTGCTCCGGAAATAACTTCACTTCTTCTTCCAAAGTTTTCGTCCAAAGTTCTGTATAATGCCGAATCACATCATCTTTGGAAGGATATAGTTTTTTATCAACAAAACCCAAATCCTTAACACGAACAATCACCTTCCCATCCGGGCCAGCTAACACAGAATAATATAACATCTTAGCACCAGTTAAGTATGCCATAAGGGCCGGACCAACAAATGTTGATGCTTGTCTGTTCATAAACGGAACAAAAATCCCAGCTTTTCCAGCATTTTGATCTGCACCAAATCCAATCCAATACCCTTGTTTGAGAAGTTTGATGACTTGTGTAGACTCTTGGACAGGAACAAGCACTACCCCATTTTTAGAACGCATCCGACGGAGTAACTGGTCAACAAAGGGGTTTCTTACCTTTTTGTAAATTCCTCCGCCCTTCATACGGATTCCTAAAAACTGAACTAAAATTTCCCAAGTGCCAAAGTGACCTGAAATTAGAATCACTCCTACTCCTTGTTTTTTAGTTTCTTCTTCAATTTGTAAACTTTCAGAATCGATAATTAGGTTTTTATCCAACCACTTTCTAGTCATTCGAGGTGCCCAAAGTGTATGCGCAAGAAGGATACCCAAATGACGATAATGAGCCTTTACTAAATTATGAATTTGAACTTCTGTATAAGCCGGAAAGGCAAAACGAATATTATCGGCAGCAACCTTTCTATGTTTTTTATCCAGAGGATAAATGAGTTTGGCTAAAAATATTCCATACGCCAAACACCATTTATACGGAAGAACCTTAAATGGAAAATAAAACAAATAAACAATTAAAAATGAAATAAAATATCCAATCTGTTTCATAACGTTAAAACAAAAGGCCAAAGATAATAATGAATTAAAACTGCAATGAGTCCAATTCCAAAACCAATGATCCATCCTCCCACAATATCACTCACAAAATGATGTAAGGTAACAAGTCTACCCACACCAGCAAACAAACTGAAGAAAAAGAAATACGGAGTCTCATGAAAGGCAAAAACTAAAATCGTAGATACAACAATGGAATTTGCGCTATGAGCCGAAGGAAAAGAATGTTTCATATCTGGATTGGAATCCACTTTTCCCATAACACTGACTAGGGGACGTTTCCTAGCGAAGTATTTTTTCAAAACCAACACTAAACGATCTGTTAGATAAGTAAAAACCAAAACAAAGGGCAAACTAATGTAAACCGGCTTGTAAAGATTGCTTAAAAACATAAGTGGCAACAAAACAAGGGCAAACATTTCTCCACGATTGACCCGAGACAAAACCCAACTGAGTTTTGGGTGGTGGAGATTTTTTTGGATCCAAGTCGAAAACTTTAAATCAATGGCAGAAATAAAATTCATTTAGAAAGCTCTTCTTTTATCTTTTGAAGTGCTTCCGAAAAAGAAGAAGTCCATTGGTTGCGAGTTGCCATATCTTTTAATGTCACAGTGCCTGCTTTGATTTCATCTTCACCACGAAGTAAAATCCAGCGGTACCCTTTTTTCTCTGCATAAGAAAGTTGTTTCCCCATTTTTTGAGAAAGTAAAGAAACCTCTACGGCAATCTTTTCTTTTCGTAGTTCCTTTGCAAAGTTATGATTTTCTGCAAAGGAAGACTCATCTAAAAGAGGAATGTAAACGGTGGAATCATTCACAAAATTTGGTAATAAATTGTGTGCAGTTAAAAAATTTTGAAGAGTTACATCCCCAAGACCAAACCCAATTCCAGAAAGTTCTTCATTGGAAAACAAACCAATTAAATTATCATACCTTCCACCACCATATAACGAACGTTTATTTTGTGGAGAAGTGTCAAAAATTTCAAAAATAAAACCCGTATAATAATCAAAACCTCTTACAACTGAAGGGTCAAAATAAACAATATCCTCTAATCCAATGGTTTTTAAATCCTCAAACAATGTTTGGATTGTGTTTCTAGTTTCATCTTTGATTCCAGGAATTTGACCGAGAGTATCTGTGGTGGCAGCAAGAAACAAGTTTATCTTTGATACTGCTGTTGGATCATTAGGAATGGTTTTTGAAACAAGAGCAATATACTCATCTTCCGTAATTTTATTTTTTTTATCTAAAATTTTAGAAACTTCATGCGCTTGGTTTGGACTTACCTTTAGACCATCTAACAAAAATTCGTCGAGAAGTGATCTGTGAGAAATTGTAACTTTAAAACTATTCCTTTTGGCTCCAAATGCAAAAAGAATATCACAAGCCAAAGATAAAATTTCTAATTCGGCCTTCTGGCTTGTCACACCAAACATGTCCACATTCAATTGCCAATGTTCACGAAGGCGACCATGGCCCGGTTGTTCGTATCGCCAAAGGTTAGGAATGGAAAACCAACGAATGGGACGAGGAAGGTCGCGCAATTTTTTTGCTACCATCCTAGCGACAGTTGGTGTCATCTCAGGTCGGATCGCAACCTCACGATCTCCCTTATCGATAAAATTATAAATTTGTTTCCCTACAATTTCTTCGCCCGTTTTAGCTCGGTATAAATCCAAAGATTCCACCATAGGGCCATCATACTCTTCATATCCATAGGATCTGGCGACATCTTTCATCACCGAAAATAAGTAGTTTCGAAGGCGCATATCCTCAGGGTAAAAATCCCGAGTGCCTTTATAGTTTTCTGTCGTTAGTTTTTGTTCTTTCAATCTTGGCCCCTATTGAACCCGCGTAAGATCAGCCAAAAAAGTCGATGAGACTGTGGTAAATCTCTTTGGCTTTTTTATCTCCGCTGACACCCGTGATCCTTCCACCCAATCGATAAAAATCATTCACCTCTTCCAAATGTCGTAATTCTATCGCCATCCGAATCGGTGCCTGCAATTTGAAATTGATATCCAGGGTAAATGTTGGTTTCACTTTCAGTGCTTTGATAATTTCCATATCGTTAACTTCCAAGGCAACTCCACCCCTGGAAACGTTGAGTACGTTTTGTTTGACATCAAGAATATGGGTGTTTGAGTCCATAATTCTTTCTTGAAACGTACGTTCAACCTCTTTAAACAGTTCCAAAACTTCACCAGGAATCCCTGGCCTTTCTGTTTCTAACGAAAGATATGCAAAAAAATGCATGTCTTTCATTTGAATGAATAAAGGAAAATAAATATAAGAACCTATTTTTTTCTTTTTGTATTCTTGGATTTTATCATCCAACAAAAACTCGTCTTCGAATGTTTTTTTAGGATCAAACACATCTTCAGAAGGAAAAGATTCAAATGTTTCTGTATCTAAAATAAAAATTGGTTTTTTATGTTCCTTCATTAGATCAATTTCATCACTATGAGTTGATCCAGAAAGAAATACCACTTTTGACTGCGGATAATTTTTTAGAACATTCCGTTGGATATCAGAAAGAATTACCTGGGAACTAACTCCTGTTAGTTTTGAAAAATCGATATTTGTTTTTGCAACTAAAAAATTAGAAGCAACAGCATTCCCTCGAACCTTTTCATTTCTGGGATCTTGTCTAGTTGCATAAGTTTGTCTTCTATCAATGACTTTGCCGAGAAGGAGGTTGTCCTTTTGATTGATTAATTCATAATCCACTTCGACGTGAAACTGAGGTGTGGCCTGGATCGTAAAAATTGTTTCGATTAATTCAGGGATAGTTTCTAATTCCCAAATATGTGCCCCATCCGGTCGTTCTCCTTTGAATTTCACGCGAATCAAAGTATCATAACCTTTTAGAAACAATCCATTTCCACCCATCATTTGTTTGAAAAACTCAGGTAAAACACGTACTGCTTCCAACGGAAGGTACTCTCGTTCTTGGTCGAAATGAATTTTTACACGATTGATCATAACTAATCTATTTTTTTGAAATTCACACGTCTATTTCGTGATCTTCCTTCTTCCGTTTCATTCTCTGCTATCGGTTGCGAATAATGGTACGCCTGCACTTTCATTCGCTCCTTAGGAACAGCTTTCAGTCGTAAGTATTGATACACAGAAAGTGCCCTATCTTCACTCAAACTGATATTGTATTCCTTATTCCCTACATTATCAGTATGTCCACCAATTTCAACTTTTTCATTTTTATGTTGGATGAGGAAGTCAGCAAAAAGATCCAATTTTTTCTTATCTTCATCACTCAACGTTCGTTCATTGAACGGGAAATAAATAATTGTATTGTACAAACTGTCAAAGTCATTTAAATTTCGGAGGTAAAGGACGGTTTCTTTCCCTTCCATAGAAGAAATTTTGTCTTTGGAAAAAAGGAAGGTTTCTTCCTTAAACCCTTTGGCTCTTACTAAAATTTCAAAATCCATGGTCGGAGATTTTTCTAAATCAAAACGGCTATCTTTAGATTCTAAGGATTTTCCTTTTCGGGTTAGATCATCAAAATAATAACAAATGGCATTCGGAATCACCAAATCTGTTTTTTTGTCTTTAACGATGAATCGGATTCCTTGGATGGTTTTGTCAGGTCGTTCGTCTTTCGTCGGACGGATGGGTTGTAGAATGATTTGAGAATATTGTTCCTTATCCTTTCCTACGTTCCCTCTCAAATCCAAAAGCAGTTCGGTCGGATGGAATCCGGGCGAAGACACTTCCACTCGGTATAATTTCCCAGTTTTAATTGTGGTTCTAAAATTCTCTGCATCAGAGGTGCTAAGATCCCCACCAATCCGTTTCGAAGTAATCACTTGGATGGGTCTTGTATCATCATAAATTTTCAGTGTGGCATCCAGACCAATCATAATGGCTTCAGATCCATCCAGAACTAAACCACGGAAAACAAATTCATAAGTACGACGTAAGTCCTCAGGAACCATGGTGCGGTAAATGTCAAATTGGCCTTCTCCGCCTGGACGGTTAGAAGAAAAATAAAACCACAGATCATCAAAGGTGGCCGAAATCCCTTCATTATCACTTTCTTCCCAAAGACTATAAGTAGAATAATCGGCTGGAGTATCAAAAGGAAATCCAGTAGATTCGCCTGACAGTTGTTGTTTGGTATTAAACGGAGAACCTAAAAGGATAGGTGTTTCAAAATAATTTTGTGAACTATTGTACTCGCTATAATAAAAACTAAATTTACGATTTTTATCTTCACGATTGGAACTAAAATACAGTCGTAATCCATCCCAGTGGTAACTAGGACTAATTTCATCATCCTTTGTATTCACGGTTGTTCCTACAGAAATTGGTTTTTGCCAAACCCCATCCCTACATCTAATTTTAGGTTTATCGGGATTTGTTTCTTTAGTAACTGTCGACGGTTCTCTTTTGGAAATCCAAAGGTCAAATCCGCCAATCCCACCCGGGCGGTTGGAGGAAAATACCATAGAACAACCATCAGGTGAAACGGCAGGCATTTTATCTTCAAAATGTGAGTTCACTTCATTCAAGTGAATGGGTACAGACCAAAGCCCCGTTCTAGGATTTATTTTTGTATAATATAAGTTGAGGCCATCATAACCTTCACGGTTTTTTTTAGGATCGGCTTGTGATTTATCACGAACAGACGTGAAGTACAATTCGTACGGTTTTTCTTCTTCATCAAAAAGGATAGAAAACATACCTTCAAAATTCGTAGTATTTAGTTCGCGAAAATTTTTGGGAGGTGACCAAACAGGCAATTTCATTCGGTCAGGAAAACTTAAATTCTCTGAAATCCAAATGTCCATCCCTCCCTCACCACCCGGGCGGTTGGATTGGAAAACCAAATACCTACCCGTGGGAGAAATGATGGGGTTGTATTCCACATTTTGAGTGTTAAGAGGCTGATAAAACCTTACGTCCTTCACTTTAGGTAAAGGTTGGGCCAGAAGTGGGAAAACCAAAATGATTAAGGAAATAAGGTATTTTTTCATCTGCCGTCTCTCCTATGTATCGGCAGTTCGGAATTTTCTGCCAAGGGAAAAATAAGGCTTTTAGGGGGAGGTTTACCGATAATCCTTCTCATTCATGGCCGAAATCTTCGGAATCTTAAACATTACCACAGACTCATTTAGTGACGGGGGAAAGTTCCTGAACCCGGATGATGCAATCAACCAAGGAAACAAACTTTTACAGGAAGGAGCGGATTGGTTGGATGTCTCCGGTCAGTCATCTAACATCAATGCAAGTTTAGTTTCTGAGGAAGAGGAATGGAGACGGGTAGAACCTATAATCCGACATTTTGTTCCTAAGGGTGTCCGAATCAGTTTGGATAGTTTCCGACCTGAGATCCAGAAAAGAGGAATTGAAGCCGGGGTGCGTTGTATCAACGACATCACTGGATTTACCTATGAAGGTGACCGTGATTTTTTAAGTTCCTACATCAAAAAGCACCCGGAGCTAAAACTCATCATCATGCATTCGCATAACAGAAATATTGCGAAAAGTAAATCCAATTTAACCCCAGAAAAAGTAATCAGAAAGGTTCAAACTTTCTTTCGGGATCGCCGCTCTGATTTAGTTGCCATGGACATTCCCGAATCCGCTCTCTACTTCGATCCAGGTATGGGTTTTTTCTTAAGTGAAGATCCAATGGTTTCTTTTCGAGTCCTGCAAGAATTGGAAATTTTAAAACTAGAATTTCCTAGGCTCATGGTAGGAGTTTCTAGAAAATCTTTTCTTGGAAATGTACTCGGCGAATTACCCATTCCAGATAGAGAATTTGCCACCTTGGCCTGCGAACTTCATCTTTTAAGATATAAAATTCCATTCATTCGAACGCATAACGTTCTGAAGCTCAGGCAAGCAGAAAAGATTTGGAATTTATGCCAGGAAAAGGAATAAACTTCAATTTTTAGAATAGGATTTGAGAGTTTAAGATTAACTTCTGCCCGAACGAGAAGCCTTTCTTACATCCTTTCCTTCTTTAGATAAAGTAGGAAAAAAAACGGACTCAGGGACAGCGTATCCTCTTTCGACCGCCTTACGGTAGTAAGGTAAAAGATTATCCCATCTAGGAGAATCTTTTAAAACAAGTAAAGTATCACGCCAAACTTCTAAAAAACTAATTTGGGTTTTTTCGTTTGGTGTCGCCGATTCCGCCCATTTGAGTGCGGTTTCGTAACGTCCTAATTCATAATTAGCTTTTACAAAATAAAAATGAAATTCCTGATTCTTTTTGGCTGCAACTTCGAGTGATTTTGCATAATCAAGCAAACTATACCAATTGCTTTTTTGGACTTGGATGTCTGCCATTCCGTACAATGCATTTTCATGGAAGGGAACTACTTCTAAAATCTGATTGAAATAACCTTCCGCATAAACAAAGTTACCTGTTTGTAAATAATAATTGGCAAGTTCTTCATAAGAATACAATTCCCAACCTTTTAGTCGGGAAAGTGCATCTAACAACACAACCCTTTCCTCATTTCGCAAGCGAACTTCCAACTCTTTTAAAATTGTTGTGTAAGTGACAGAGGAACGAGAAGGAGCTTCTTTTGTAATTTTTTGTTTGAGATGTTCGTATTCATCTAACAAATAATAGAATCGAAGGCGGTTTAAGTGAACAACCACTTCGTTAGGATTGGTTTGGATGCACTGATCCCAAACTGTTTCCGCTTGGTCCAACTGAATGGTTTTGGACAACCGAATCCCTTCCGCATTGCAGTCAGTGGCCTTGGAACCAGTCAGTTCCAAAAACAAGGTATCTGTTTCCAATTCATCTTGTTTAGCGATGGGATACCTACATCCAAATAAAAACAAAAAGTAACAAAGAAATAGAAGATAAGGGATACGAAATTTCAATCTAAGATGGCCTGTCTGGATCTGTGGTTTCCTTCATCTTTTGCGCAAATACCAAATATTGCATCGCTTTTTCTGGATTGCCATTGAAAAGATATAACAAACTTAAATCCAAAGCCTCTTGTGCATCGGGAGGAGAAAACTCTTCTGGGTTTTCTTTTGAAAGCTCTAATTTGGTTTGGAATTCTTTTAATTTCTTTTTTGCTTTGGTTTGGATCCGAGCCAAACTTTCGTGAGCCACTCCATCTTCTTCTTTCCAAGCTGCTTGCAAACTATCATTAAAATTCGTAAATCCTACATCTTCTTTTACCATGGTCGCAAGTAAGGTGGCAGATGCTTTATAATGCCCCTGTTTGGAGAGGATTTCGGATTGGATGATTTTTAATTGAGCATTTCCAGGATAAAGAATCAAATAACGTTCAATCATTTTTAAACTTTCTGGAAAACGATTCCTTTCATAATAAAACATCGCAAGCCCTCCTAAAGCTGATTTGTGGTCTGGTTCAATTTTAATGACATTGGTAAGATAAACTTCGGTTTTTTCATCATTGCCTAACTTCTGATAGGCTTGTGCGAGCAGTAGATGTGCTGAAATAAACTTCTTTTCAAAAGTAAGTGTTTGTTTTAAAAAACTAATCGCTTTTTCTGTTTCCTCATGTTTGTAGAGGGAAACTGCCAGATTATAACAATTTTTAACATTGGTATGAAGTTTATAAGCCTTAGAAAACAAGGGAATGGCTTCTGCGTGTTTTCCTTGTTTGGCGTAAATAACCCCTAGGTTTTGTAAGGCCAAATGGTAATTTGGATCTTTTTCGAGTAAAATTTTGTATTGGATTTCGGCACGATCCCACTCACCGTTTCGCTCCAAACGGACAGCCTCATTGAATAGAGATTGGATTTCTTGTGCCATACAGACCCATTATCGTTTCAGAAATGAATCTCCCCAAAGAAAATTTATCACGAGATTGGAAAAACCTTCCGAAAGGTACACACAAGAGTCCAGAGGAAAGGGGAAAGTTATGCAAAGACTCATGTTTATATCCATGATATTGTGGCTGGTATCCTGCAGTTCGGCAGATGCTACCCGCAGAGATTACAGTGCTTCCGGTGATCCGGAAGATATATTTTTTGAACGTTCTCAGAAGTCAAAACAGGCGAGTAACACTAAGTCGGAAGACCCAGTGGCTCGTTCCATCATTGATGATTTAGATTCTAATTCCAAAAATGCAGCTCCTGTTGCTACTGCCGCCATCCCAACAAAAAAACCGGCAGACCAGTTTGATGAAGTTGGTTTGTCCTCTTGGTATGGACAAAAATTCCAAGGTCGTCCCACTGCCAGTGGTGAACCTTTTGATCGAATGAAAATGACTGGTGCTCATAGAACACTGCCAATTGGAAGTGTGGTCAAAATTCAAAACTTAGAAAACAACAAAGAAGCCGTTGTCCGCATCAATGACCGTGGGCCATTTGTAGACGAACGTATTGTTGATGTATCCGAAAAAACTGCAGAACTATTAGAGTTTAAAGATAAAGGGATTACTAAAGTTGGAATCAAAGTTCTCAAAAAAGGTGAAGACGATCTCGCTGATGACTTAGATGATGCAGACCTTTTAGATGATGCTCCAGCAAAACCAGAAAAACTCACACCGGTAAAACCTGGTGCCGTGAAACCTATCGCAGCTGGGAAGGGATTCACCGTTCAAGTGGGAGTGTTTCAGGAAAAAGAAAGAGCAATCAAATACCAAGAAAACATGAAATCTGAATACAACCAAGCTGTGTTCGTAACTCCAAGAGATGGAAAGTTTGTAGTTCAAGTTGGGGATTTTGCAGACCGCACAAAAGCTGAATCTCTCAAATCAAAATTGAAATACGATGGGATTGATTGTTTCATCGCAAATCGTTAAAATTTCCCCTTTTTCCGGGCAATTGGTGGTTCCGCCGAATTGCTCGGGAAGGTAGGAAAATGAATTGATTTCGTCGTTCCTCCTGTTACGATTTCGTATTAAATTAGCAACTAGAAGACCCTATGAGTGAAAGCATATTATCCGTTGACCACATACTAACAAATTATTATACATTCGGTAGTTTAATTGTCACTGTCCTCCTTGCGGTCTTGACTACTTTCTTTTTCTCGCTAAAAGACAAAACCGTTGCCACCAAACACATGGCCCTTGCCTGCCTATTTTTGTGTTTGTTTCAGTTTGGATACCTTTTAGGTGCGTTTTACTACCATCCCATCGCATCCTACCATCGTTGGATCACAGGTGGTTTTATTATCTTTGGGATCACACATTTCGGTCAGTTCTTCTTTCGATTTCCTGACAACGAAGATAAAAAAGCAGCATCCATCATGCTCGCAATCCTTCATGCAATCGCCATTGTTGTGGTTCTTTGGTTCCTTGTCACTGTATCACAAGGAGAAAGAAAATACCACTTCACGGCCCACCATTGGGATTTTAACTCCGAAGGTGCAAGTCGGATCTTAAGTTTATTCATCGCAGCCTATTCATTCATCAACTTCCTTGTTCTTCCTGGTTACCGAATCTTACATCTAACTAAGGATAAACGAGGAACTCTTTTCATTATGTTGATTGCAGCACTCATTGCAGCTGTTGTACCAAACATCACTAACGTGATGAGTCGTGATGGCGCGATGGAACGTTCCACTTACCTCACAGCACTTGTATTATTGTTCACTTTAACTTTTTTCATCATCACAATTACCTTTATCAATAATAGTAGTGAACGAACTACCTTTATGGTGAAAATTGTAGGAATTTCCTTTGTAACCATCCTACTCATCATGCAGGCTTTCAGTTACTTGGTAGACCAGGAAAAAGAA
Source organism: Leptospira kanakyensis (assembly GCF_004769235.1). Taxonomy (NCBI): domain Bacteria; kingdom Pseudomonadati; phylum Spirochaetota; class Leptospiria; order Leptospirales; family Leptospiraceae; genus Leptospira; species Leptospira kanakyensis. The sequence continues at coordinate 1,458,884 of NZ_RQFG01000005.1, read as the reverse complement.
ACTTCTTATGACAGCACTGCGATTCAAAAGGCCCTTCGTGTTGCCGAAGGTGGGGAAAGGTCAAAGGACATTTTATTTGTCATAGAGTATGATCTAACTAGCCAAAATCTAAAAAAAGCATATTTACCATCTTCCGTAAATATGGATTTACCACTAGTCCAAGCAGATCTTTACAACACTGCTCTTTACGATGAAGTGGTTTCCATTGGCGAAGCAGATTACCGCAATACACTTAAGTCTACCCTTGCAAAAACTCCTTATTATTTTGAAGGTTATAAAAATGCGATCACTCTATTTTTGGATGAAAATCCAGATTCAGAAGGTGCGGAACTAAAAGCAGAAGTTTCCAAACTAATAGAGAAACTCAATCGTAGAACCTTTATCAACACAAACAAACTGGGAGACATTTTACCGGAACAGTTTTGTGAAGAAGGTGTTAAATACGTTGAAAAAGTGAAAAACGTAGACAGTTTCCGTGATGCCATCCTCAAACATGTGAATGATTGTAAATGGGATGGAAAAGAAATTTCAGGAAGGGATCTTCGCGTTGAAATGTTGAAGTTCTTCCGTTATTTCAAACCGGATTTAACTAGACATTATAGAAAAGATTTAGATGGAGTTTCGCATTACGTTGCTTACATGACGTATGATGCGAAGAAAAAAATCAACAGGGAAGTTGGTTTTAATTACCGCGATTACCGCGCTTATATGCATAAGTCAGCAAAGTTAGAACTAATCATTCTAGCGATTGTGATGGTTGTGTTACTTATCATTTTCCCTTTATTCTTCCGGTCAGCACTAGTCAATCCACTCTATGCACTCCTCGCAGGGGTTGAAAAAGTAAACCAAGGAAATTTAGAAGTTGAAGTTCCCATCAAAGTAAATGATGAAATTGGATATTTAGCCGAATCATTTAACGGGATGGTGTCCTCCATTCGTGATGCTAGAAGAGAACTCCAAGACTATGCAGAAAACTTGGAAGAAAAAGTTAAAGAACGAACGAAGGAACTCCAAGAAAAAATGGATGAAATCCATCGTTTGAAAGTACAACAAGATGGTGACTACTTCCTCACTTCACTCCTTGCAAAACCTCTATTTTTTAATGCAAACAAGTCAGATAACATTCGATGTGATTTCTTTGTTCACCAAAAGAAAACCTTTGAATTCCGTAACAAAACCGGAGATTTGGGTGGCGATATTTGTATCACAGGAAACCTAAAATTAGGAAAACCTGATGATTTCCATCGTTATACGATGGTGATGAATGGGGATGCTATGGGTAAATCCATGCAAGGGGCTGGTGGTTCTCTTGTGATGGGTGTGGTCATGAACTCTATCATGGCACGATCTGCCGGTAACAAAAGAATTCTCAACCGTACTCCGGAAGAATGGCTCACAGACGTTTACGAAGAAGTCAATGCCGTATTCAAATCTTTCAGCGGTACTATGGTCATTTCTGCAACGGTAATGTTGATTGATGATGAAAGTGGTAAAATCTGGTATTTCAATGCAGAACACCCTTACAGTATCCTTTACCGCGATGGAAAAGCCTGTTTCATTGAAGATGAATTAAAACTTCGTAAACTTGGTTTGGATTCAGAATACCCATTCGAAGTACAAACCTTCCAACTCCTTCCTGGTGACCAATTGATCCTTGGTTCCGATGGACGTGATGATATTGATTTAACTCCAGACGAAGACGTAAGAACCATCAACGAAGACGAAACTATGGTTCTTCGATTTGTGGAAGAAGCTGATGGTGATATTTACGAAGTTGAAAAGTTAGTCAAAAAATCTGGTGATGTGACAGACGATATCTCTATGTTAAGTGTTGTCTTTAAAAGTGAAAAATCTCCTATTTCTCACAGCCCTGAAAAAGACGATCTTTCTCACCAACCCGTTGATGATTTCTTTGATACCCCAGGTGATGATTGGGATGAAGCACTCACAACATCTGGTGCTTTCGAAGAGGGAAAGGTTCTTTACCAAAATGGAGAAATCGAAAGGGCCATCACAGTGATGAAAAAAGCCTTCCTCGGGGATTCATCCAACCAAAAACTAAACAAGTTTCTTGGCCTTGTCAGTTATAAGGGCAAAGAATACGATATCGCTGCAAAAGTTCTAACTGAGTTCTTAAGAGAAAACGAAGGTTCAGGCGAATATTGGTACTACTTAGCAATGTCTGAGAAAAAACTTGGGAATTACGAAAGTGCTCTGAAAGCAGCTCAAGAAGCTCTCAAGTATGACTCTGAAAATTTCCAAAACTTAATCAACCTTGCGGACGTTAGCCGACTTCTTGGAAATGTAGACCGGGCTGTTACTTATGTAACCCGAGCACAATCTATTGACCCAACAAACAAAAACGTTTTGAAACTTTCTAAGTTATTAGAAAAAGCGACCAGCCTCAATTAATTGAGGTTGGGCCTCTAAATTTTCTAAAAACCAGCTTGCCAGAGAAAAAATTTCTGTCAGAATGATCGAACCCAATTTTATAAAATAAGGATCTATATGAATCAAAAACTTGTTTTAAGTGTATGGACGGCCATCCTCTTCACAGGAAGTTCTCTACTTGCCCAAGAGGCTGACGTTGCAGTGGGAAGATACCTTCCACCTGAAAAAGACTCAGTCATCGAGATTTTCAAATGTGGTGATAAATACTGCGGAAAAACAGTTTGTATCAAAGACAATGCTTACCAGGAAAAAGAAAAAGACAAAGGTGTTCCTGGAACTCCTTACTTAGATCATAACAACGAAGATCCAAAGTTACGTAACCGACCAAACCTTGGTATGGTTTTCATCACAGGTTTTGATTACGCCGGAGAAGGTGTTTATAAAAACGGAAAGATCTACAACCCACGTGATGGTAAAACATACTGCGGAAAATTCACTTCTCTCGAAGGTGGAAACCGTTTGGATTTAAAAGGGACTCTTTGTTCCATTACCTTTATTGGAAAAACCAACAACTGGGTGAAACTTGGTGGTTTGAATTTAGACGACCCAAAATGGGATTGTACTTTCAAAGCTAAAAAATAATCATTCTTATACAAACCTGCCCTCCATAACGGAGGCAGGTTTCTGATTTTACTTTAATCCTCTTCGAAGAACTTCTAATACTTATTTCTTTTCAAAGTCTTTATACAACAAGGAAGGTTGGATGCCTTGATTGGCTTGGTACTTACCTGATTTGTATTCGCTGATTTCCCCTTCTACTGTATGGTAAAAAATTTGGCAAATCTGGACTCCTGAATACACACGAAGCGGATGGGTAACTTGGATTTCTAATGTCCAAAATCCTTTGAATCCTACATCCCCAAACCCAGCGGTGATATGAACAAACATACCAAGTCGCCCAATGGAAGACCGACCCTCTAACATAGGCACTAGGTTATGAGTTTCTGTAAATTCAATGGTTCTTCCTAAATAGAGTTTGCCCGGTTCTAATAATAAACCATCCTCTGGGATCTTTAGATTCTGTACAGGATTTGGTTTTTTCATGTCCAAAGGAAATTCTGAATACACCAATAGATCTTCATGCAAACGTAAGTTATACGAATTTGGATTTAATAGATTCGCATCGTATGGTTCGATTTTAATATCGTTCCCTAGTCTTTTTAAAATTTCTTTTCCGGTTAAAATCACGGATCATTCTCCCTTAAAATTAGGTTTTCTTTTTTCAGCAAACGCTTGTAAGGCTTCTAATCGATCTTTAGTGCCTATTGTCTCAAAATAACACAACCTTTCCCACTCTAGGGCAGACTTCATCGGTAATTCCATCCCACGGCGCACCGCCTTTTTGGCAGCAGAAACAGCGATAGGTGCAGATTCCGATATCTCCCGTGCTAAGGCAAGAGAAGATTCCCTTAAATGGTCAGGTTCCAATACATGCGAAACAAGGCCCTTGGCCATGGCTTCTTTTCCAGTTAGTTTTTTTCCGGAGAATATCCATTCCATGGCTGTTGATTCTCCCACAATGCGAGAAAGTCTCTGGGTTCCCCCTGCTCCCGGAATGATTCCGAGTTTGGTTTCTGTGAGTCCCATCTGGGCAGATTCACTCGCATAACGAATATCACATGATAATGCCATTTCCAATCCGCCGCCAAAAGCAAATCCATTAATGGCCGCAATTGTCGGAATCGGAAGATTTGCCAGTTCAGAAAAACACAAGTTGATGTCTCGGAGGAACCGTTTTACCTGTATGTCTGACATTGACTTTCTTTCTTTTAAATCAGCACCGGATGAAAAAGAATCACCTTTCCCGATAAGAACAAGTGCCCGAGCCGAACTTCCTTTCACCTCTTGGATTTTCGCTCGTAGTTCTTCCAGAAGTTGGATGGAGATTGCATTTTTTGCTTCTGGCCGATTTAATTCTATCAATGCTACATAAGTATGATGGGTTTGAAGGGTGACAGTGTTCATAGAATTTCTCCTGGGCAAAAAAATAGAAATGAAAACAGTTTTGAATTTCCGATAATGGAAGTAGCCGTCATGAGAAGGATTTTATACACAATCGGATTCTCACTAGTACTTGGAAGCAGTTTTTCCTGCACATCCTCTTCTTCTGAAGATCCACTAGCTGCTCTCCTCACTTCACCGCCTGTGGTATCCTCTGTCACTCCGCAGATCGGTACTCCTGCACAAAATAATACAAATGCTATGTATTCTGCGACCGAAGTTTTGATCAAAGGCGAAAACTTTGGAGTGGATACCGTTGTCCGGTTTAACGAAATTGTGGCTGCAATCACACTCAACCTCGGAACAGAACTTTATACGAAAGTTCCCGATGGTGCTTATTCTGGGTTTATTACGGTTTCAAAATCAGGTGGTTCTTGTTTGCCAAACACAAAAACGGGTGTCAACTGTGCAGGAATGGAATACTTTATTGACTGTTATGCGGCTACAAACAAACAATATGGCTCTGAAATTGAATTAAAACAAGGGAGCAGTTTGTCTGTTGAATTTGATGGGCAAGAAACCAAAGCGTTCCATACCGATACATTATTATCATCCAGAAATTTAACCATTGGATGCGAAAGTGCGGTTACCGTCCGAGTGTTTGATCGTTCTTGTAAAGCTACTGACTATGTTTTACAAAACGATCCCATCATTCCTTTTCCAGCAGGAGTTGCGACTCAGTTTTATATCACTGCTGACTCAAAAACTTGTAGTTTAGTCCTTTAGTAAGATTTATTTTTTACAAATCTTTTGAATATAATAATGTTTGCGGCACCCATCCACTCATTCATATGTTCTCGAAAGATTAAATCCCTTGGTTTTGAATTTTTAATTTCCTCATCCAATTCATCATACTTTTGAATGGTTAATTTAGAAATTTCTTTGTATTTCTCTTCAATCATTTCGGTTAGTTTCTTAAGTAATGCCAGGTTGTTTTTTTCTTCACCTACATTTGGCAAAATCACTTCATTCCAATAGTCAATGATGTGTTTTTTTACGTATTCCCCAGGAATCACACGAATTACCTTTTTTCCATCTGTTCCGCGTGCATGGATATAACCAGTGTTTACCTCCATGAGAAACTTTTTGGCAATCATGTAAAAATGAGAAGGCCCCAAATGAAACAAAAACACATATTTAACTTGGTTGGGGATCATCATATTCATTAGGATAATGTTTTCGCAAAATTGAAAAAACTGCTTTAGAAAGTTTTGGTATTCCACTTCAAAATCTTCTGCAGATTTATTTTTCTTTTCTGTACTTGTCATAGAACGAATGAGTTCTGCACGAAGTACTTGTTCATCAGCACCAAGATGTAAATCCAAACTAATGGCCGACTTAAACAAACTTTTTTCTGCTACATATTTATCCAATTCATATCTGAAAAAATAATGTTGGTCCGAATTCCAAGTATACTTTCCATAGGCTTGGATGTAATTAATCACACCGTCTTCTTTCAGTTTAGCCTTTTGGTTGGACGAAGTTGTTTTTTGATTCGAATCTTCAGTATTTTTTTGGATTACTTCATCTGCTTTGTAAACAATTCCTGAATCTTCCGGTTCCAAAGAAGGAGGTTTATCATATAAAGCTTCATCAAAAACGGAAGACAAACGATAGATAATACGATCACGGAACTTTGGTTTGGTGGGTTTGTATTCAGTTAAATAGTTGGGATTATCAATTTGTAAAATAAAACTCATTCGTTTGAGAAAAATCTCAAGTTGGTTTAATCTTTCCAATGCAGGTAAAATTCTGTAGTTTAGTAGAGCATTAGTTTGAAAATCTGGATCACTAAACTTTGCATTCAAAACTGCATCTCGTAAATAAACCCAAGCCTCTTTGCTTTCGATATAAAAATAACGAAGCATTTCAAAGATCAAATGGAATTGAACGTAATCATCCCGACTAACTTCATCTAAGTTACGTGAAAAATAACGAGAGTATTCTTTTCGGACTTGGGCAAACATATGTTTTTCATCCAAGTTAAAAAGAATTTCTTTGATTTTCTTTTGTGCTTTATCTAACTCTTGGTCAAGGTTCTTTCGAAAGGGGAGGAGTTCGCGTTTGTTGGCTTCAGTGAGCCCAGTGCTAAGAAACTGAAGAAAACTTCCCACCAAACTTTGGAATCCGGTGAGGAAGTACACATAACCTTTTTTGAAATCGGTAAGTAGGTCTAATTCGTTCCCACCCCCTTGGTTCTCTGCCGACATACCAAGAGGATAGTAAGTAGGATTTTTAAAAAATCAACAGGATTTAATTGGAATAAAAGATCTCGATTAAATTTTGGCTAGGATCCGCAAAAGTCAAACTCTCTCCAGAATCTGTTCCTTCTGGTCCTTTGATGATCTTTACGTTCTTTTCCTCAAGTTCGCTGATGGCTTCTGTAAAATCATCCACATCCATCACAAAACTAAGGAGAGGGAGAGAACGATCGGAAACTTCTGCCTTTACCAATCGGATACGGAAGGAATCCAGAGAAAGAATTGCCTCAGTAGCCTTCTTTGTCTCCACTTCGAAGTCAAAAATGTCCCGGTAAAAATCGATAGAGGTGTCGAGTTGGGAGACGGGGATACTGACGTGGCCAATGCCTTCTACAATAATCATAATGGAATTACACCTTCGTGAACTTTTCTGTCATCATGCTTGAAAAACCGGCTTTGTCGAGAAAAAAGCAATGTCCCATCACAAACTCGAAACTAAAAATTGAATTTCAATTCCCACTTAGGAAAAAAGAATCAAAATATGAATGTATTTCGGATTTCAGTCATCGTTTTAGCCTTTTTTGCCCTTTCCTGCAAGGAAGCGATCGTTCCTTTTGAAACAGCCCATGAAAACCTCGCGGCAAAACTCCTATCAGAGAACCAAATCCTTCTAGAAGAGTATCTAAAAGACGATCCAAAACCCAATTGGAAAACTTTTTCAGAATCGATAGATGCATTGGTGAGCAATGGGCATCCAAAATTGAAAACCTGGGCAGAATCCCTACGCCCTCTAGTTCCGGCCGCAGGCAGTGACTTAGAATCTAGTTATGAGAAAATTTCCAAAATTCAAGAAATATTGATTCAAATCAAAACTGAAGTACCAAACCAATCTCAGTACAATCGATTTTACTGTCCAATGGTTGATAAATCTTGGGTAATGACAGGAAAAGAAGTAAAAAACCCATACGCTCCAGAAATGAGAGATTGTGGAGAATTATTACAATAAACTATGCCAAAATGTTTTCTCGGTACTTCCCTTTATGATGCCTGCCCTCCCAGTTGCAGGCTATCATTCGCAAAACAAGATGTAGATGAAGATTGTATTGCAAAGGATAAACTTGAGGCATTTTTACAAGATAGAGTTACATTCAAAATTGGATTTTCCGCATTTTCGCAGATCCCGGCAAAAACTCTTGAAAGGTTCATTTGGCATTCCAAAGACAATTTAGAATTAATCTCTTATTTTCTTTATATTGGTGAACCCACTCTCGTAAGGGAAATCATCGAATCGTTTTCGAATCACACACTCAGTTATCTTTTTAAATGTGATTTTGAAAACTACATGAACATTCGCGAATCTATCAAAAGAGAAAAATCTATCAAACATATGTTTGATATTCGAAGTTTCAAATACTGGACTTTTGTTAGTTATTTACGTATCTGTGATTTGATTCAGTATTTTGTTCGTTACTTAAAAGAACCAGAATATGCCTGTCAGTTTATTGTAATTTTACCTTCAGAAATTGTTTCCAATCTCAATAAGTACACTGGCCTCGATTTCGAAGAAGAAAAGTCCTTATACACAGCTCTTGGAGATTCTATCTACGAACTTCCGCTCCAATCACCAAAAATCTACGATCATATGATGCAACTTTTTGCAGAAGATCCAGAGGTTTCAATTATCCTTTCTACGATGGAAGGACTCATTCATAGACAACAATTGATTTTAGAAACAAGTGAAAAACTCATTTCGTATATTGCCGAACATAGAATCGATAAAAACTTTCAGTTTATTTTTTCTGAATTGAATGGAATGGAAATTGGAACCGCCGCTGAAATCCTAAACCAACTTCTCGAAAAAAAAATGATCACAATATCTCAAAAATTAATGATCATCGATTTTCTTGACACTGGTAAATTAGAATTGTAGAATAAACTAACGTTCGTCAGTTTATTCTACTTTTTTCAAATACTAGCCCGCAATTTTAACTTTTTTCGCCAAATAAACGCTAAACAACAAACTAAACACAGAAATCATTCCTACGAGTTCATAGTTCACAAGTTGGTTATCAGCAGATTGTACCAGTATCAATCCCGCAATGTAGGAAGCTGCTCCTGAAGAAATCTGTTGGATGGCGGAATTAACAGACATAAAACTACCACGAATTCTTGGTTCCACTGCAGAAGTGATCATTGCAAACGCAGGAACCATTCGCCCCGAAACCAAAATCATAAATAAAGTTGTGACTGTAAGCACCACAGGTAATGAAGTTTTTGAGAGAGTGACTACAATCACAATCGGAATGACTGCCACAATAGAAATGATTTGGTATACTTTCAATTTTCCATAACGATCTGATAATTTTCCAATGAATCGACTTGTAAAAAAAGTAAACAATCCACCAAAAAAATAAATATATGGGAGTTCATCGATCGCTAAACCAACGTTAGACACTAAAAATGGACTAAGAAAAGGAATGATGGTAAAGCCACCAAACATCAAAAATACCATAAAGATAAACGGAGCAAAGTGATCTTTTTTAGTGATCACTTGTTTTAAGGACTTTAGTTGGGATTGTTTGGGATGAATTTCTGAATCCAAATGGTAACGAATGGATGGTAGTACTTTATAACCGACAGGTAAAATTAAAAACCCAGCAATTGCCAAAGAAAGGAATGGGAAATGCCATCCAAACTTATTTGCCAAAGACAAACCAATGGGGATTCCAATGACCGATGCCACAGAAAAGGAACTCATCACAACACCAGTTGCCGTTCCCCTTCTGAAAACAGGGATGATATCTCCAATGATGGAAAGAACTGTTGCTCCGATCATTCCGCCAAAACCACCGGCAACAACCCTCGCAAAAAGTAAAAATCCGTAATTGGGAGCAAAAGCACAAAGTAAAGTTCCAAAGGAGAACCCAAAGAACAAAACAAGAAGGCTCATTTTGCGATCATAAGAATCTAAAAACAAAGCCCCAATCAGTCCGAACACACCAGCACTGATAGAATAGGAAGAAACAAGTAAGCCAAATGCTGCCGAATCGATTTTGAAACTTTCCATAAACACTGGCCCCAGGGGCATCATGATGACAAAATCCAAGATGTGTAAAAATTGGAGGGCGGCAAGGATGAAGATGATGGCTCTTTCTTTTTGGATGGTATGAAGCGGATGGGTAAGAGGTTGGCTCATAAAACTAATATTGACCAGCCGTTCAAAATTTCCAAAACTATTTAGTTTCGAATTGCCAACTTTTACATTCCGTAATAAATTTCCCTCTATGAAATACGCGTTAATTACAGGTGCTTCCACTGGACTCGGAAAAGATTTTGCTCTGACTTTGGCTAAAAAAGGTTATACCCCTGTTTTAGTTGCTCGAGACTCAAATCGACTAAAAGCCTTAGCTGCAGAAATTAAAAACAAACACGGGATCCAAAGTGTGGTCATAGCTCAAGATTTAGCAAAACCAAACTCAGCCGAAGTTTTATACAAAGCAGTCAAAAAACTAAAGTTATCCATTCACTGTTTGGTGAACAATGCTGGTTTTGGTATCAATGGAGAATTCCATAAAAATTCTTTCGAAAAAGAATCTCAACTGATCCAACTCAACGTAACAACACTTTCCGAACTTTGCCATTTGTTTTTGCAAGATATGGTCGCAGCAAAGGATGGTTATATTCTTAATGTTGCCTCAACTGCTGCCTACCAACCAGGCCCTCTCATGTCGAGTTACTATGCATCAAAAGCCTATGTCCTTTCACTCAGCGAAGGATTGGCAGAAGAAGTGAGAGATTATGGTGTTACAGTCACATGCCTTTGTCCAGGACCAACACAAACTGAATTTTTCGAAAGAGCCAATATGACTAAAATCAATTTAGTAAAGTCATCATTTTTAATTATGAAATCACAAGATGTGGTGGATAGTGGGCTTGATGCATTGTTTAGTAAAAAAGTGATTAAAATTCCTGGTTTTATGAACTTCCTAGTCGCACAATCCGTTCGAATCTCGCCAAGATTTCTCGTTCGAAAAATTGCTAAGTTTTTACACCAAGCAGGATGATTTGACCGAGTCCCAGTTTTCATTTTCCAGTCGATTTCAGTTGTTAGGTGATTTGAATTCAGAAAACAAAATCTACCAAACCAAACAAAATTTGGAAAAAACGGGAAATGAGATTTTTGATCTTACTGGTTCCAATCCTACAAAACTAGGGTTGGAATTTCCGCCTTCCGCATTGTCTCATATATTTTCAAACTTGGATCTTAGCCAATATGAACCCCAAGCCGAAGGTTTGGAATCCACTAGACAGGCCATTGTTGCCGATTACAAAAATCGCGGCATCCAAACAACCACATCCAATTTGATTTTAACGGCGAGTACTTCCGAAGCTTATTCCTATATCTTCAAACTATTTACAAACCCAGGTGATGAAGTCCTCACACCAAACCCTGGTTATCCGCTGTTTAGTTTCCTCATTGGCCTCGAAAATCTAAAGGAAGTCCACTACCCACTCAAAGAAGATCCAGAAACTGGAAACTGGGTTTACTCAGCGGAAACCATCGCCAATTGTATTAGCACAAAAACAAAACTCATAGTCCTTGTGAGTCCAGCAAACCCAACTGGTTCGAGAACCACTGCCCAGTTTTGGAAAGAATGGGAAACACTCGGAATCAAAATTCCCATCCTACTCGATGAAGTTTTTGTGGGTTATGAGTTCTCCGGGGAACCACACCAAATCCCAGAGGCTCCTAATTTTCCTCTCTTCGTTTGTAACGGATTTTCCAAAATGTTGGCCCTTCCTGGATTCAAACTCGGATGGATTCTCCTCCAAAGCCCTGAAGTGTATCAGTCAGAAATTCAAAAAAATTTAAGTTTCATTGCCGATACTTACCTTTCTGTCAATGCACCGGTACAATTGGCTACACCAGAACTTTTTCCTTGGAAAACCATGATTCAAAATCGAATCCGAACAAGAATTATGCGAAACTTAGCCCAATGTATTTTGTTTTCCGAAGAGAATCTTAAGATCATAAATAAACCAGCGATGGAAGCCGGTTGGTATTTTTTAATCGAATTAAATTTGGAAAAAAAAGATGAAGATATAGTTCTAGAAATTTTGACCCAAACAAAGGTTTTTGTCCACCCAGGATCTTGGTACGGATTTTCGCATAACAGATGTATTCTTGTCGTTAGTTTAATTTCTGACGAAGAAGTTTTGCGAAATGGACTACTCGCCCTTCAGACCTTTCTCAAATAATCGATAATTGCAGTTTTTTGTGCCAAAGCATCTGCCTTTCCCAATTCATAAGTTTCTCTAACCCCTTTGGGATTTGTATAGTCAAAGGAAGTGATAGGCAAAGGTTTCGAAGGAGTGATTAAATAAGATCTTGCTAAAAGGTCTGGATCCTTGCCTACAATGGTATTGGGTTCATAATGAATTCCAATAATTTTCGCGTTATGCGAAAAAGTCTCTATCATCATATTATTGGTGAGTCCGCCATCCAAATAATATTCATTCCCAACAGATTGGAAGTCAACAATGGGAGGAATGGAGGAGGAATTCATGATGAATTGTTCGATGGTTTCTGAGTTCACAAAATCTTTTTCTGTAAAATCAACATCTTCCATATTCCATTTTTTGATCATTTCGGCGGTTCGATTGGCAGGGATTCCTTCCGACCGATCCCGATCATCCAAAATAAAAGCTCGTCCCGTTTCAGAAATGAGTCTCGCCAAACGAAACTTATTCTTTAAGGAATCTTCCTTTGGATGAGCTTTCACAGAATGGATCCAAATTTTGGCACCGGACTCCAATACCTTATCGAATTTCATACCAAAACGAATGGTGCGGCGGTACATATCTTCATGAGGGAAAGTGGACTCACCACGAAGGAAGTTCGAAAAATGGAAGTTACGCGAATTCCGTTTTGTGATTTCTTCAAAGTATTCTACAGATTCTTCTTCTGTTTGGGAAAGGATACAAAGTGCCATAGCGGCACCAGCAGAAACACCAGAAAGTTCTGTAAAACGCACTCCCCATTCGCGAAGGGTTTTCCCAACACCTAATGCATAAAAGGCCTTACAACCGCCACCAGCAATCGCAAGCGAAACATCATAAGAAGGAAATATTTTAACTAATGTTTGTAAAACTTGTTCTCTAACGCCCATAAAATCGACAAATTCTATTCCCCTTCCCATCGAAAGCATAGAGTGTTGTTTTCTCCTAAAAATCTGTCAAAGTATAAACTAGCACGACAATCGTCTTCTGTCGCCAGGAAGAAATCATATCCACCAGCCGGATATTTGATTTTGCAACATCCCTTTTTGTCCTTTCTATCGGGAGGTTGTCTCACCGATTTATCCTGTCCTTTCAGATCCCCTAGTGTTGGAGGTAACTCTTGTCTCGAATCAGCAATCCCTTCCGATACAAAGATCACAAAAAACAATAGAAGTAAGAAAATAGTTCGCATTCTATACAAATAGACAGGCCGAGAGATGGACAAGTTCAGTGATTCCTCTAAAATTGATGGCGTAGGATCAATCGTGCAATCTGTATTTCTAATGGATAGGAAATATTTTTCTTTACCCATTTCTTAAATCTAATATAATCTCCCCACTAATCATCCTTTGGGGACATCAATGAACAACACGAGACTACAATACCACGCAACGGGAGGGCAACTCTTCATTCTTCTTTTGAAGAATATGTTTCTAACCGTAGTAACATTAGGGATCTATAGCTTTTGGGCCAGAACCAATGTCCAAAAATTTATGGCAGAGAATTTGGAATGGGCGGGAGAACGTTTTTCCTTCCACGGGACAGGAAAAGAGAGATTCATTGGTTTTCTCAAGGCTTTAGGAATATTCATAGTTCTTTATATTGGAATTTATATCATCCAAACCATCCTGTCATTCATTCCGATTCCTTATTTTGCATCGATCGTAGGGTCTCTTCTATCCTTAGGCGTGATTTTAGCACTGGTGCCCGTCATTGTGGTAGGTGGAAGAAAGTATCTTACCTCACGTACAGGTTACCGTAACCTACGTTTTGGATTTGATGGAAAAATTTTGGAAGTGGCAAAACTTTACGGAAAAGGAATTCTTCTAACAATCATTACACTAGGAATCTACTACCCATGGTTCTTTGCAGAAAAGGAAGCATATGTGCAAAGTAAAACCAGATACGGAAATACAAACTTCGGATTTTCCGCAGAAGGTAAGGAGATTTTTTTCCTCTACTTAAAAGGATTCCTTTTAAGCATAGTGACTCTTGGAATTTACTATTCTTGGTTTTTAGCAGATGTTCAAAACTACATTTGGAACAGAACCAGTTTCCAAGGGAAAAAGTTTAGATCCGACATTACAGGTGGCAAAATTTTTGTAAATTTTCTCATCGCATATTTAATCATCCTATTTACTTTAGGAATTGGATTTGCTTGGGCTGTAGTCCGATTGACAAAACTTTTTATTGAGTCAGTCAGTTTGGAGGCAGAGGTTGATTTCTCTACCATTTCAGCACAACCAGATGCAACTGCAAATGCTACCGCGGAAGGTTTGGAAGCACTAGCGGAAACTTTAGAAGCCTTCCTATCATAAACTTTGTTTCAAAACCAAACATTTACATCCCGATATTTTGACGGAGTATCAGCGGTCCCCGAAGAAGGGACCGTTCTGATTCATGGCCAATCTATCGAATTTTCTTCGGGTGATACGACCCACAAACTTGTGATTTCCCAATTTACAGAATTCACATTGACGCATAAAGGTTGTAAGTTGGTCTTACTACCGGATGAAGTCAGAGAAAGTCCTGTTTTAGAAATTTTTTCTTCGAAAGAAGATGCAAAAAAATTGGAATCCCTTTGGATCCAAACCAAAAAATCTCAAAGTCATACTCATGCTTTTTTCTACTCCATTCGAGAAATGAATCCCCTTGTCCTTGGGATTTTATCCATTCTCATTGTGGCCGTCATTGGTTTTTTCTATTTTAAGGGATTAGAACTCGTGACAAACTTCATTCCTTTATCTGCCGACAAATCGTTAGGTGAATCCGTTCAACTTAAAATGGACGCTCAGTTTGAAGCATGTAATACCAAAGCCACAGACAAATTCTTTGCGGAAGCACTAAAAAAAATCGTACCTAAAGGTAGCCCTCACGACTTTTCCGTTTCAGTCATTGCATCTACCATCCCGAATGCCTTTGCTCTCTCTAATGGCAAAATTTATTTTTTTTCCGGACTCCTGAATGATGCCAAATCACAAGAAGAAGTCATTGGAGTTTTGGCTCACGAAATTGCACATGTGGAAAAAAGACACCATATGAGAAATTTGGTGAAAGCTGGTGGCACTTCGCTTGCTATTAGTTTGGTGATCGGCCCGGGACTCGGGAATATGGAATTTTTAGAAACGTTTACCGAAATTGGATCTACAATATTAGTTTTAAAGTTTTCTAGAGATTTTGAAACGGAAGCTGACATCACATCCATTGAATATTTAAAAAGTCAAAATTTCTCATCCTCAGGTCTCCTTACTTTTTTCCAAAGAATGCAAGAGTTAGAAAAGGAAATGACCAAATCAGAAGAGAACCCTAAGGAAACTAATGCCAAAGATGATCAAGTAGTCACCAAATCAATTACCGATTTTTTGAGCACCCATCCTGCTACAGAAGAAAGAATGAAAACATTAGAATCTTTGATTCGGACAGGCAAAAAAGGATCTATCAAAAAAGTGGTGTCGGATAAAATTTGGAAAGAAGTTCAGTCCGTCTGTTTGGATTTTAAAAATTCAGATTCTAAATGATTGTAAATTTGTTTCAAAGTTTCGCTTAAGCTATGTTTGTTTTTCCAACCAAGGTTTTTTAACTTAGAATTGTCTCCGTAAACTTTGGAAGTTTCTGAAGCGCGCACTCTTTTGGAATCCACTTCAAATCGAATGTCCTGGCCAGACAATCGAACCAACTCTTCCAACATATAACGAATGCTTCTTTCTTCCCCAGAACAGATATTGTAAATCTCTCCGGACTGGCCCTTCTCCACTAAAGTGATATACCCATTCACAATATCTTCCACATGGGAAAAATCTCTAGTGGGTTCCAAATCACCAACAGCAATGTTTTTTTTCCCTGAATGTTTGGCTTCGATGATCTGCCAACAAAAGTTAGGAATGACAAACTCTTTTCTTTGCCCAATTCCAATATGATTAAAGGGTCTTGCGATCACTACTGATACATACGGGCTATACTGCGCATATTGCCGGCAATAAGATTCCGCTGCCAATTTGCTACCGGCATACGGGTTTACTGGATTTGGCAAAAAGGATTCTTGTAATGGCAGGAGAGAGAGGTTTTGTTTTCCATAAACATCTGCCGAAGAAACGTACAACATTTTACAAGGCCTTTGCAAACGGTGTAAGGTTTCGAGAAGGTTGAGTGTACCTCCCACGTTGATTTCTTCCGTTTCCCAAGGGTTTTCAATGGCCATAGGAACAAAAGCTTGGGCAGCCAAATGGATGAGAGTGTCCGGTTGGATATCTTCTAGATTTTTTGTGACGGCCTTGCGGTCACGAATGTCACCTTGGAAACAATGGATTTCGAACTCAGCATGGGATTCAAGAGCGGGAAGTAGGTAACTTCCGACAAATCCGCTGGCTCCAGTGACTAAAATATGTTTTTTTTTCATAGAAAAGGGAAATTTCCGATTCGGCCCTAAGATTTAGTTGCCATTCTTCCAAATTTTCAAATCCTCTCAACAAAAGAAAGAAAACTGTGGAAGACAAAAAGAAATTCAATCCCTCCCCCTTTGTCGAAATCCGAGACCCACAGTTGAATGTATCGGAATTGGTTCAAAAAATCGAATCGAAGATCCCTCTAGATCCAACACAAAAACCCGATTGGTTAGAACTCACAAAAGTCAGTTATCGACCGGAATCACCGCAGGGTTTTCGAAAATTTGATCCTGCTGGAACGGCACATCTGTTTGAAAAAGGGATATCGAGTCCTAAATTCTCTAACCCTAAATTTTGGTTCATCAAAGGACCCATAAAATTTATCATCACTCGCTTAATCTCTGTTTATGGACTCATCGACAAAAAACTTTCTGAAAATCGGATCCGAGCATTTTTTTCCGTTTTGCATGAACTTGTCAGGTTGGGGAAAAGATTAGAACAAATTGAGAACCGATTTGACGGTTTTTATAGAGACCATCTATTAAATGGATCTTCCGATGAATTGCCTAACTTTGGTTGGGCGGTGAACTCTTATTTTACAGACTCAGGATCCAATCCAAGTTGGAAACTTGCCCTTGAAGATATTTCTAAAACAAATAAGATTACCGTATTGTTTCCTGAATGGGGTGACATTCTCAAACAACTTTCTATGAACAAAATTCCATTCCAATGTATCACTTCACATGAAGAAGAATTTAAGTTCATTCAAAGTAAAATTACTGCCACAATCCAATTGGAAAAAAAACTATTTCCCTTAAAACATATCTTGAATTCATCCTCCGATGTTTTAGTTTACTTACCTCTGGGTAGATTTCCATCTTTTTGGATCGAAAGAATTTTTGCTGAAATTTCAATGTCCATTGATACGGGAAAACATTTGTATTTTTCCGTTTCCACTAAACCAACTGACGCCAATCGTCCGTTCCGCGATCTACAAGTTTCTGAAATTGATTTGGATCTATTACCAAAATATTTAGGAACTCTTGGTTTCAAACAAGTTCGGGATCTTTCTACAACGGAAGATACGAAAGTTTACAGATATACAAAACTCGATACATGAATGTTTTTCAACATTTAGATGAACTCAAAGATTCTGACGGTGTTGGCAATGATGCAATTGGACTTTCAGAAGTTTTTATTTCTTTGGGTTACAAGTCTCATTTCATTACCAGAATAGAAAGAAAAGGCAAACCGTTATCGAGTCAGTTTCACTTGGTGAATTCGTTCGATTACCCAACATCACCGGAAGACATTCATATTTTACACTATGGAGGAGCCGGTTACCCTTATCATTTATTTCAGAATTTACCCGGCAAAAAAATCTTACGATTCCATAATATAACTCCGGCAATCTATTACAAAGATACAACCACTCCAGATATTTTTTCAGCAATGGAAAAATTTGAGTCCTTATCTTATTTGGAAATCGCAAGTTTATCAATTTTTTGTGATTCGATCTGGTGTGATTCGGAATTTAACTTCCAAACTATCTCTGGATACCAATTCAAAAATCCTTATGTGATTCCTATTTGTAAAATTTATGATATTCACTCAAAATTGGAATCACAATCTCGAAACTTATCTTTGGTTTTTGTCGGCAGGTATTCCCCTCAAAAAAAATGGGAAAATTTCATTGAATTGTTCTCTCATTGGGTAAAGGAATATCCGGAAGCCAAATGTTTGTGTATTGGATCAGTAATAGGTGCTTTTGACGGATATTTCAATAAACTAATCGATGTTGTGCGAAAGTTTGATTTAGAAGATAAAGTTCAGTTCCTAACGGGAAAATCCGATGTAGAAGTTTTATCGCTTTTAAAAGAATCGGGAGCATTCGTTTCGATGAGTGAACACGAAGGATTTTGTTTGCCCATCCTAGAAGCATTTGGCTCTGGCATTCCCGTATTTGCATTTGCAAAAGGAGCAATTCCTGGCACCATGAAAGAGGCAGGAGTTCTTTTTGATGCAAAGGACTTTCCTAAGATTACAAAACAAATGAAAGAGATTTTATCTGATAAAGAAAAACGGACTTCCTTGATTTCTCAGCAATTCCAAGTATTGGAATCGTACAATCAATTTCCATTTTCTGAAGTGGTTTCGGGAATTCTAAATACTGGTATCCAATGAACATACATCAATTTTCTGCAGGATTCCAATTAGGTGACGCTATCTCTCAAGAAATGTTAGAGATAAAACGTTTACTTAACAAAGAAGGTTATCAGGGAAAAATTTTTGCAGAAAATGTTTTTTCTTATGACAGAAAATATGCAGAAAAAATCACCAAAGCTAAAATCAAACCAAATGATGTTTTAGTTTATCACCACTCCATTCATAGTGATGTTTTAGACTTTGTTCTAAAGTTTCCAAATCGAAAAATTCTAATTTACCATAACGTAACACCTGAAGATTTTTTCTCAGGATACGATCTTAAATTTTCATACTTATTACGTAAAGGCCGTGAAGATTTAGAAATCATCCGTGATACGTTTCATCACTCTTTTGCTGTTTCCAATTTTAACTTAAATGAACTGCAAGAAATTGGATTTAAACATGCTAGATTACTTCCCTTACATTTGAACTTTCAAAAATGGAAAGATGTTCCAAGAGATTTCAAATTAAAATCATTTGATTTCCCATCTTTTTTATTTGTTGGTCGTATTGCACCGAACAAACGACAAGATGATCTAATTCGTTTTGCCAGAACATGGAAATCAAAAATGGGAAATCAGTTCTCTATGCGGATGTTGGGTTTTTGTAATCCAAACCAACAATCTTACTTAGATGAACTCAATTTTATGATTCACCATTTGGATCTAGCTGAGGAAGTAAAAATCATTTCCTATGTAGATGAATCGATGTTAAAAAAAATCTACGCTGAAAGTAATATGTTTTTATCAATGAGCGAACATGAAGGATTCTGTGTTCCCCTTATGGAAGCCATTTATTTTCATCTACCGGTAGTTGCCTTTGCAGCAGGAGCCGTACCGGAAACTTTAGGTAATTCAGGAATTTTGTTTGAATCCAAAAACTTTGATTCCATAGTTTCTCAAGTAGATTCTATATTTAAAAAATCAGATTTCCGAAATTCAATCATTGGAGCGCAAAACATTCGATTAGATGAATATTTGCAATCAACAAGTATTCTCCCGCTTTTGGAAGTGGCAAGAAGTTAGTAATGGCAAAAATTCTAATCATCACTGCCCGGTTTTTAGAACATGCTTCCGGTGGCGCTGAAAAATTAGCTTATGATTATGCTTCAATTTTATCGGAATCAAGTGAAGTCACTGTTTGTACATCAACGGCTAAAGATTATGTAAGTTGGAAAAATGAATTGCCCAAAGGAGAAAACAAAGAAAATTCCATACGTATTTTTCGATTTCCAACGACAAAAACAAGAAACATAAACAAAATGAATCACCTACTAAACCAATGTTTGGAAAAAGGTGAGTCTGTTTCAGAAAAAGAACAATACGAATTTCTAAAAGAACAAGGGCCTTATTGCCCCGACTTAGTGGAATATGTTTCCAAAGAACAAAACTCTTATGATTTAGCCATTCTCATTGGTTATTTGTATTATCCAGTTGTTGCATCTATTCCCAATTTAAAAATTCCTTTTGTGGTTGTACCTACATTCCATGACGAACCACCATTCCGTCTCCCAATGTATCGTAAAACTTATCTTAATAATTTTTTTTACAGCTTCAATGCGCCGGAAGAGATGGCTGTATATGAAACATATACAAAACAAAAAGTTAATTCTTACTTTTTAATTGGAACCTATATCAACGATCATTTGGTTCATTTAGATCCAAAACTTCCAAACACTAATGAAAATCCTAATTCCAATCAGTTGATCACAATTGGTCGAATTGAACCGGCAAAAGGTTATCCAGAACTTTTCCAATACTTTCAAAATTGGAAGTTATACTCTCATAGAACAGATGTTACCATTAAATCGTTGGGATCTGTAGCTTCCATGGAAGTACCAACGGATCCTTTCATTCGTTTTACTGGTTTTGTTAGTGAAGAAGATAAAATATCAGAAATTCAAAAGTCTTTTCTTCTTCTCAACCCATCCGCTTTTGAAAGTTTTTCCATTTCCATAATGGAGGCATGGATTCAGGAAAAAACAGTTCTCGTTAATGCAAAATCTACTGTTATGCGAGGGCATTGTTTACGTAGCCAAGGAGGACTTTTTTATTCAGATTCACTTTCATTCCAACGAACATTGGATTTTTTATTAGAAAATCGTGAAATCTCCAAAAGACTTGGTAAAAATGGAAGAGAATATGTTTTGGCAAACTTTAGTAAAGAAGTGATTCGAAAAAAACTAAACCAAATGGTTAGTATACTTCTCGATTGATTTGCCCTTCAAATTCTGCCAAAAGATACTCGTGCACAAGACCATTGGTTGCGAGTAAACTTGGAATCAGAATAGAAAAGTCGTTTCCATCCATAGAAGTAATTTTTCCTTTTGCCTCTAAAACAATCAGACCTGCAGCAGCCATATCCCAAGGTTTAAGGCCAAGTTCATAATATCCTTCAAACTTTCCTTCAGCTAACCAACATAAATCGAGAGTTGCGGCTCCTGTTCTGCGGATACCTCTAGATTTTTGCAAAATAGATTTATAATATTGCATCAGCGTATCTAAAGATAAATTTCGATCATAAGGAAACCCAGTAACAAAAAGCGAATCTTTTAGAGAACTTGTCCGAGAAACTTGGATGGGAGTTTTTTCTCGGAAAGCCCCTTGGCCTTTGATGGCGTGATAGTAGGTATTTAACTCTGGAAAAAAAACCATTCCGATCAGTGGAGTCATAGTATCTGTTTCTACAACTCCAACAGAAACACCGTATAACGGAAGTCCGTGGGTATAATTAGTGGTTCCATCCAGTGGGTCCACTACCCAAGTATATCCAGAGTTACCTTCAATTTTTCCGCGTTCTTCTGATAGGATTCCATCTCCTGGATAGTTTTTTTGGATTTCATCCAAAATCATGGATTCGGCTTTTAAATCAGCTTCCGTCACAAGATTGTATAAACTTTTTTCATCTACCTTGAGGCCGGACTCTTTATGTTTTTGCACAAGGAAGTCGGAAACTGTCGGAAGGAAATTTAAAAAATGATAAGATCTATCCAGTAACTCTGATTGCATCAATACCCACCAAATTCGATGTTTTTCTTCATCGCGGTGATCTCAACATCTAAATTTAGGGTTTCATCTGCTTTGAGTTTATTTCTGACTTGTTCCGTAGTTTTGATCACTTCACTCAGTAAGGAATTTAGTTCCGTTTTCCTTTTTTCTGCATCAGGAGAACCTACACTCAATTTGTTGTACTGGCCTAAGATTTTGGAAACAGTTTCAGGAAAATAATTTAGAAACTGTTTTGCCTTTCTATAAGAGAGCGGGTCTTCGGCGAGGTTCACACGTAAATCAGATAAAGAATGTAAGTATTCATTACATAATCCTTGCAACGATGGATCCGTGAGTGATTTGGATTCTTTTTCAGTAGAAAGGCGAAATCCATCCAATCGTTCCATTTGGGATTTATATTCAGTAAACTCGACTTTATCCTCAAATTTTTTCTTTAGTTCATTCCAATTCTCTTTCGTTTGATTCGAAGAAAAAAGGAGAGGGAAAAAACTAAATGGGTAATGATGTGCTTTACCAATTGTTGTTCTATAGATGGCAATTGCCAAAAAAACTACATGAAGGAATGCCATAAGTATATAGCATATTACTGGCATAAAGCGTTCACTAGTACTAAGGCCATCAACATTGCCGAACTTTACACGAATGCCAAAAATAACCGATGACAATATAGCCTGCAAATACATAGCCTCTAATGATTGTTTGGCGGAATAAGAAGATTTATTCCGAGAAAGCCACATAACAAATGGATAAACCATGGCACCAAGAGATGAGATAAAAAATGGGAATGGCAACAAGGCCATAGGATATGTTAAAATTGTAGAAAGATGGGCACGTCTGGCCCATTTTTTTTCCTCTACATTTTGTTCTAATTGCACTTCAGTCATTCTATTTTGATTCCAAAAGTTTTTGTTTGATTTCTGATTCAATTTTGATCATTTCTTGTTCCGCAGCTTTTCGTTTTTGACGACCTTCTTCTTGGATTTTTAAGGTTTCTGTAATCGTAGTGATCAGCTGTTGGTTTACTGTTTTTAAAGTTTCAATTTCAATGATACCTTTTTCAGACTCTCTGGCAATTTCCACGGTTCCTGTTTTTAACATTTCTGCATTTTTTTGGATTAGGTCATTGGTAGTTTTCGAAACTTGTTTTTGTGCTTCCAATGCTTTTCTTTGGCGTAACAAACCTAATGCGATTACAATTTGATTTTTCCAAAGTGGGATTGTATTCAAAATCGAACTTTGAATTTTTTCAACAAGAACCTGGTTCCCGTTTTGGATGAGTCGAATTTGTGGTCCCGTTTGTAAGGAAAGGATGCGGGTGAGTTTTAGATCGTGGATTTTTTTCTCAAACCGATCCACCATTTGTACCATATCTTGGTACTGTTGGGAAGCGAGGGTGTCTCCTTGGGCTTTTGCCTTTGTGAGCATGTCGGGGAGGATTTTGTCTCGTAATTCCTGAACCTTTTTATCTCCCGCAGCAATGTACACTTGAACTTCTTTAAAATACTCCAAGTTTTTCTCGTATAATGCCTGTAATAAAGTTATGTCTTTTGTTAGGTTGGTTCGAGCTGTATGAAGTTCTTCGACAATTTTTTCGATTTGGGTTTGTAAATCTTCAAACTTAGCAAGAAACTTCCGAGAAGCGTCAAAAAGCCCTCCGATCAGCGGAATTTTAGACAAAGTGTTCCCTTCACCCGCAAAACTATCTAAATTCAAATCTGTAATTTTGAATAAAAGATTATTTAAAAGTTCTCCTGCATAACCGGAATCCTTGGTTTTGATTTCCGATAAAACTTTATCTGCAAATTCAGAAACCTTAGCTTGGGCTGAGGCTCCATAAGAAACTACATCGTTCGGATTGTTGAGTTGTATTTGCCCAGTCAACTCTTCGACTTTTTGTAAATCTTCCTTTGTGAGTTGGAGTTCCGGGTCATTCGTTTTCAGTTCCAAAGAGTCCATATATATCTGTCCTTTACCTTTTCTCCCAAAGATAGGATCGTTTTTAGAATATGAATCAAGCAGAAAATGCCAAGTTGCGAAAACATGAACAAGTAAATTTATTTCTTAGAATTTTTGA
This sequence comes from Leptospira kanakyensis, assembly GCF_004769235.1. Taxonomy (NCBI): domain Bacteria; kingdom Pseudomonadati; phylum Spirochaetota; class Leptospiria; order Leptospirales; family Leptospiraceae; genus Leptospira; species Leptospira kanakyensis. The sequence goes on along the minus strand of NZ_RQFG01000005.1, from coordinate 1,435,282 downwards.
TCCAAAACCGAGGTTTGGTGACAATTTGATTGCATGGATTGTTATAACTGATACATTCCTGCGAGAAAAAATATGCTAAATAAAGATTTGAATCTACCCATCCTCCTCCCACAAGTATTGACGGTTGATGTCATGACACTTGACAATCATTTGATTGACCAAGCGGACATACGCACTTTACTCTTTCAACTCCGGGCGAGAAATTACCTGCATTATTTAATCATTAAATTTTTAGTTTGCACAGGGTTATCTCTCCCTGAAATCATTCATCTTAAAATCTCCGACTTTAATCCAGAAAGAACACTATTCAAATTAAAGAACGGTGGTCGTTTGCGCAGAAGAAAAATCTTCCTGGAGCCTAATCTAGCACTAGAACTCTATCGGTACTCCTCAGAATTTTCACCTTCCGATTATCTATTTCCCGGTCGTTACGGAAAACTCAGAACAAGAACCATTCAAAAAATTCTGAAGACGGCAAGTCGCCTTATCTCAAAAGAAATTCATATTCCCTTCCTTCGTGATGTCATAGCCTTAGACCTTTTCAAAAAAGGTTTTCCTGTTTGGGAAATCCAAGAGTTTTTGGGACATAGAACCACTCGTTCCACCAAGCAAAGAATATTATTGCACATTCCGGTCGAAGAACGAACAGATCCGCGACTTTTTAACCGAAACAAAAACCAGGCAGCGTAAAAATTTCTTGAACCTTTGGTGTTTTCAGAGATTCTAGTCACCAAGTAGGCTCGCTTTGGAAATAAAGACCAAAAAAATCGGAAAGCACACACTCGTTCACCTTAACGGTCGTTTGGACATTACCCATTCGGATGAAGTGGAGGCCAAATTGGCTGACGATGTGCAAAACGGCGAGGGCGATATCATCATCAACCTAGAGCTTATCTCTTACATCTCTTCTTCGGGAATTCGTATTTTCGTTGGGATGGTTCGGGAACTGGACAAACAAGGAAGAAAGTTAAAACTTTGCTGCATCACTCCGCCTGTCAAAAAGGTATTCGATGTAGTGGAACTTTTGGATTTGTTTGAAGTATTTGAGACGGAACAAGAAGCCGTTAATTCCCTTTCTAAATAAATCTCACGTGGCTTACGCCTCGTTTCTCATTATCTCCGCTTTGTTTTTTTTCCAGGTTTGGATCAACTTGGATGTATTCCCTGTTGTTTGGCCGGACGAAGTTTTGTTTTTCTCCCCGTCCTTATCTTTAGCTCGTGGTGGTCATTTACAAACTGAAGTTTTAAAAGGCCTCATTCCCGGCATGGAATCCAAAACTCTCTGGATGCCTCCAGTATATTTCCTCTTTTCCGGATTGTCCTTATCGATTTTCCCGGATACACTAACAACGGTTCGCCTGGCAAATGTTTTTATCGTTTATCTCACTGCAGTTGGTTTTTATATACTATTACGCAGAGAATCCATTTCCCCTATTGCAAGCCAAATTGCCTTTGCAAGTGTTCTTTGGGAACCTCTCCTCTTTCGTTTTGGAACGGCCGCCAGAATGGAAGGGCTTACAGCTTTTTTCTTTATTTTAAGTCTATTATTTGCAACTAACAAAGATAAATCGAAAGTATATTTCGTTTTTTTAGCGGGAGTATCACTTTCCCTTTCTTCTTTGTCGCATCCTATCGGTGCTTCTTTTGGACTTGTAACCGCATTTTTAGTATGGAAAAATTTCGGTCTAAAATCAATTCCTTGGTTTTTACTCGGTGGAATGTTACCGATCCTATGTTGGTTGTATTATATCCATCCAAATTGGAATTGGTTTGAAATCCAATTCGGAGCTCAACTCACAAGGAAACGAAATTTACTCGGAAACTTTACTCTGATTGATAAAGTGAAAGTATTTTCCTTTGGTTTTGGATTTGCAAAGATACGTTTGATTTTGATCCTAACGGAAATCATTCTACTCATTTCCCTTTCCTATCAATCATGGAAAAACTCGGGAAAACTAAACCAAAAATGGATTTTGTTTTGGATATGGATCCTATCGGTCTTGGTCTCATTGTATACTTCGTCTGAAGGATGGTATGTATTTCATATTTTATTTCCACTGGCATTTGGTATGGCCTTGTTATACGAAAATAAAAGAATCGATTCTAAGTTAGCAATCTTAGGAGTTTTATTATCTCTTTCTAGTTTACTTTACACAAATCATATCCATTGGTTTCAAACTGATTCCAAAAAAATTCTAGAATCACATTTCCAAAATTTAGAAATGAGTTTGGCGCATTCAAAATCGGTTTACTTACAGGCCCTACCCGATCCCTATTTCGATTTAAGAAACAAAAGGCCTGACCTCGATATTTTGGAATTCATTCCAGGAGAATTGGACATTCCTTCTGAGTCATACATCAAAACCATTCAGTCACGAGATAGTTTTGTTTTTTATGATGACCAATTGATGAATTCCGTGATCAAAGATTTTTTAAAAAAATCATCCTGGAAAAAGGAGGAATGGGAAATTCCTGTTCCAGGCAATCATTGGTTACACTATAAAACCATTGTGTACACAAAAAAATGAAAACGTTGGTTTCTCTCAATACCACATTCATTCTTTTCATAAGTTTCAGTTTCATTATGGATTGTTATCATTCTGATAAACCAACCAATCAATATCTATCGCTTCTTGGAGGATTTTCATTGCAACGCCGCATCACCATCGTAGGAGATTCTTTAGGCCAATGGTCGGATGGTTTTGGACTGAAATCAAAACTTGGATCCGAATTTACAGTCACAGACATTTCAGTGGCGGGGTACACAACTGAAGATTGGTTACAAAATAAAGAGAGAATGAACGAAATTCCAACCGATCTTTGGATCATTGAGTTAGGAACTAACGATGCCATGGTGTATGGAACCAGTGGATTTGAGTCGAGAACCAACAAACTTATTTCTCATTTAGAATCTACGCAGAACTCAAAAGCGATACTCACCGCCCTTCCTTTGACCAATATGGCTTCCATTCAAGAAACCATTCGAACGAACAACCAAACCCTTCGCCAATTAAAAACCAGTAAACCTACAATTGAAATTGTGGAGATCGAGTCTATTTTTGAATCCTACTCTGGAAACCTTCCCTTATACCCAATTTCTGACCCCATCCATCCCAACCAAATTGGATACGAACTAATGGGTGAGGCTTATCGAAAAAAAATATTAGGAATTTAAATCCGCGAGGATTTTGAGTCCCTTTAGAGTCATCATTGGATCTATTTCGTCGAACACTTGGTTATGCGAAGCGTGAATGGTGGTAACAAGACCACCAGTCCCAACAACTACATAATCTCCAGGGTGTTCTTCTTTGATCGCTCTTACAATTTCTTTCAAAAGGCCAATCCAACCAAAGAAAAACCCAGCTTGGATGGACTCAACTGTTGATTCGCCTAACACCCGTTTTGGTGATCCAAATACGATAGGAGGAAGTTGGGCCGTGTTTCGTGTTAAAGCATCCATTGAAATTTTAAGGCCGGGAGCTATCACACCGCCGACATATTCAGGTTTTTCGCTAATCACACAAAAGGTGGTAGCAGTTCCTAAATCTACAAGAATGGCTTTTTTTCCTGGGTATGTTTTTGCACAGTAGGAAGCATTCACCAATCGGTCGGCTCCAATTTCGAAAGGACGAGGGTAACTAATTCCAAAATTGAGATTCATTTGGTAATGCACACGTAAAGGATTTACATCAAACCAATCCTCTAACATTCGCTCTACGATTGGATTTAAAGATGGAACTACACTAGAATAAATCGCTTTTTTTACCCGATCTGCTTTTACATTTTCTTGGGTCAAAAATCCTTTTAAAAAAAGACCAAGTTCATCAGAGGTTCTGTCTCTTCGAGTGACTGTTCTTTTATGAAAGTCAGGAGTATCTTCTCCTTCACGAAACACACCAAATACGGTGTTTGTATTTCCTACATCGATTACTAATAATAATGGTGATTCTGACATTTATATAATCCGAAATTTTGGTGAGGTGTCCATTAGTTCAATCTTTTCGCCGGTTTCCGTCATAATGAGAAGGAATCCTAATTCATCAATTCCCAAAACACGACCACGAACCATTCTCGATTGCCATTCGGTTTCAATGACTTTGTGTTTTAATAAGGAATGATCCTCAATCCAAACTAAATCTTTTAAAACCTGCCCTTGGTCGAGTAAAGAAATCACAGATTGGTTTAGATCTAAAATGAGCTGATTTGCAAATCGTTCTAAAACTCCTTCCTCAAGTGGTTTCTCGGACAAAAAAGTAGCTTTGTCTTTTATGATTTCGGGTATTGAATTTCCAAAAAAATTGAGACCGATCCCCACCACCACATCAAAAACCCCGTTGATAAATTCAGACTGAACCAAAATCCCACCCACTTTTTTATCATTACGATAAATATCATTGGGCCACTTCACCGTGGTATCTGTTTCTCTTTCTGGGAAAAAATGAAAGATTGTTTTTAATACAGCAGAAGAAACAAAAATAGATAATAGTGGTAGGGATATTTCTGCGGCCGAAATCCTGATTTTACCTGAAAAAATCAGAGGATCTTCGCCTAACGATTGCCAAACATTTTGCCCGCGGCCTTTACCTGCAGTTTGTTCGTCAGCAATCACCCAAGATCCAAAGGGAATCGAAACATCACGAATCCATTCGTTTGTGGATGTGACAGTCGGAAGTCTATGACCCAATTCCGTTTTTAACAATCTATATTCCATGCGTCCATTTCTCATTCGATTCCGATTGACGATAGTAAAAAATCACTTAGTTTTAAGATATGAAACTTTCCGGAAATACAGTTCTTATCACTGGTTGTGGCATGGGAATCGGAGCTTTAACAGCAGAACGATTGGCAAAAGAAGGGAATGATATTATAGGTGTTGATATCAAATTACCCTTATTAAAAGAAATTCAAAACAAAGTAGAATCTTACGGTAGAAAATTTTATGGGTTCGCTTGTGATCTTTCTAAAGAATCAGATATCGAATCTCTGATCAAACAAATCCAGAAAAAACGTTTAGAATATCAAATTTTAATCAACAACGCAGGGATTGCACCGAGCGGCGCTTATGAAGGTAAGGATTTTTCTGTTTGGAGTAAAGCCATCCAAATCAATGTGAATGCTCCAATGAAATTGGTTTATCTCTCTCTTCCGATCTTAAAAAAACAGAAAGAAGCTGCAATTATCAATTTAGCAAGTATTGCTGGAAAGTTTGGTACAGAAGGAACGGTGACTTACTCGGCAACCAAACATGCCATGGTTGGTTTTTCCCAAGCTCTAAAAATGGAACTTTATGAAACACAAATTGGTGTTAGTTGGATTTGTCCTACAATGGTGAATACAAGAATGATTGATGGTGTCAAACCTTCCCTTTTTACCCCTGTGATTGAACCCCCTCAGGTTGCAGACGCCATTGTTTATGCCATTAAAAAGAATCCAGGAGAAGTGATGGTTCCATCCTATTTGCGCGCATCGATTGTCATCCTTCCAGCCTTGTTTCCAAAATTTTCCCTCTGGTTAGCAGTGAAAACAAAAGCATCAAAAGGTTGGCTTCTGGCAAACAAGGGACTTGAGAAAAATATTCCTGTTTAGAGGATAGGTTTTATGCATATTTCTCAGGTACTCGGTAAAAAACAAACAACCATCAGCTTCGAGTTTTTCCCTCCAAAAAATGAGGAAGCCTCAGCGGATTTGTTCCGAAACATCCAAGAATTGTCCCAAATGAACCCAGCCTATGTCAGTGTGACTTATGGGGCTGGCGGATCGACAAGAGACCTTACCCACGACTTAGTGGTAAAACTCCAAGAAGAAACAGGGTTAACAATTGTTAGTCATCTTACTTGTGTTGGTTCAACCAAAGATGAAATCAAAGAAATCCTTAAACGGTACGAAAAAAGTGGAATCCACAATATCATGGCCCTCCGAGGAGATCCACCAAAAGGACAAACTGAATTCCAACAAACGGAAAACGGTTTTGCTTACGCCGGGGAACTCGTAGGTTTTATCAAAAAGGAATTTCCAAAAATGGGAATTGGAATCGCTGGATTTCCAGAAGGACACCCCTCCACCCCCAATCGACTGAAAGAAATTGAATACCTAAAATGGAAAGTAGACCAAGGTGCCGATTACATTTGCACACAAATGTTTTTTAACAATCACTACTTTTATGATTTTGTAGAACGATGTGAAATTGCGGGAATCAAAGTTCCCATCATTGCTGGAATTATGCCAGTCACTTCCATAAAAGGAATGGCAAGAATGGCTGAGTTGTCTTTAGGGACAAGTTTCCCCGCAAAACTTTTGAAATCTCTTTCCCGTGCGGAAGATGATTCTTATGCAGAAAATGTGGGAATCCATTGGGCGACAGAACAAGTCAGAGATTTATTAGATCATAAAATTGCGGGCATTCATATGTATACGCTTAACAAATCTAAGGCGACAAGGAAAATATACGAATCACTCGGGATTCGAAATTTCGATACTATTGGCTGAGGGAGAAGTCGGTGTGATACCCATCCACCGACTGTTTTTCCAAATTCCTTCTAAAACCAGACTTCCTTTTGCATTTACTATCTTTGCTTGGCCTTGCAATTGGTTGTTTTCCCAGTTCCCCTCTAACACAAGTCCATCTGCGAAGATATACTTTCCGGAACCGTTTCTTTTTCCTTTGGAATAAAATCCTATGAACCGATCCCCATTCCCATAACGATAAATTCCTGATCCTTCTTTAAATCCAAACTGGTATTCACCTTCAAAAATATCACCATTGGAATAATGATAAGTTCCTGAACCGTGTTTGACATCTTCTAAAAATTCACCATCAAAACGATCACCATTTTCATAGGTTACCTGAAACTTTCCCGTTCTGCAATTTTCCCCCTCGCAGATTTTTTGGTTCGACTTACAAAAGCAAAAGAGGTATAAAAATAAAAATATAAAGTTTTTGGATCGCATGTATGGTCGGGGATAAGGTATTTTTTCCGTCAATTAATAGGTGCAATCTCATATATAAACAAGTTCGGTATTAAGGCAATCTATATGTCACAAAAAAAAGCGCTAATCGTAGACGATAGCACGGTCACTCGTTTGATGATCCGAAAAATTATTTTAGATAAATTCCCAAATTGCGAAATTCTGGAGGCAGATTCGGCCGATGCTGCCAAAACCCTTGTAGCCGATCACAAAAATATCGACTTTTTTAGTTTAGACCAAAATATGCCTGGTAACCTTTCTGGATTGGATTTGGCAGAAGAGTTAAGAAAAAGTTATCAAAATACAAAAATCATTTTAGTAACAGCTAACATACAAGATGCGATCAAAAATAGAGCCAAATCGATAGGTATTGATTTTGTAGAAAAACCTGTATCACCAGAAAAAATCCTCCCACATTTGGACTAACATGAATTTTTTATCACCTCTAGAAAAAGACTCGTTATGCGAATTATTCAACATCAGTTTGGGTGGGGCCGCAAAATTAATGGGGGAAATGATTTCTGATGAAATTTTACTTACAGTTCCAAGTTTACAACTCATCACAGCGGAAGAAGCAAAAAATATAGAACATCTTGCAAATCAAGATGTGTGCACAATTGAACAAAAGTTTGTTGGTGGAATTGGAGACGGATCAGCATTCTTATTATTCCACAAAAGTGCTAGTTTGGAAATAGTTAAAATGATGATGAAAGATTATATTGCATTAAACGAAGTGTCTCAATTTGAAAAAGATGCGCTCAGTGAAATAGGAAATATCATTCTTAATGCAATTTTATCAAATTTAGCAAAACTTTCTAATTATAAAATAGAAACTCATGTACCGGAATTTTTTGCGGGTAGGTATGAGGATCTAATCATCCAACGAAGTCCGAAAAAAGACAATTCAATCCTTTTGGTTTTTATTGATTATAAATTAAAAGGTAAAGATATCAAAGGGTATATATTTTTTATCTTAAATTTCGATAGTATCAAAAATCTTTCTAGAGTACTCATTGAAAAGTTAAAACAGTGAATTCTCTTAGTGAAAAACACCTATTAACAATAGTTAAAAAATCTGGAATTGGTATTCTAATTCTGGATCAAAACCTCAATATTGTTTTAGCCAATAGTTGGTTTTTAAAAAGTTCAGGATTCAAAGAAACAGAACTAGAACATTCTCCTTTTTTAGAAATTTTCCCTGAATTAAAAGATACACGAACATTTAAATCGATCGAACTTTGTTTGCATTATTCTCAATACTCGATTCTAACCCATACCTTAAATCCTTTTCCCTTTCCTCTTTATGATAACGATAAAAAAAGAGAACTAAATGAAAGAATTTATCAATACTTACATATCATTCCGATTTCCATAGAAGACGAAACGGATCGTTTTTGTATGATTCAAATTTCTGATGTTTCGCAACAAGTGGTTCGAGAAAAACTTTTGCGGGAACAGATGTCTTTAGCCAACCAAAGAGAAGTAGACGCCCAAAAAGCATCGCAGGCAAAAACTGATTTTTTAGCTTCGATGAGTCATGAAATTCGAACACCTCTAAATGCAATTCTTGGAATGACAGACACCTTAAATGAAACAGAGTTAACTGAAGAACAACAAGAATATTTAACTGTGCTTCGTAATTCGGGAAAAGCTTTATTCAATATCATTAATGATATATTAGATTTATCTAGGATCGAATCAGGTAAATTTGAAATGGAACATATCCATTTCTCTATTCGAAATTTAATGAGTGAAACAGTTTCTTTGTTTTTTATGAAAGCAAAAGCAAAAGGAATCGAAATTGAATTTAATGTAGAAGATGATATTGCAGAAAGTATCGCAGGAGATTCCACAAGACTACAACAGGTTCTTATCAATTTACTAGGTAACGCGATGAAGTTTACGGAAAAAGGCAGAATTACCGTTACTACTTCGTTATGCGAAAATAAAAAAAATCTAAAAATTTCAGTTAAAGACACAGGAATTGGCATTCCAAAAGAAAAACTAACGTCCATTTTCGAAAGTTTTACGCAGGTTGATAGTTCTACTACTAGAAAGTATGGTGGAACCGGTCTTGGACTTACCATCACAAAAAAACTAATCCAACTTATGGGTGGAGACATTTCTGTAGTCAGCGAAGTTGGTGCCGGATCCAACTTTATTTTCGAAATCCCATACGAAGGTTTTATCAAACGTATATCAGGAATCAACCAACATTGGTTGAATTTAGAACTACCAGAACCTGAACATTTTCCAACATGTAAAGTCCTGTTAGCAGAAGACTCAGAAGAAAATATTTTTATCATTAAAACATTTTTTCGTAAATACCCAATTGAAATTATTACGGCTTATAATGGGAAACAAGCCTTAGAATATTTTAAATCTCAAAAATTTGATATCATTTTAATGGACATGCAAATGCCAGAAATGGACGGGTTAGAAGCAACGAGGGAAATTAGAAAAATTGAATTAGCCAACCAAACAAGTGCAACAAATTCCATCCCTATCATTGCTATTTCTGCTAATGTTCAAAAAGAGGATATTAGCAAAAGTTTTTTAGCCGGGATTACTTCTTACGTATCAAAACCAGTCAGAAAACAGGAAATTTTGAAGTTGATGTATTTTTATCTAGCAATGTAGTTAATTGATTGTTATGCGAAACTATTTTGAACTTTTTTCAACTGCTGTATCTGGATAAGCTTCCAATACATTCGATTCAGAAAGAACTTCATTGGCTTTTTCTAGAGACAAAAATCCTGGTTCCGTTTGAAAACTTACAAGTCTAGGTGATAACTGATTATGAATTTGAATTCCATACTTTTTAGAGATTCGTTCCAAAGACTCTGGAGTTTGGTCACTTGCAAAGGTAACAATTAAAACTCCAGGTAAAACAATACTTGGGCCGGAACCGATAGAAGTGGTATATACTTCCGTTACTTTATAGTTAACGGAAGTTTTAGATGATTTTGGAAAAAGTTCCTTTCCTGAAGGTCGAACATTCCACCCGGATTTGATTCCCTGTTTTCCTTGGATTTTTTGTTGGTTGTTCTGTGTTTGCTCTGGTGTCACAAACTCAGCCATTACATTTGGATTTCGATAGAATGTTTTGCGAACTCCACCTTCAATAAAGGTAATCGAATTAGGAGGGTCTTTTGGTTCGGCCCCAACTGGGAAAAAAGTCCAACAAGCTAATGTTAGGAGGAAAATCCGATAATTCAAAAGTTTGTTTTTAGATCTTACCATAACCATTGGTTTACCTACCATAAATTCGTAATTGAACTGAATTAATCGATCCTGTATCGGTAGCACTCGCATCAAAAACTTGAATGATCCAAGTTCCATTAGGATTCTCTCCTAAATTTCGAGCCATCCCAAATCGGTAAGTGGAGGATCCTGTCATTGTAGCAATGGATGTGTTTCCTGATGAACAAAAAGTATTGCTATATGGATTAATACAACCATGAGGTTCCGTTAACAAACTGATAGTTCCACTCGGTGAAGTGACAAAGATATACAGCTCTGGAAAGTACGTGTGATTCGAAGTAAATTCGAGATCAACATATTCCGTATAAGAAAAACTGGTGCTCACTGGATAGTTTACTGTGGCTCCTGTACCTACATCGTTGTCTGGTATGGGTGTATTTGGTGTGAGGGCTCCCAAAGTAGTAGAAGAAGAAATGGCTGTGATGGGAGTCCAATTACCAGCCCTTGCGAGTAAACTTGTAGCATCTACTGCACCAAAACCATACTTATGATTGATATTTAAACCGGCTCCATTCGTACTCCAATCCGTATCTGATGGGTCGTTTTGCCTGGCAGAATAAGCAACTAGCTCTCTTACATCACGCCATGATAAATTTGGATATTGACTTAACAAAAGAGCAATCACTCCAGCTGCCAAAGGTGTCGCTGATGAAGTTCCATTGAATTTTTTTGTATAACTTGGCTGGGAATAGTCTCCTGAACTAGCTCCCGTATTGAGTCCAAAACCGCCAGTTGCATCCGTTGTCGATATAGCAGTGGTATAGGCAGATGCATTGTTTCCTTGTGTATGTGCTACAGCCCAAAGATTAGCACCTGATTCTGAATAACTGGCCTTCTTTCCATCTTGACCGATCCCACCAATGGCCATCACACCGTAAAAATTCGCCTGACCGTCGTAATTTGCATTGTCCACAAGAACTGGGGAAGCAACGGTTCCGCCGTTGGCTCCATTTCCAGCAGCCCAAACGTAAACAGATCCCTTTCCGGCTTTTCCAGTGAGTAAACCTTCTTTCACACCTTGTTGCCAAAGAGAACTTGCAGGCCAAAGCCAACCATATCCATCAGGTGAACCCCAACTATTATTAGAAATGGAAACACGGGCCGCTTCATTGATCATAGCCCTATATTCATCAGAAGAATAAATTGTAGATTTTTCTAAAATATTTACACCAACTAACTTTGAGCAGGGGGCAGCTCCACGAACACCAACCCCATTATTACCTCTAGCGGCAATCACTCCACCAACAGCAGTTCCATGGAAACTTGTAGAATAAGAATGTGTGGGATAAATTGTACTATTTAGAAGATTTAATCCGCGAGCTGTGACGGAAATATTTGCAGAAAGATCTTCATGTCGAATGTCCAGACCATCATCGACAACACTTACGATGACTTGGTTTCCTGAAGTTCCTTGATTCCAAATGGTATTGACATTGGCATCCTCACCAACAGTGCCACCAAGTTGGCCAACATTTCGTAAATGCCACTGATCATTATATAAAGCATCTCCACTACCAACCGGAGAAAAAAAACAGTTCTCTTCTCTCCCATTGGCTACTGCATTCAAAAGGAGAAAATAAACTAGGTTATCGCTTAATGGATCATTGTCATCGACAGGTTTACAATTCCCAAATAAAAAACTTACGAAAAGAAGGGGAAAGATTATACTTTTCAATTGATTCATTTAAGAAATTTCCTGACCTACTTTATATAACATTCAACCGGCCCGAATCAATCGAATTCCAAGAAAATTTGGAAAGATTTTTACGCTTTTGCTTCTGCCAATCGTTTGGATCTGTCTTCTTGTACTAAAGCATCAATCAATTCGTCCAAATCACCTTCCATTATGGCTGGCAAATTATGACTTGTAAAACCAATTCTATGATCTGTACAACGTCCTTGCGGAAAGTTATACGTTCGAATTCGTTCTGATCTATCTCCTGATCCTACTTGTGCCTTTTTCAAAGCATCTGCGCTTTGTTTTGCGGCATCCGCCATTTGGTCAACTATCCTCGCACGTAAAACCCTCATTGCTTTATCACGGTTTTTAATTTGAGAACGTTCTTCCTGGGAAGCAACTACAATGCCAGTAGGAATATGTGTGATCCTAACAGCAGAGTCAGTTGTGTTGACGTGCTGCCCACCAGCACCTGACGACCGATATACGTCAATCCTAAGGTCACTTTCTCTAATTTCTACTTCTTTTTCTTCTGCTTCTGGAAGTATAGCAACCGTTACTGCCGAAGTATGAATCCTTCCGCCAGATTCCGTTTCTGGAATTCTTTGTACACGATGAGTGCCCGATTCAAATTTAAATAAATCATAGGCTTTATCATCATCTAATGAAAATACAATTTCTTTAAAACCACCTATCCCCGTCGGACTGGCATCGATGATTTCTGCTCTGATTCCCTGTTTATCAGCATACTTGTTGTACATACGGAATAAATCGGCACAAAACAATCCGGATTCTTCTCCACCTGTTCCAGCACGAATTTCTACAAGGATACTTTTTCCAGAATTTGGGTCTGGAGGTAATAACATGATTTCGAGTTCTTTGGCTAACTCTTCTAACCTTTTTTCACCTACTTCTATTTCCGATTTCAACATGGCATGCATGTCAGGATCATTTTCGGATTCAAGAAGTGATTTTGCATCACTGCAATCTTTAGTTATTTTTAAATATTCATCAGCTTTTGTGTATACGGGCGTTAGGCGAGATCTTTCTTTCGATAGATTCTTCAATGTATCGGATGCGGTGGCTTTGGCGAGCTCATCCTCGATACGCAGGTATTTTTCTTGAATTTTTTTCAATCTATCTATCATGTCTATGGAAAGGATATAGAATGCCTGTTTTTGATAAACCAAAATCTAATGAGGAATTCAGAAACCCGTGAACGAAACACCATCTCAGGTCAAATCCAAAGGTTTTTTAGAGGGTCTTATCGAATTATTTGCCGGTCTAGAGGACTACAGAAGTCCTTATGCGCCCACAATCCAACCTCCAGACAATCTCATCCAAGAATTGGTTCAAAATGCTTCTTTTAAGTCAGGGCTCGTCAGTGCCACTTGTTCCCTTCCTCCTGGCCCTTTGGGGATTCTGAGTATCCTACCTGAGTTACTTTTGGTGTACCGTATCCAAGGGCATTTGATTTTGGACATAGCTGCCCTTTATGGGAAGGAAGTCCAGGTCACAAAAGAATTGTTACTCTATTGCCTCTTTAAACATGGAGGAGCACAAGTATTTCGAAAAATCATCGAAGAATCATCCTTAAAAATTTTAATTCGCCCAACAACCGTTAGGGCATTTCAAACTGTTTTGGAAAAATTGGGTTTAATGATATCCAAATCCATCATCCGCAAACAATTTGCTCGTTGGATCCCAATCGGAGGCGCGGTTGTGACAGGAACCTTTGCTTATTACGATACAAAACGTGTTGGCAAAACTGCTATGGAGTTATTTTCTAAAGAAATCCATGCCGAAGAAATTCGAGAATTTTTGGAGTCTCAGTGAAGTTATTTTCTTTTTTAATCTCTGTTTTTGTTTTATTTCTTTTCTCTTGCCAATCCAAACATGAATCCTTAGTCTCGGAAATTGAAGATTTAATTTCAAAAGAAAAATACGAAAAAGCCCTAGCTCTATTACAAGATAGGCTCTCAGCCAATCGCCCTACTTCAGAAGTCCTATCCAAAAATAAACCAAACCAACCTCGTTTATTTGCACTTTCCGAAGACAGAACCAAAATCATTTGGACAGAAAACAAAACTCTATATTTTAAAGATTTGGTAAATGACAGTCGAAATTCCATTGAATTAAAACTAAGACCAGATTCGATACAGATATCAGCTAACGGAAATTTTGTGGCGGTTCAATATCCGCTAAAACAATATGGTGGATGTGCCTTATTTGGTTATTCCACTGCTGATTCTTCATTGGAACATGAGTCCATTGTTCATATCCCTTGTAAAACAGGGATGGCCATTACCAATTCAGGTGACTTGTTATTGTATTTTTTTGAAAACCAATTGTTTGTCGAAAAAACAGGCAAAACTTCTAAACCAGAAAAATATATTGTAGGGGATGTATTTCCTACTCCTTATCCAAAACTAAAAACACACTTTCACATAACATCGATTGGTAATGAATTTTTGATATGGTCAGGAATTGGCGGATCATACAATTTATTTTTTTTAAACTTAGAATCCAAACGAGTGAATCTTTTATCGAAAGACATCGTCCTTCCTAGATTTTATTATAATAACGGAATTTCCGGATATGTTGTCGGTGGAAAAATCGGTGACCTCTATTTAAAAGAAGTCGTTTACCACCAAGGGAAAAATCCATCAATCAACCGAGGAATTCCTATTGTCACTCGAGAAGCTTTTTCCTGGCGAATGAGTGGAAAAGATGAATTTATCGCCACCAACCAAAACGATCCCAACCAACCAATGAAATGGAAGGTCTCAGGAAAAAAGGAACATTTTCCATTTTTTATTGAAAGATTGTGGGGAGTCGCTGGTGACAGAATCGTTTACGAAAGTAAACGAGGAGAACTTGTGTTAGATGACCTTAATTTTTCAGCAGAAGACTGGATGATTTACGATTATTTCAAAAAAGTAAGAAAACTGAGTGATGGTTAGGCTGCCTGTTCCTTTTCTTTTTTCGCAGAAAAGATATCACAAGTTTTATAAGTATCAGTGATACAATGTGAAGTCAGCCTTTCTAAATCCTCTGTCTGTAAACGGTCTTTGGAACTAGGACAAATAGAGAGTCCTTTAGAATACAAAGGGCATTTTACATAGAACTCATTTTTTGGAAGGGACTTCTGTGGCATAACTCTGAAAATTTTTGGGGAAAGGAATGCCCTGTCAAATCGATTTTAGGCCCGGCACTAAAATTAAAAATCTAAAAAATCAGAACAATCCCCAGAAAACTAAAAGTACAAATTTAAGATTGTAGGGCTTTCTACCGATCCCACCTGGTCTTCATTGGAAAAGTCCCGGAGGTTAAATGTTTTCCCATTCCAAGATTTTCCAAATAAGTGCCCAGACATAAACACTTGGACAAGGTCTTGGGCTTTCGTCGATTTGATGTATTTTGCCATCCCTTCCCGTTTCCAAACATTAGAATCTTCTAAATCAAGGTTTTGCCATTTTATATTTGGATACGATGCAGAAGGGGAAATCAAACCATCAATTGGTTTTCCAACAAGGCGATTGTAAAGATTAGAATCAAAAACTTCCTGACCAATAAAAATGGCAACCTTCCATCCAGGAACAATCCAAACTCGATCCTGAGTTGGTTCTCCAGGCGTAAGGATGGAAACTTCTTCTTCTGCTAGAACTGATTTTTTAACCAGAGGATCCATAAGTTTCCCATCAGCAGAAAAAGGAATAGCTACGTTATACAATGGGCCTTTCGGATCAAGAACCAAGTTACCTTTTATGATTTTTGGATTTGGTAAAATAATGGTACCGGCTAAAATTGGAACGTTATATTGTTTCGCCAAAGCAGAAAAAACTCGAACATAAATGTCCGCCATTTTTTCTGCTTTTAGATAAATCAAATCGGAAACTGTAAAATTTTCACCTTTTGTTTTTAAAGCCGATTCCAAGGAATCTGCATTGATAAATCTAGATTTTTCATCTAAATACAACAAACCCGTTCCGGTATGTTCAGGAAAGATAACAATAGTTTTTCGATCAAAAATTCCCGAAGATTTACCTTTGTTTAAAGTTTCTTCGATTCTTTCTTTCCACCAATCTTCTTTTACAAAATCTTCTGGTTTTAAAACCAATTGAATCCCAACTAAATTTCCATACTTTCGGTCCGTTCCGTTTGTTTGTATGGATACTTCTGTCCATGGAACTGTTGGTTTTGTAATTTCTTCGTCAACTTCTGGTTTGCTAAAATTGAAATCTAAATTAATATTAAAATCAAAACTAATGTCTGGTTTAGGAATATCAAACTTCGGTAAGTTGGTCTGATCATTTTTTAATAATGATGCGGAAAAAAAACCGAATCCAAACAAAACGATAAATAGAAGAATTTTATAAGGTGGAACATATAAATTATGCATATTTTTTTAAATAAAGTTGGACTGCTTCCAACATATACTCCGAAAAAAGTTTAGATGGATCAAAGGTTTTGATATTTACCCAGTCCATAAAGTCATGTTCCTCTGATAATTGAATATCTCCAGCAAGTAAGTTGGCGGTATAAGCAACAATGACACAAGGGATATTCCCCTCATTTACCATATGTTTATGAATAAAAATTGGATCTGGGCTGACATCAATTTTAATTTGTTCCCCCAATTCTTCAGAAACCTCACGAAAGATACTTTCAGACCAATCAGAAAAAAATTCATCTTCATTCATTCTACCACCGGGAAGGTCTCCATGGCCGGACTTCCTATCGCGTAAAACGAGTAAGTTTTCTCCATTACGAAGGAACAACTTCTGAGTGATTTGAAAAAAACCATGTTTACTCACAAAAACTTTCCCCAAACATTGATTTGATGATCAACTGCATATAAATCTGCACTTGGCAGTTCATTTGATTTATAATCATTCACCATTCCTAAAGATACACTCGCAAGTTGTGAAATGATTGGATCCATTGATTCTGTAGGAACACCGAAAAACAAAAAGTTTACCGGACTTCCGTCACTGATTAGAAAAACTTCTTTTTCAATTTCTTTTTTTGGTATCTGAAATAGAATCCGTGAACCTAAATCCATTTGTGTTTGCGGGTCTAAAATCCTATGAAAAGAAATTTTTAAATCTAATCCACCTAACTTTGGATTCTGTGAAAGGTTGAGTTCATTTATCCATTTGATAAAATCAGCAAACTCGACTGTTTTTGTGGAACCAGATGCAAGGAACAATTGTTTGTGTTTGCTATTCAGAATCCAAGATTCCCATGTTTTTGGTGAAATGATGGATTCACCAGTCACACCAATGATTAAATCTATTTCGGCAAACTCAAGGTCAGAAATATGATTAAAATCTGATTTCACATACCGGGATTCAGAATCGAACTTTTTATCTACTTCCAAAATATCTAAATTGTTTTCGTGCAGGAATCCACCGATTAGATATTTTTTCAAAAACCCACCGATGTTTCCTTTGGATCCAAGAAGAAGAAGTTTTCTCTTGGATAAAACCTTCCCAATTCCATGTAAAGTATTGTCCAAAGCATTCAGAATCGAACGAGCCACTTCCTTTGATTCTTCTTGAGTTTTTTCTTTTGAAATGGCAATGGAAAAAGCCGGTAAAAATAATTCTTTTTTGTCTTCTTTGACTTTGACCAAACGATCATATCCATTTCTGGTATGTTCTACCGTTCCAATCACATAAGATTTTAAAATTTCACCGAATGGTTTGTTTCTGAATGTATTATCTTTTGATTCTACCCAAAATTCATCCAAAACAGATCCAAAAGAAACTCCGTCTAATGCACGTTCGTTCAAAATAGGAGCAACATAACCCCCATCTTCAATCAAAAGCATTTTTCCATTTTTGGAAATGATGGACAACAATTTGTTTAAAAACAAAAATATGGCCAATCTTCGCATGGCATCAAAAAATCCTAACTTAGCATCTTCTAGTTTGTGACGAAAAGTCGAATGATGATCAAAGGCACTATACAAAGGGGATACACCATAATATGGAGTATTGTTTTTTGTAAGTTTGAACTCAAGACCCGCCATGAAGAAGGTTTCTGTCGGAATGTCTAACAAAATATCCAAATACACAGGTGGAATATTCCCACCATACTTTACAAAGGCGACATCTAACGAACTAACCTTTAGTCTTCTAAAAGTTTCAATGAGCGAAATGATTTCCGAAGTGATGTGGTGGATTAAAAAAACATGGACACCATCAAAATTATAAGTATGTCCTTTGCCATTGGCAATCTCTTCCAAAAGAGGCATTCGTTTCAAATAAAATGTTGAATCAAGTAAGGTTCGTTTTCCATTGATACTAAAATTAAGAACACGATCCAAACGGGAAAGGTCTACATAAACAGAAACCTTTCCAACCACAGCGCGGATTGTATTTCCTTCTTTGATTTTTTTAGAAGCAGAAGAATCTTCCAATAGAAGAAACAATTTTTTAAGAATGGATAGAGGGACACTTGGATCCGAACTCAAAATCAAATTTCGGTATTGTTCTTCCCAATAAAAATTGATATTCGTGAGTTTTCCTAAAGGGGTTTTTTCAATTTGTGAAAATACCTTACTAAAATGACTATTTTCCTCTTCGTAAAAAGTTTCCCCTTTTTGGGCTGCGTTGATGATTCCCGTACTGAGTGATTCACTGATTTTAGAAGCACCAGCAATATAAGTCCTTGTATGTGCATCACTGATGATTTCATGTTTGATATTCTTTAAATTCAAACATCCGTCTTCCTGCGTATCAATTGTTATGCGAAGAAAAAAATCACCGATCCGGTATTGACTGGCAACTCTTTCCATTAAAATGTAGTAACCAGAATCGTGGATAAATTCGGTTTCAAATGGAAATAAAAGAGCCACTGAAGCATTTCGATTAGGATCTTCACCGTAAAACTCTGGGTGAATTTTTTTTGCTACAGACTGTTGTTGGAATGAACCAAATACAAAACGTAAATTTTCTTCAAATTCTTCCCGGAACAATACCCAATCTTTTAAAATCCCTGCCCTTGCAAATACTTGCACATGTTGGATGTGCATATCAACCAACTCATGATTGATATTAGGATTGATTTTGTATGTGAAAGACAAATCGCCTGGGAGAGAATGCAATTGGTTTCCAATCTCTTCGCCAATGGTCCGAGATAAAATCGAAAGACCAAAAAATATCCTGAGATGTGTAAGATCAATCTCCCAAAGCCCATCCTCTACCGGAACAAGGACGGGGCCAAGTGATGTATGGATTTGTTTTTCTTCTGTCATAAACTTAATTAAAATCGACCACTACTTTGACACTGGAAGGATCTTTTGCTGTTGCATAAGCCAGTTCCAATTGATCAGAAGGAAAACGATGTGAAATCAAATTGGTTTCTAATGCCTTGGTGATTTCTGGATTTTCTCGGAGTAAAGAAATTGCCATATGAAAATCTCCGCAACGGGAACTATGAATTTCTTTTCCTTCAGCAAAAAACTTTGAAACAAGTTTTGTTTCTTCTGTCCACTGGTTTCCTTTGGTAGTATCAACCAGGATGGCTCCTCTTGGACGAACCAAAGAATTTTCATGATTTGAATTTGGCCGAATTGACAAACTCAACTCTTCTGGATTGGACACAACCACCAGATCAAATCTAGGCAAACGATTAGAAAATTTTTCCGAGTTTAGAATGTTTTCAGCATCAGAAGAACTTCCTTCAAAAACAGTGAATTGTTTTTTTAAGTTTTCTTTGATGACCTCCGAAACACCAGCAAACACAAATACTGTTTGGTTTTTACGATTTTCTTTTTTCCAATGGAAAAGTGCATTTGCATCTGAATAAGGTAGGATCGAAAGTTCATCGACCACTAGTTCCGTCAAATGTGCGATCCCGGCCATCACTTGGCCGTTAGTTGTTTTTAAATGAACTTCTCTTTTGGCAATTTGAAGTGCCGATTCAAATCCCGAGGTAGTCGAAGTTGTGTCGTAAACGATATCAAATTGGCCTTTCAGATTATTAATGTCTGTTTTGCGAAGATCAACAACCTCGTCTGCTCCCATAGATTTTGATAAGGTTACCAAATGGTCATGCCTTGTGATTGCCGTTATGCGAAAATCAGAATTGTTGGTTTTTCTATAAGAAGCAAGTGCAGCTAAAATCAAACTTCCCAATCTGCGAGGACCAAGTACTGCTACATGATCACCGGATTTGGGAGGTGAGGCAAGGATGGCTTGCACGGCCGCTGCAAATGGTTCCATGAGAACTGCTGCTTTGGGCGAAACTCCTTCGAGAGAAATGGCAGCATGGACTGGTGCTAAGATATAGGGGCCAAAGCCGCCAGGAAGTCTATCGATTCCAAGGACTCGCCTTTCTGGGGAATGTGTAGGAATTCCTTCTTTGCAGAATTGGTCCGGATTTTGATCGCCCCTGGCTTCGTAGGTGTCATTGATTTCGACTACAAATTGTTTGCCCTGGTTTTCACCTAAACCTTCCGCGAGAACTTCGTGGCCGATGATTTGGGGCAAAGGAAAAGGTAAAAAACGCCGGTCTATGTCAGTGGAACATACACCGCAAGAAATGGTTTTGAGGGGGATATAACCGGGGCCTAAATGTAGGTAGGGTTGGCCATTCCGTTTGATTTCCCATCCTTCAGTTTCATTGCCAAAATACTCGTATTCTGCGGATTCAAACGAGTCATCGGATTTGTAATCCTTAGCTCGAAATTTTAAGTTCATTACCTATTGTTGATAAAAAAAAGAAGAATGATAGTCAATGTAAAAAAGGTAAAGTTTAATAGAAAGCCCTGCCTGATCTCTCGCCTTTCTTTATCTCCAAGTAAATAACTCGTAACAAAGACTGAGAAAAAACCACCAAGATGTGCCCAGTGTGCCACCTGATCTCTGGCAAACAAATTGGTCACATCAGAATAAACCATCATCCAACCAAATAAAAATACCGGAAAAGGAATGGATTTTGTTTTGGATAAAGGAAAACGAAACGGAGAAAGTAAAGTTGCTGCCGATGCCAAACCAGAAATGGCACCGCTGGCTCCCACAATTGGAGTTCGATCACCCAAAATCAATCCTCTTACCACAGCATCGCCTAACACGGAAAGTAAACCAGCCATAAAGTAAAATAATAACCACCTTCCCTTACCAACTCGATTTTCCACTACGCGACCAAGCAGTAATAGGAAAAATAAATTGGAAAGTAAATGAGCACCCGATCCATGGAAGAAGGTAGAAAGAATCCAGTTGATGGGTTCAAATTCACCAGGTGTGGCAATAAAATACACCCCGACCAAATCTGGAAAAAAAATCGAAACGATCGGATACAATAAAAATAAGAATAAAGAAAATCCAGCAGTGAGGGGAAATTCCCAAATGAATGATCGCATAACTATTGAAATTTTGGTGGTTTGGCTTCTTCTGGATTTCTTACATAGGACGGATCAAATCCAGGAATCCCTGATGCCAACTCATGTAAATCTGGTTGTTTCCAAATGAGTTCATAATAGTCCAAGGATCCGTAGGAATCAAAATGACTATCATAGAGCAAACGTAAATACTTTTCACGGTCAGTGAAAATGATCCGATTCACCTCAAACACCATTTCTGCAAAAGTTCGAGTTTCTTTATCAAATTCATCAACAGAATCATGTAACAACCCAAGAAGGACAATGTACTTCTCTGCTTGTTTGAGAGACTTTAAAGAATAAGCCAATTCTTGGAGTTTCATCAGATACAGATACGGTCGGATATTTTTACCCACGAGTAATTTCTGTTTAGCAACGGCTATTTCACGATATCCCAAACGAAGGTACGATTTGGTTTCCGTTTTTTCTTTTCCATTCGCAAGCCTAGCCAATCGGCCTAATTCAATTTCCAATTCTTCAATTTCGTCTTCGAGAACAAAAATATAAAGTTGGATGAGAAGCCCTTGTGTCCGTCTGAGTTCGGAATAGGATCGCCCTAAGTCCATTTGCAAATGGAGAATTTCTGATTCAATATGGTGTTGGACACAACGTTTGAAATACTTTTTTTGGTCTTCCGTCCCTCGATTGCTAATAGTGGAATTCAAAATGCGTAGAAACTCGTAGTTGTCCTTAAGTCCGTAGCTAACACGAATTAACTGGGTAGCTTTGGAACTGGACTGGTCCGGTGTCATCTCTCCGATTGCTGTGAGGAAGAGTAATATTATTACCGAAAAACGTTTCATCTATGAAAATAGTTTCGGTCGTACACAGAAAACATTAGCATGATAAAAAAGAAAAGACACATACGTCTCATATTCTAGAATTATGTCGAGAGGAACCTGTGCAAAAGTTAGGAACACTACCAACTTCCCCTTTGGAAGCCATTGACCTCCTGAAATCCGAAATGAACCAACCGGTCTGGGAATCACGTCTTTTAGATTTGATGAAACTTGCAGCCGATGGTGACAAAAATACTTGGGCTTTGATCTACCAAATCATTCGAGAAGCCGACTCAGGTCGACTGAGTTGGGGGTACCATAAATCATTACTCTCAGGAATGGTTTATCTTCTCTCTTATGTGGGTGATTCCAAAAGTTATCGAGTTTTACTGAATTATGTCAAATCTCTCGACCGAGCCATTCCCATTGGTGCTATGGAACTTATTTCTGATTTACTTCCTACATTTGCAGAACTAGACATCCGCGAATTGTTTACGATCGCATCCAACTTGGATGAACTGAAGTCTGCCTTTGGAGTTTTGGCTTTATGCAAACTCAATATGGAAAACAGACTCACAGAAGAAGAAAAAGAAAATTTAAAAGAGTTTTTATCTACATATAAAAATTATAAATACTACCTCACGGATACAATCGAAATCACGTTAGAACAATTGAATGAAACTGATGCGAGTGACATGTTATCGGAGTTAGATGGAATTTTTCAATGAAAGCAGCAGTTCTCCCTCAAGGTTCAAGGTCTCTTGAAATTCAAGAATTAGATCTCCCTCCCCTCCTACCCAACCAAGTAAAAATCAAAGTCAAAGCTTGTGGTATTTGTGGATCCGACATCCATTTGGTTCTCCATGGTAAAATGAAGGCGAGTTACACTCCATGTGTTCCTGGCCATGAAACTTCTGGCGTTGTGGAAGAAGTTGGAGAACAAACCACCAAATTCAAAAAAGGCGACCGAGTCGTTGTCAGCGCAGGAACTTCCTGCGGAAAATGTAAACACTGTTTGGCGGGACGTGAAAATCTTTGCGAAGAAATTGGAGTCCTTGGTTTCAATCAAAGAGGTGGGTTTGCCGAATACTTACAAATCGAAGAACGTTACCTCCATCATTTACCTGAGGGAATTCCATTTACGGAAGGGGCCATTCTTGCCGATGCCGTATCAACTCCTTACCATGCCGTCAAATACCAAGGCGAAATCAAACCTGGTGACACTGTTGCCATCATTGGATGCGGAGGACTGGGAATCCACGGAGTTGCCATCGCAAAAGCATTGGGAGCCGGAAGAATATTTGCAGTCGATATTGATAGTGGGTCTTTAGAAAACGCAAAAGCCTACGGGGCCGACGAACTGATACTTGTGGAAAAAAACATGCAAGTGGGTAAAGTTTTAAAAGAGAAATCTGGCGGGATCGATCTGTTATGCGACTTTTCTGGTTATATGCCTAACATCGAAAATTCCGTTCGGGCCATGAATCGTGGCGGGCGTATTGTCCTTGTGGGAATTGGCAGAAACAAACTAGAAATTCCTATGCCGTTTTTTCTAATCGAGAGGCAAATTCGTATCACAGGATCTTATGGTTCCGATAGAAGAGCAATCCCAGAACTCATCCAACTCTACCAGGATAAAAAGTTAAGTCTTACCAAATCCATCAGCGGGATCCATAAACTAGAAGATACCAATGAATATTTGCATGCTTTGGAAGAAAAAAAGGGAAACCCAATTCGCTTCATCATCAATCCAGAATTATAAGTTTTGGATTGATGAGCAAATCACTAAATACAAACCAAGAATCGTTGGTTCATTTGTTTGTTCTTAATTCGTTAGCTTTATTTAATTTCCAAAAGAAGGAAACTCAAATCATCCATTTGGTATTTCCATCCTGCTGAAAATTTAAAAAGAGAATCTTGGATGACCTTTGCTAGATCTTGGAATTTTTGGTATCGGTTGTCCCATAACAACGATTTAAGTTTTTCTTCACCAAAACTATCGCCTGCCTCATTTAACAAATCAAAGATTCCATCGGTGTAGAGTAAAATTTTATCACCTGGCTCAAGTGTTACAGTTTCTTCTGCATAAGGTAAATGGGAAAACAAACCTAATGGTTTTCCTTTCACATTCAAATGAATGATATTTGACTCCGAATTCCGAATCAGAAAAAAACCTGGATGGCCTGCATTACTAAATGTGGCCGTATAAGATTCTGTATCAATGAATACATAAGATGCTGTGATAAATAAGTTTTTTGTTTTTCCAACCAAATGCCTGTTCATCGAATGGAAAACACGAGAAGGGAATTGTAAATAGGCACTTGCACCCACAAAGGCCATTTTAGACATAGCAGCGACCATAGCAGAAGAAATTCCATGCCCAGAAACATCTGCCATAAGGATGGCCCAATTCCCCATACTATCTTTTGTATGGTCAAAATAATCACCACCCACCGATTCTAAGTTTTGCGAAAACCCAATGATCCGAATCCGATCGTCTTCATTATATTTGGATGATAACAGTGATTTTTGGAGTGCATGGGCTAATGCTAAATCCTTATCTATTTGGATGAGTCTTTGTAATTCCTTATTTTTTGTCCGCAGTTCCGCATTCATTCGACTAATAGAATGTAATAACTCCAGGTAATGTTTAAAAACATAAAATCCAAATAGTATCAGCATTAAAATAAAACTATAATGGATGAGTCGAACCCCATAATCTAAAAATTCAAGATCCACCAAAATGTCATGAAGTCCACCAACAACAATAAAAAGTAATCCTAAGGTAATGGTTCGAAGGTTTTTGTTTCCTTTGATTAAAACATAAATAGAAGAAAAAATCGCAACGATCCCTTCAACAGCAATCATCCACTGGTAATCATTTTCACTATTGAGGTAGGAAATCCCATCTTCAAAATTACTTACTAAGGATATAAAAAAAACAATTAAATGAAGACTCGCGAGTATCTTAAATAAGTTCCGAAAGAATGGAGGAAAAATTCCAATGAGAAAAAGTAAAAGTGCAAAGGGAAAAAAAGCAAAATTCAAATAAGTAAGAGGGACTATCAAATAAGAAAACTGGCTCAGTGAAAACCCAACAAAACCATTCAATACTTCGATTAAAAAGGCTGAAAACAATAGAATCGAAAAATTAAAAAATATAATTTCTCTTTTCCTTAAAAAATAAAATCCAAAAAAGATAATAGAAAGGATGAGTAAAATGGGAGCAAAAAAAGTTTCCGAAAAATTATCTAAAAACAAATCCACCAAAGCTTGTGAATGATCTTTAAAAAAAACTTCGCGGTCCATTCCAATAAAACCTTTGTATCTTGAACGGAATTGAAAGATGAGAGAACCTGAAGGATTTTGTTTGAGAGGAATGATGTAAGGAAAAATATGATCCTGGAGTTTTGATTCAAAAACCAACTCTTCTCCTTGAAAAAGTTTAAACTGCTCTAAGGCAATCCCAATGGAAAGGACAGGACTACTCAGTTGCCTAACAAACTGATCACTGAATTTGATATAGAGAAACTGATTTTCTTGTGGGTTCAATCCCAACTGATGGGGTTCGAATTTTCGCCAAACATTGTTAGGAATCGAATTTGGATCTTGAATCTCTACTGGAGACCAAAAATAATACCTATCCAAAAGATAAACGGATTGTTGGAACTTCTCATCCGGTTTGGTTTCCGAATCTAAATCGAAACATCCGTAAAATAAAATCACAAACCCTAAATAAAGAACAAACAGTAAGAGAGTTTGAATCGATTTATATGATTTGACTTCTTTCAAAATTTGGTTCCTATAGGACTAGCAGGATACGTTCAATGAATCGCAATCGATTCCCATCATTTTTTTACCCACTCACCTTTCTATTATTGTCTCTTACCGCGCTTATGGCCCAAGAGAAAACTCCCCAAGAACTATTCGTGGAAGACAAACTGGAATGTTATTCCCTCGCCACGGAAATTGACGGGCAAGAATACCAGAAATCTTTGAAATGTATTTCTAAAGATTCCATTTGTTACATTATCCAAGGTTTTGCGATGAGTTGTATCCCTCGTACGGGAAGATACCCTGCTGAACTACCCAATCTGACCCCAAAACCAACTCAACCATAATCGTATAACAGGAGATTTATGAAAATCAAAACAAAAATCAGTGAAATGCTGAAAATTGACCTACCTATCATCGCTGCACCAATGTTCCTCGTCTCCTACCCGGAGTTAGTGGTTGCTGTCTCGGAAGCCGGGGGGATTGGATGTTTTCCTTCCTTGAACTATAGAACACCAGAACAGTTAAGAGAAGGAATCCTTGAAATTCGTTCCAAAACCAAAAAACCAATTGGTGTTAACCTCATCCTTCACAAAGAACATAACCCCAATTGGGCCAAACAATTCGAAGTGGTTATGGATTTAAAAGTAGAACTCATCATTACAAGTCTTGGAACACCTAGAACCATCGCAAAAGAAATCAAATCCAACGGATCCACTTTGTTCTGTGATGTCACCACACTCAAACACGCGAACATTGTCGCAAAGTCTGGGGCAGATGCACTCATTGCTGTATCACAAGGAGCAGGAGGACATGCAGGAGCCATCACGCCTTTTGCTCTCATTCCTTACTTAAAAAAAGAAGTAGGCCTACCAGTGATAGCAGCGGGAGCCATCTCTACTGGATCACAAATGGCAGCAGCATTGTCTTTGGGAGCTGATGCAGTTTATATCGGAACTCGTTTTATTGCAACTCCCGAATCCAAAGCACAGAATGAATACAAACAAATGTTAATTGATTCTAGTCCTGATGAAATTGTTTATACTGAAAAAATTTCCGGAATCCCAGCCAATTGGTTGTCAAAATCAGTAGAACGTTCTCCCGAAATTCTAGAGGACGGCCCGAAAAAAATTGCGGCGGGTCATGCCGGTGGAGAAAAAGCCATTGAACAGGAATACAAACGTTGGAGAGATATTTGGTCTGCGGGGCAAGGTGTGGCACAGATTGAAGAAGTAAAACCTGCAGGCGAAATCGTAAAAGAAATTGCAGCTGAGTATTTGGCTACAGTCAATCACCTCCCTCGCTAAACAACAATCATGCGAATCGGTCAGATTGGCCGGTTCGTTTTACAAAAGTACAGACGTAATTTGATTTACCGTGTTTCCTGATCAATTTCTCATTCAAAAAAGCTTGAAAACTTAAAATTTCTGAACAGCTTCTATCATTCCTTTCGTATCTAAATAATCATTCGATTTATAAATCATTTTGCCATCGGCATCTAAAATCAAAAAGAAAGGTAATCCAATTTTCAATTCTTGATAACGCGGATCGTTTGCAAATTCTTCAAAAATAGGATCTGTGTCATACACCTTCCAAAGAACGGCTTTGTTTTTGAAAGTTTCATTCCATTCCTTATGCGTTAGAGTGAGTTTTTGAAACTCTTTACAGTTCGTACACCAGTCTGCATAAAAATCGATAAATATCGGTTTCCCAGTTTCTTTAGCGATTCGGTATATTTCTTCTTTTGACCTGAACCATTCTAAATTCCCATGCACCTCTGTTGGAATTGAACTTAATCCCGCACCAGGTGACGCTGAGGAAAACTTAGAAACACCCGATTGTAAAAGTAGGATCAAAACAATTAGCGAGGTATAGGCACCCAATTGTAAAAGAGAGAGTTTCATTTTCTCATAAGGAAGGCCCTCTTTTTTTTGTAAGTAGAGAAAACTAAGGGTTAGAGTCCAAACGAGAAATACTTTGGCCGCGAGACTCACATCCAAACCCCAAAGTCCAAAAGCCTTTTCCAAATAAGTATAGGAAAAATACAAAATGAGTAGAGCAAGAATCCATTGTACTGACTTCATCCACTTACCAGACTTAGGTAAGGCAAATCCAAAAACACCTATGAGCAAAAAAGGAATTCCAAGCCCCAAACCAAAAACAAACATTTTTAAAGATGTGAAAAGGATCGGTATTACGCTAAACCCTTCTGTTTGGTAGGTAATGAGTTGGACTAGGATTGAAACAACGACTGGTCCTACACAAGGAGAGGAAAGTAGACCAGCACCAATTCCTAAAAAGAATGTATTCGCATAACTTACGTTTACCGAATTTCTTAGGTCACCAGAGAAAAAGGGAAAGTATAAAAATTCTGCGACACTGAGCCCCAAAATGAATAACAAAATGGCGAGAACCACTTGTGTTTCAGGGTAACGTAAAAAGGAATTAAACGCCCCTCCACTGAAACCCGCAACGAGTCCAAAGACCGCATACATTGTCGCAAGACCAATGTAGTAAACGAGTGGATGAGACCATTTGTGTTTGGAAACCCGGGACTTTAAAATCCCTGCCGTAATAGGATACAAGGGATACACACAAGGCAAAAGTCCGGCCAAAAGACCTCCCAATGCCAAAAAGAAAATGCTTAAAAACGAAAAAGAGCCAGAAGACAATTGGGCTTCAATAAAGGATTGGATTTCAGATACCATACTCTCTGTCTTAGAACGTAGCTGTGGCTTTCAAAACAATGCTCCGATCCAATCTACCATATTCGGAGATGGGATGCGTTGTCTGTTTAGAAAACTGTTCTATATATTCGACACGATTTGACGCCTCGCCGGTACTGTCTACATACCATTTATTTGGCTCTCCTATAGAATCAAACGAACGTACCTCCGTATATCCCAAAGCAAGCCTTGCTGACGGGGTCATAAACCATTCCCCAAAAATTTGTTGGCTGATATAATGTGACTTGTTGGAATACAGAGGATCTACCGTTCCTGGTTTGAATCGGAGCCATGGTTCCTTTTCTACTGTTTCTGTGGCTTGGAGGCCGGGAGCTGGGCCACCAGTGGCAATTTCTCCGCGAGCGACTAAACGAAGGGTTTTATTTCCAAGCCCAACCCAAAGGTAAGCTCCTCGACCGGTTGTTTCTGGTACTTTTATAGCAGGTGCATAAGGAGACAAACGATCTACGATTTCCCCACCTAAACGTTTTTTTGCCATACCACCAAGACCTAAGTTGAGGATTTCTCTCCAAACTAAGTGTGATTCGACTGCTACCACTTGTTCCTGGTTGAGAGAAACACTTCCCTGTTTTCTTGTGGCAAGATTTCCATCACTGGCAAGACAACTTGTTTTTCCTTCCCTACATTCATCACTCGCATAACCAAAGGCATTCGATGCTCTGCCCAAAACATGGAGCCCCGTTTTAAGATTTTCAGACCAAGTTGGTTCCCAACCTAATTTTCCAATCACATCATAACCTGTATTAGTCGTATTTTGTGTGTTGCGGTAACCTTCCCCGTTGACGACCGCTGTTTGGACAGAAAAGGAATTCCAACGAAGGATATAATTGATTCCAAGATCTACAGGATCTTTTGCAAAACCCATAGATTCCAATGGTGATTTATCAAAGTAACGCCAATCATAGTTTCCTGACCAAACAGAAAACATATGTGGTAGTTCAAACATTCCCAATTGAATTTGGTGTTTTGTGTTTCCTATTTCAAATGTTTTTGCGAGATTTGCGCGCCTAACAAGAAATACATAAGGATTGGATTTATTGCCAGTACCAGCTAAAGTGTCATTGGTTAATGCATCATTACGGAGGATTTCACCCCAAAACTCTGCTTTGATGCCGGTATCTTCCCATTCTTTCGACATCGTAATCATTGTCCAAGGGAGGGAAAAACCTGCTTTGTCTGAAGGGGATAAATCAGTCGTTCCAGATGCTTTGTCTCGAACCCGATAGGATAAAGTAGGTGTGAGGATGGCTCCTAATTTTAATCCATAGTAACCATCTGGTTCGTCTTTTTTCGTTGTGACAACCTCATCACCAAACAAAGAACTAGTGACGAGGATTGTTAATAAAAATAGCCTAAAAAAAAATTTCACTTTTTACCGTAAGTTTCGTCCGGAGTAAAACTATTATCTTCCCAACCTACTGGTTTATGACATGGAAGGCAACGAGACAACATAGGATTGTCTTTTCGTTTTTCCTTGAACTTGATGGTAGCACCTTCTTTCGTGATTAGTTCTTTGTAATCATTTTTTTCCAAATCAGTGGCACCTAATTTAACAGCACCGCCACTGCCTTTTGCAAATTCAGTTCCATTGATGTTAACAAGACCTTCACAAACACAAGTATAACCTTTTTTCTCTTTCTCTTCGTAGAACACTCCGAAAGCGGTTCCCCGTACACCTGCTGTTGTTGTTGGAGTGGATGCCTCAAAATTTCCTTTTTTGAAGTTACTAACCCGAAACCAAGCTGCCCCTTTTTCTACATAAGCTTTTGCGATTTTTTTATCGGAATCCCACTCTTTTAGCGTAAAGTCAGTGTTTGGTTGGATTCGGATTTCTGTTTCTTTGTAGAAAAAATCCACTTTAGATCCGTTGCCAGTTTTGATTCTATCCCCTGGTTTCAGAACATCATTGACTTTGAGTGTTTTCCAAAGTTTGGAGGAATCAGTAGCAGCAAGAAAACTTACCTTACCGCGGGTAAAAGTTGCCACTGCAAATTCTTCCGCAGAAAGGGAAACACTAGTTAGAAGGATGGAACAAAGGGTTAGAAAGATTCTGAGGCTCATAATCCTTCTAACAACCACATTGAAAAAATTTATCAATCAATTTTATCAATAAATTTACATTACAAATTTTCTACCAAGGAATGGCAAAACCCATATCTTTCAATTTGTACTCTAATTCCTCACGTTCTCTGCTTTTTTTAGCGGTGGAACCTTGTTCATCTAACAAACCTAGTTCGATTGCCTTCTTTTTAGCACCTTCTTTCCCGGAAGTATTCAGAGCATTGATGATTTCTGTGTCATATTTAGTCAAATTGAGGGCAGACAGACGGTAGTCGACAAATGCTTCCCAAGCATTCGGAACCCACTTTTGTACGATTTGTTCTCCAATGGTTTTTGCAAACAAACGAACTTCCAATTGCGCATGATCATCCATACGAAGTGCCAAAAAATGAAGTAAGTTATGTAAGTCAATTTTCCAATACGCTTCTGTGTAAGTGGCTAGTGGTAAATCTTTTCTAGCTTGTTCCCGCGCCACACCCATCTCTAATCTTTCATTATAAATTTCAGAAGCAAATTTTTGGTATTCAGTTTCTCTTTTTGTTAGGTGGTCACCTTTGGATAATTCTAAATATCCATTACTACCTTGTTTGTTTCCCACAGATTGGATTCGCCATTCTCCAGGAAGTGTGGTTTGTGCTGAGTCGATGGCTACGGAGTAACGCGTAGAGTATTCATTGACATTTGCCATACGGTGGCGGATCCACTGACGCCAAGTGTCCATAGGAACACGAACATGTAGCTTTAGTTCGCACATTTCAAACGGAGTGCTATGGCGGTGGCGCATAAGATACCGAATGAGTCCACGATCCTCACTAACTTTTTTTGTTCCTTTTCCGTACGAAACGCGTGCGGCCTGAACGATTGATTCATCAGATCCCATGTAATCAACGAGTCTGACAAACCCATCATCCAAAACCGGAAATGGTTTTCCTAAAATGGAGTCTAATTCGGGAACGGATACTCTTGAAATGGATTCGAAATCAGATTGTTGCATATTAGCTTTATTTTTTAGTTCACAGGCAGATGAAAAGTCGAAAATAGAGTATAGCGCACCCGTATTGCCTGATAAATAGAAAGGATGCTAAATGGCACTTGAAGAAAATTCGTTGGAAGATCGTTTGATCAAAATTTCCTCCCGAGACAGCAATAAAAGTCTCATGGTAAACCCGGATAAAATTTACATTTTCCCGGTGCCAAAACCTACGTTCCAATTTTTGGAAAATATTTGGCAATCCTTCACAAATAAAATGGTTTCTCTCGTGGATTTCAACGATGACCCCATTTTTAATTTTTCTATTTTTGAAGTCATCGACCAAGAAGAAATGAAAATTGTGGCCACAGCCACTCACTTCAAACTCAAAGAAATTGCAGAGCGACGCCGAATTCCAGGGATCGAAGAATACATCAAAAAATCCCGCCCCATCCATCTAGCAGATCCAAGGAATGAGTCTGCAAGGTTCATCCGTAAATCTATCATTGATTTTAATAAAGGCCTTAGACCGGAAGTTACCTTTGTTAACTTAAAAGAGGAAGAAATCCATCCTGAGAAAAAAGTTTTACTCTCAGAAACAATGAACCACGCCATTGGGATTCCACTTTTTGTGAACGAAAATCCAATTGGAATTTTATGGGGAATTACTAAAGATCCAATTCCTGAAGACAAGGTTCGTCCCCTCACTCTCCAACTTTATTCTTTGTTTGATGTGATTGAGTTTGTGGTAGCAAAAGAAATGGAATCAGGGAACGACCATTACATTGCTCAAAAGAATATCGAAAAAGCGGATACTGTTTCTAATTCTAGAAACTTGTTTTACACAACAACAAAAGACCAAAAAGAACCGGTCACGTCGATTATATTCAAATCCCACCAGTATAATATTGAATATAGAATGGATGCATCTTTTATCATTCCAACTACTGATGGTTATGCGGTTTCCTTAAAAAGTTTTACCCCAGAGAAATTAAACAACACAGGAAAAAATCTATTACTCATTCCTGGATTTTTCTGCAGACGATCTGTGATGGACAAACTGGCAAAAGAACTCGCACTCAAATACGGATACCGAGTTTTTCTGATGGATATGCGAGGAAGATCCAGACAAACCATGCCTAAACATGGAAAAAAAGAAGGATGGACGGTTGATAATTACATCCAGGATGACTTTCCTGAAATTTTACGTTGGATCCGTTGGCACTACCCGAGTGAAAGGACAGTCGTACTCGGCCACAGTATGGGTGGAATGATCCCTCGTTTTTATGTTTCTTCTTACGATAAAATCAAAGAACTCAAAGAAGAGTTCAATTTACCACAACCAGAAGAATACATTGCAGGGATTGTTTCCATTACTTCGCCTAACTATATCAGCTTAAAATCCAACTTCATCGGACTTGATACTTTGAAACGTGGATTCAGCATGCTCCCGCATAAAATGATATCGGATATGATTTTGAGTATGGCAAGTTTTTCCATGCAAGCCACCATCCAAACCATTGACTTAAAAAAATTCTTTAAACTCATATTGAATCTTCATTCGAGTTTAAGAAGTTTTAGTTATAATATTGGAACCAAAGTTTTAACTATCAAAGACTTTGTGGGTTATAAAGAGATCACTCCTCCAGAATGGTATTTTCTCATGGAAGATGTGTTTTGCGAAGAATCAGTTTCTGTGATTATGCAGTTTTTCCAAAGTCAAATCTCTAACGAACGAAGTTTCTGGTCAAACGATGGTCGTATCAATTATACCGAAAACTTTCTAAACAATTTCAATATGCCTATTTACAGTGTAGTGGGTACGGTTGATAAAATTGTTCCGGAAGAAAGTTTAACGGAACTAAAAGATCTGAAATCAGAAAACAAGGTGATCACTTATTATGAACAAGGCCACCTTGGAATCATCTTTCACGGAGAAACGGTCAGAAAAATTTGTAAAGGGATCGATGAATGGATCCAAGGATTAAAATAATCCCGATATTCCCCTAACGTCCGCTAAACCGGTTGCGGATGAGTTCCATCTCTTTTTGAAGAGTGGCATCCCGACCGGCAAGAAAATAGGCACCTCGCACAGGAATACTTGTGATTTCCGAGTCTTCCGTGATGGTGATCACAGTTCCTGGAATCTTTCTTTCCAAAGTATAAGTCCAAGACCCACGCATTTTAAAACTCGCATCCGTCAGTTCA
Organism: Leptospira kanakyensis; assembly: GCF_004769235.1. Taxonomy (NCBI): domain Bacteria; kingdom Pseudomonadati; phylum Spirochaetota; class Leptospiria; order Leptospirales; family Leptospiraceae; genus Leptospira; species Leptospira kanakyensis. The sequence goes on along the minus strand of NZ_RQFG01000005.1, from coordinate 1,401,444 downwards.
ATTTTCCAAAGTTTGTTTGGAATGGACTCTCGAAGTTCAAAAATCATATACCCACCCATATCTGGTGTTTCTTCCCATTTTGTAATCGTACCGTCTGGCCTAGTTTCTAAAATTTTGATAGCAACCACTTCCTTGCGGCGATTGGGAAGGTCACGCACATCCGTGATATAAGCCCAGATGTCCTCAGGTTCTGCTTTCAACCATTCACTGGTTTCTGAATGGAATTTAGGATCTTGGAAAAAACCAACAGCTAAAAAAAGAACAACGAGGCCGATGAGTAAAAAACTGGTTCCAAAAGCAAAGAGAACAATTCGTTTCATAACTTTTTTTCTTGCTAAGTCTTAGATTGATCAATCATAATCTTTTCCACAATGCATGCAAATGAACAGTTAATTCAAAAGTTTTACACAGCCTTCCAAAACAAGGATGCACAAACCATGGTGGGTTGTTACCACCCAGATATCGAATTCCAAGATCCTGCCTTTGGTCAATTGAAAGGAAAAGAAGCGGGAGCTATGTGGCTTATGTTAGTCGAAAAAAGCCAAAACTTAACCATTCGTTTTTCCAATATCAAAGCCGATGACACCAAAGGTTCTGCTGATTGGGAAGCAGACTATAATTTTAGTAAAACAGGCAGAACGATCCAAAACAAAATCCATGCAAACTTTACTTTTAAAGATGGAAGGATCCTTGTTCATAAAGATCAGTTTTCTATGTGGAAGTGGCTCGGAATGGCCATGGGCCCCGTTGGATATTTTCTCGGTTGGTGGCCGGCTCTCGGCAACAAGGTAAAGAAAGAAGCAGTGACTGGATTACAATTGTATATGAAAAGAAAACGTATGTAGTTTGTTAGTTGGTAAAATAGGGAATCCAAATTGGTTTCTAATTCAAACCAATTGTTTTCCCTATTTGATATCTACTTTGTATGCCGATTATGGGTTTGGCATATTGGAGAGTCCACCTGCGTTTGTAACGTCAGAGTATCCAATGGATTCCAAAAAAGATTTTGCACTCCCACTGCGACCACCTGATGCGCAGTAGACAACGATCGCTTTGTTTTTATCTCCAAATTCATCCAATCGTTTCGAAACCTCATCTACCGGAATATTGACCGCTCCAGGAAAATGACCTGATTGGAATTCGGCAACGGTTCTTACATCCACAACCAAAGCACCAGCATCAATTTTTTCTTTCAATTGGGTTTGGTTTACGCCAAATACTGATTTTAATTTATAAACAAGAAAGATAACACAAATAACAACTAAAACGATAATAACAATGCGATTCAAAAATTATACTCCTACTTTGTTAGGATAGACGAAGGAAATAGAATCATTCAGACCAAGTTCACGAAAAAAACAAGAATAATAACCTGTATGACAAGCAGCACCAATTTGATTGGTAATGTATTGGATAAAAAAGGGATTAGAATGTACATAGATGGCAGATAAATTCTGAAGGTGCCCCGACTCTTCGCCTTTCACCCACTTTCCATTTCTCGAACGACTGTAGTAAGTTCCAAGGCCAGATTCTACTGCGGAGAGAAGACTTTCCTTTTTCCCCCAGGCCAACATCAAATCTTTTCCTGAAATATCTTGGGCCAAAAATGGGGAAAGAGGGGGAATTGTTTTTTGAAAAGAAATCCATTCTTCTTCCGTTATTTTTAAACTTCCCGATTCCCATAACAAAAGTTTGTTTGAGGAATTCAGACTAGGATCAATTTCGAGTAATGCATCTTCATCACAATCAACGAACAATTGTTTTTTGCCAAATTCAAATTGATCTACAAATTTTTGTGCAAATTGGGAATCAACCACTTTTAAACTGACTTCTTTAGAGTCAAAGGAAGGTTTGGAGATGATAGTGATTTCTTTTTCTTTGGGAAGTTGGATCATAAATTTGTCTCCACAGATAAAATTTCTGTAGTTTTTGTTTTTCCACGAAGAGATAAAGTACCCATAGATTTGGTTTTTAAATTTTGTCTAAATTCCAGAGAAATCTGATCATACAATTCTTTTGAAATGAGAAAATTTCGTTTTAATTCCTTTCCTAAAGTTTCCAATCGACTCGCTGCATTCACAGTATCGCCAATGACAGTGTATTCCAATCGTTTCTCCACACCCACATTGCCCACAATTACCGGTCCGTAATGAATTCCAATACGAATGGCGATGGGTTTTTCAGCAGATGTTTCTCGTTTCTGGTTCCAAAGCGACAGTGCTTTTATCATCGCAACCCCGGCTCTCGCTGCATTGGTTGCATCCTCTTTCCCAGGAGTTGGAGTTCCAAAAGTGACCATCATCCCATCACCAATAAACTTATCGAGTGTTCCCCTATGTTCAAAAACCACATCTAACATAAAACTATGGTATTCGGAAAGTAAGGACATGGTTTTTTCAGGTCCAAGGGTTTCTGAGATTTGTGTGAACCCAACGATGTCACAAAACAAAACAGCAATTGTTGTTTCTTTACCACCAGGTTTGAAAAAATCATCTTCTGCCTGGTTCATTTCTTCTACCACATTTGGTGAAAAGTACCTGGAAAGTTGATTCATTTTCACTTCATTATTCACGGCAGAATAAATTGTTCGCCTAACACGATAAGTAAGAAAAGCTAAAAAGAACCCGAGGACACCGATGATTCCCATAGTGAAAATATAATTATTTACGTGAGCCGCTGGCCCAAGAAAGGCCTCTTTAAAACTTTCCGTACTCACAAATCTTGGATCTTGTTGCGCATAAATTAAAAGTCCAGCTTGGCTAACCACAACCCCTAGTGCATAAATCATTGGGTAAATGGGTTGGATGCTAAAGGCATTCATCACAAGAGTACCAGCAATGATAAAGTGTAAGTATGTTTTGATTAAATACGTTCTTGGGACTTGTGATTCACCACCAACGGCATTGTACCAAATAAACGGGAGGATGGTGATGATGAATAAATCAATCACAACACAAAACAATCCGACAAAGGCAACGAATTTCCCTTGTTTTAAAAACTTGGATAAAATATAGAGAACTACATTTAAAGCTAAGGAAATTATGGTGATGGTTAATATTTCAAATAAAGTTTGGGCAACAAAGAAAGTCCCGATAGTCAAAAGGGAAAAGATGATAATTTTGCCATAGAGGCTAAATTTTATCCCTTCGATCTCCTTCTCCCGTAAGATTTGTTCCGACTTTGTTGCCATAAAATTATTTTAAAAGGTCACCTGGATTGGCATCACGATCAGGAACAAACAAAGACAAGGTTTTGTCTTTTCCTGATGCAAGTAACATTGCTTCCGATAGGCCGAATTTCATTTGGCGAGGTTTCAAGTTTGCTACCACCACCACTTTTTTTCCAACCAACTCTTCGGCTGTATAACTGGCTTTAATTCCAGCAAATACATTTTTGATTCCCTTTTCTCCCAAATTTACTTTTACAAACAGAAGTTTGTCGGCGCCTTCCACAGGGTTTGCTTCCTGAATTTGGCCAACCCGGAGTTCCACTTTAGAAAGTTCATCGATAGTGATAAAACCATCTTCAGACACAGTCGCAGAACCTGAATCAGAGTTTTGTGTTTTTCCCTGTTCTTGTTTAGACTTCTCTGGATTTGCCTTTTCAAATGCTTCTTTGGTTTCCTGAATCATAAGTGAAATATTTTTTTCCTCTACTCGTTTTGATAACATTTGGTACGGCCCAAGGACTTTGTTTTCCAAAGTTTCGTTCAAATTTAAAAAACTTAAATTCGTAACTTGAAACAAGGAAGCAACGGAATTCACTATATTTGGTGTTACCGGAGCCAAATAAGTAAAAAGAATCTTTGCACAGTTAAGAGATGTGGTCACCACCTCTCTTGCCTTTTCCACATCGGTTTTGATGAGGTTCCAAGGAGCATAATCATTTACATATTTGTTAACCTTATCGCCAAGCCCTGTAATTTCTCGCATCACCTTAGAATAGTTACGCGAATCATAGGCTTCCCGAATTTCTGCATCTTTGGAAAGAAGATCCTGAACTAAAGATTTTCCTTCGACAGAAAGACTACCCAACTTCCGATCCATTTTGTCTAGAATGGAAGTGGAAACTCGAGAGACCAAATTCACTAAATTTCCAATTAGATCGGAATTGACCCGTGAGACAAAATCGTCGAAAGAAATATCCACATCTTCCATTCCGGGGCCCAATCGACAGGCAAGATAAAACCGGAAATGTTCTACGTCCAAAAATTTTACAAAGGTAGAAGCATTGATAAATGTCCCTCTTGATTTGGACATTTTTTCTCCATTCACAGTTAAAAATCCATGAACATTGAGTTGGGATGGAGTTTGGTAATCCGAGCCCATAAGCATCGCTGGCCAAAAGAGTCCATGAAAGTACAAAATGTCCTTTCCAATGAAGTGAACAATTTCACCTTTTCCGTCTTTCCAAAACTCGTTGAACTTCTTTTCATCTTTCAAAAAGTTCATAGCAGACGCCATATACCCGATCGGTGCATCCAACCAAACATAAAAATATTTGTTTTCTTCTTCTGGAATCGCAAAACCAAAGTAAGGGCCATCACGACTGATATCCCATTCTTGTAACCCAGAGGTAAACCATTCCTTTAGTTTTTTCTGAGCTCCTTCGTGCATACGACTTTCTTCTTCGATCCAAGTTTGGAGTTGGGATTGGAAGTCTTGGAGTTTAAAAAACAAATGTTTGGATTCTTTAAGGACTGGTGTTGTTCCACAAATCGAACAATAGGAATCTTTTAAATCTTTTGGAGAATAACTAGTTCCGCAAACTTCACATGAATCACCGTATTGGTCTTTGGAACCACATTTAGGACATGTTCCTTTGATGAATCGATCGGGAAGAAACATTTTGTCATGTTCGCAATACGACTGTTCAATGTTACGGGCAACAATATGTCCCTTTTTCTTTAAAGTAAGATAAATGGATTCAGAGTATTTTTTATTCTCATCAGAATTTGTCGTATAATAGTTATCATACGAAACGCCAAAGGCAGATAGATCCTTGTAATGTTCCTTCTGAACCTCTTCAATCATGGATTCGGGAGTTTTGCCTGCTTTTTTTGCGGCAATCATAATGGGAGTTCCGTGCGTGTCATCGGCACAGAAAAAATAACAACTGTTCCCAACTAACTTTTGGAAACGTACCCATATATCTGTTTGGACTGCTTCCAATACATGGCCTAAGTGGATAGAACCGTTGGCATAGGGAAGAGCACTTGTAACTAGTATGTTTTTCGGCATAGATTAATTCCAGTTTCCTGATTCGAAGTTCCAATTCAGCCCATTTTTAGGAAAAATCAAGAAAAGAGTAAAAAAATGAAGTTGAACGGAGAATCCAAAGCAATAAAATTCCTGTTTGTTATGGCAAAGAAAATCGTTCAAAATTTGAAACAAGTCAAAGGGAACAAAAACAAACATCCGGAATCGATCCAATCGACTCTGGACATTGAAAGTGACCTTCATATTGAATATGCCAAAGTCCTTCTCAGTTTGTGGTCGTATGCTTGCAATGCCGATGGCCAGTTCAAAAAGAAAGAAGGGGACATTGTGGGAGAACTGGTGAACGTACTCTTTGAACCCGGTTGCCTCTTAAGTGGGTTCCAAGCCCAGAAAAAAACCGTTTTGGATATCCTTTCTAAAACTTTTGAAAATCCCCTTCCTATGAAAACCATAACGAAAGTGGTTTCCGATAACGATGAGTACGCATTGAATTTTTTTGAAGATGCCGTTTGTATCGTTGCATCCGATGGAGCTCTCAATCAGGAAGAAATACGATTTTTGGAAGACCTAGCAACTGAACTCAAAATTAGTCACATGGACAAAGTTAGGGTCGAAAAGAAATACCTTGCGTAGAGGATTCTACTTCATTCTGTTTTGGATTTTTGTTTCGGCATCCGTCGATCCAAGACCTGGAATGGGTGAATCTTATAGATCCTCTTCTTCTTCATCTAGTTCCAGCTCTAGTAGTTATAGGTCCAGTTCCTCCTCCTATTCTAGTTCCAAGTCTTCCAATTCTTCGAACACAAAATCAAGTGATTCCTCTTCTTCTTACTCCGCCCCTACTCCATCTCCGGTTCTACATTTCAATACCAGAGATCATAAAATCTCTGTCCATCTGCAAGCAGATGGATCTGCCTTGGTAAAGGAATCGTTTACGATTCTTGCAAAACAATCGAATTTGGGAATTCGGCGTACCCAGTTTTTTCGCCAAGAGAATTGGGAAATCTCAGACTTAAAAGTATCACCAGAAAATTTTTCCATTTCGCATAACTATGATTCTATTAATATCTACTGGGATGAATCCAAAGAGAATCCAGAAACCCAAATTTCATTAGAATATAAAATCGCAAACGCCATCCAATGGATTGGAAAAATTCCCCTGATCCATTGGCGATTTGAAAAAACAAGTGCCGCCTCAGGCCCCTTAGATTTAGAAATTTCTTGGGATTCCGGCACAATCTCTGAAAATGGGAAACTCTATGAAGAACGTTGGGAAGCCGAATTATCCGAATATGTAAAAGAACCAATTTTACAGAATCCGAAAGGGAATCGCCTCCATTACCTTTTGAAGGATTCCTCCGACAATTCCACTTCTCTCGTTTTGATTGATTTACCTAAACTCGTTACTAAATTGAATAGATTAGGTTCAGAACAAAATAGTTCCAATCAAAATTCGCTAAACGAAAGTTATGTTCTAAAAGAAAAAGTATCGATAAAAAATAATGGCAGTCACCAATACCAATCAGAAGTTGAGATCAGTAAAGAAAACGCCGATTCCGATCCATTCCAAATCGAATTTGGCCTTTACCGCTTCCGGGAATTTGGCGAGACATTCTGGAACCAAACCATAGCACCAAGTTACTTAGTTGTTTACGGTCTAGAAGGATTGGATACTTCATTTTGGCATTTATTAAGTGCCAGTGTATCAAAATCTGAAGAAATCAAAAATACAAATGGGACAAAATTTTCATTCGCATATCATACACTAGGCGAATCTTCCAACAGAAAAAATAAAGAAACAGAACATTGGATTCGGATTACTACTGTTCGAAAAAACGAACCCTTAGAGCTCTCATCTTTTCAAATGGAAGTGGAAAGTGAATCACCAATTATCAAAGAAACGAGTTCCGTTGATTTGGTTTTGCAAAATTGCGAGTTCTGTTCGGACTATCTTGACAAAGACTCCATCATCATCCCGATCCAACCGGAATGGACGAAAGAAGGATTTCTAATTCGTTGGGAAACAACGATTCCTGTAAATTATACAGCCCACATTCGGTTACGAGAACCAAACAAATCAATTGTTTATCATCCGCTTCTCGTTTCCTATGCGGTTCTCAATGCTTTTTATCATGCGCCGGGCGGAGGAAGCCACACGGGACATCTCGTAGTTCTCGGTATCCTCAGCACATGCATATTCATCTTTGGTTTCGTCTTCCTATCGAAATTGAAAAGAAAACGAAAATACACTGTGATAAAAAACTCCATCATCAAACAAATCCAAGTGGTAGATCCAAAGTTTGATTGGAATGAATTTTCGACAAAGGTCATCCATATATCCGAACAAATTGTTTTTGCTTGGGATAAAGGGAATATGGAAGGAGTGAGAAATTTTCTTTCTAGTTCTGTATTTCAAAGATTTTCCATCCAATTGCGTTTGTTACAAGAGATAGACAAAGAAACCAATCGAATGAAAAATTTCTCAGTCCTATCTGTAGAAATTTTAGACTTAGAGTTGGAACCGGAATACCAAACCATCCATCTCAAACTCCGATGCCGAGCCAAAGACCAAACATTTTCTGTAGATACCAAGGAGGAAAAAATCCAAAAAGCACTCCATTCTTCTTTTGCTAAAACTTATGAAGAAGTACATTCATTTACAAGAAAACTTTCTGCTACAACCAAACCCAAAATCGATTTGGTTCATAACCATTGCCCATCTTGTGGGGCCGACTCGCCACAGTCTCACAAATCCACCAAATGCCAGTATTGTGGGGTCATTTTTAATTCGGGAGAAGCAGACTGGGTTTTAACCGAAATCACACAAATGGTAGAATGGGAATCTACATCGAACCAAAGAGGGATCCCCAATTCCGATGGAATCTCAAAACAGATTTTGGAAGACAGAGCTTCCGCTGTTTTTTGGAAGTACATCCAGTTCCAATCATTACCCCATAGTTTAGTTCTGAACCGAGAAAGCACTACACACACATTGCAGTCATTAGGTGAATCGGGAAAAGAACCCTTGTTCCAACCAGTGATTGGTTCTTGCCATCTCATTCACTGGGACTTAAAATGCCTTCCCAAAACAATCACTTGTGAAATTCGTTGGAGTGCTAGTACAAGGAAAAACCTCGTCCCAGAACACCGAAGAAATAAAATCAAACTGAGTTTGGCGGGGGATCGTTCCGCACGTTTGGGTTTTTCTGAAATGAGTTGTCAAAATTGCGGAGCGGCTTTTCCGGAACTAGATGCATCCCACTGCGACTTTTGCAAACAAGAAATTCCTAAGAAAGTGGACGACTGGTTGTTAGAAGAAATTTCACCGATCTGAATCGGAATTAAAGTCTAGGTTTGGAATAACAAATCCAATGTCTGTCTGTAACAGGTTCCAAATTCAATTTGGAATCCAATCGAGTAATCTCCAACATTTCTTTTACTTCTTCAATTCGGTATGCTGCAAGTAAACTATTGTAAAAATCCTTTTTTAAAATTTCAGATTCTTCTTTCGCATAACGTTCCATTAATTGATTTGCACTTGTGAGTGAATCTGGTCTTATCAAATCAGAAATGAAAATAAAACTATCGTTATGAATAGATCTTTGTACAGCTCCCCAAAATTCAAAAGGATCATGTATATGGTGTAATAAAGAATTCGAAAACACCAAATCGTAAGGGGATTCGGGAACAAAGCCCTGAACGAGTTCTTTTTTAAAATCTATTTTATCCTTTCTTTTTTCTGAAACTAGTGTACCCATACGCTTCTTACAGCGATCCAACATGAATTCGGAACCATCTAAAAAGGTAAAATTTGCATTTGGAAATTGTGAATACAAACGAGAAGACATATCTCCTGGTCCACAACCTAAATCTAAAATGGATTCAGGTACAAACCTTTGAGGAAGTCTATCTTGAAACTTACGGATGAGAAACGAATGTGCCGATTCAAAGTCAGCTTGGTCGTAAGATTCTACTTGGGTAGGATCTTCCATAAGTTCTGGCTCTGGAATTCGAACCATGTGGTGAAAGGAAAAGTTTACAGATCGTTTCATTCTCTATTAAGGATAAAAATCTCATGAAACAAATTTTTCTATCCATTCTTTTCTTTGTCTTTTTGACAAATTGTGTAGTGACAGAAGGAATTGGAATTCCTACTTACGGCGCGATCAAAGGTTCAGAAGCAAAAAAACGAATTTCAGATGCCGTTTTTGAGGCTGAATCCACTGCTTCCGGGTATTGGTTGGCCCAATCGGGAATGAAAGGAGGGCAGGGACCTATTTCTCCTCTGTTACTCATCAACGGATTTTTGACAAAGACAGTTTATTCTTATCTGGCTGACATCGAGGATGACCAGTCTTATATGGAATCTTCTGTTTTACAATGTGAATCTGATATTCGTACGAAAGGTGCTCTAGTCCTAGGCAGTGTTTATGATAGTCTAACAACTGTTGGGGGAGTGGTACGGGATGCATTATTACTCCCAGAATTTGCTTCCTGTGATTTAGAAAAAACCGGAAAAATTATCACAATCGAACCGGTTCGTTTTTAAGTGAGGAGTTTTATGAAATTCAAATTTTATTTAATATTAGTATCTCTTTTATCTTCTAGTTTTTTTGCAAATTGTCAAAAATCTGTTTCTACAGATAAAGGAGCACAATCCTTACTTTTCGCTGGGATTGCCGGTACTTGTTTTAGCATTGATACTTGTTTTGATCAATATGCGAAAACTACGGATGAAGGTGCTAGTTTTCAAGTTTATGATGGGTCGGGTAACAGAATTTATGCGAGACAATCCATATTAGATTATAATACCTACAGACCGATTGCATCCGGATCCAAATGGGTGACTGCTATCACTGCTATGCGAGCCATTGATTGTAATGCCAACAGTGGAACTTATGCAAATTGTGGCACTGTGACAACGGGAACTTGCGCCACTGGCGGAACCTTATCCCTAAGTCGAACCACGGGAGAGGTGCTTGGATGGACAGGAACAAAAGGAACCATCACACTCCGCCAATTATTATCTTTTACCTCAGGTTTGAATGCAGGAGGGGGAAATGGATCAGGGCAAGCATCTTGTATTTCCACCTTACCCGTTGGCGCCACAGGTACACAGAAAGATTCTTGTGTAAATGAAATCCGTGACCAATCCACAGGAACTCCGGGAGCCTTATACCAATACAATTCCAATCATATGGCAGTCGCACAACGTATGTTAGAGGTATCTTGTGCAAAAACTTGGAGTACAATTTTCACTCAGTTGATTGTCACACCCTTGGGTTGGGATGCTAACCAAGCGGTTTGGAGTGGTAACATTCGTTCAACAGAACCAACTGATGGAAGTTTATCTGGAGCCTACGGACTTACTATTTCTCCCGAACATTATGCTCGTATGTTAAATGCTCTCCTTACAAACGGAACGGCAAAAAATACTTCGGGTGCTAATATTGCCAATTTTCTATCGACTACATCAGTGACAGAAATTTCGGCAGACCAATACAATGGAGCTAAGATTGGATACTCTCAATTTTCGGCTTTTGGATACCGTTGGCAATACGGTCTCGGCAACTGGAGGTTTTGTACCACAACGGATGTCCCTGCGGAATGCGATAAAGACCTTATCTCTCATAGCATTGGGATTAACGGATTTTATCCTTGGGTTGATAAAAATCGAAGTTATATGGCAATCTTGGCAGTCAATAATATCGGAAGAAAAAATGGATTGAGTTTGTTACCAGCTTCCTCAACCTCATTATTCTTTGCTGAAACTGTTAGACCACTCATACATACTCAAATAGGAAAGTAACCATGACCAAAAAACAATTTGTTCTATTCACATTGATAGGAGTTTCCCTTCTCTCAAACATATCCAATCTTGTGGCTCAGTCACCAGAATGGTCGGAGTCCAAACGTAAAAAAGGAATTCAAGTCCTAACTCGTCCTTTTGCCGGTTCCAATTTGGATGAATTTTTAGGTAGAACAGAAGTAGATGCTTCGATCTCACAAATCATTGCCCTACTCACAGATCCCGCTTCATGTAAAAATCTTTACCACCAATGTAAAGAACTCACTGTCCTTTCCGGTACAGAAAAAAAATCTGTGGTTTACCTTCGTAATGGAGCCCCATGGCCTGTGAATGATCGTGATTTGATTATGGATCGTGGATTTGAACAGAATGAAAAAACCTTGGCGACTATAATGAAAATCAAACGTCTTGATTCCAATGCACGCCCTACACCCTCCGGTGTCACTCGTATGGAAAACTTTGAAGGTGTTTGGAGAATCATTCCGCAAACCAATGGAAAACTAAAAATTGAATACCAAGCACATTTTGAACCAGGTGGATCTGTTCCCCAATCGGTGATCAATTTGGTTTTAACGGACACTCCTTATGAATCACTTCTCAACGTACAAAAGTTAGTCGAAGAAGGAAAACATAAAGACGCAAAATTTGATTGGATCAAAGAACCAACAAAAAACTAATTTTCACTCTGATACAACAAAGATTAGAAGCAGGCTTCACAGTGGACTACAAATAGTTTATCTGTGAAGTCAAAACGCAGTCCTAAATCCATAACTGACAAAATTCGATCCACAATTGGGATCAGGTGGGCAATAGAGACCAAAAATCCCTGATCTGTGATGGACTCGTAAAAATATTTCTGTTTTTCTTTCGAAAGGTAAATAAGAGCTAAATTCCACCATCATATAGTTCAGTAAAGCTCTGGATTCTATAGCATCCTTTTGTAAACCATCCAAATAATATCCTTTGGCTTTATTTTCTAATTTTGGATTTTCGGAGGCAAGGGACAAACCTTCACCTAACGATAAACTGAACGGAGAACCATACATTCGGTCTATTTTTACAATATAAAATCCATTCACTTCCCAATGATTCATTTCACCAAAATGTTTGGTAACATTACCTTCCCATAAAAAATCAAACCATCGAATTCGGTAATCAAAAGGTCGCGAAATTCCCAAACTTCCAATATACGATTCTTTATAATCAGTTTTTTGTCGAAACACAATGGGGATCAAATCGGTAGTGGTAAAAATTCCACCATACATCACTAAATTCCAATTTTCTTTAGGGATAGAAACCGAGTTTAGATCTTTTAGAGGTAGAGTAGCAAACAATAAAACGAAAGATCCAATCATAACGAATTTACGAAAGTATTGGAATATTATCTTTTTTATCTGAATCAAATGGATTGTCCCTGAGTTATGGCTGGAACCAATCTTGGTTTCTTTTTTCCCATTCCTTCAATTGTATATGAATGTTATCATAATTTTGAAGGAATAATCGCCTTAAGAAAGTTTCATATTCTTTGCAGTTCTCTGATTGCGACTGATTCAATGACTCTCTTAGTTTTGTTGGTTTTTCTTGTGTACAATATCTCTGTAAAGTCGAAGGGTATCGATTAGAATTTAACGCAGGAGAAAGGATACTCGATACAGTCCCAATATAAAATGGCATAGGTGCCCAAATAGTTTCATGTGTAGATAAAAATGAAATTCGATGCAAATTAGTTTCACCTGAAGTCCAAACTAGTTCCGCTTCGGTATCCATCGTTCCATAATATAACATTGTCAGTGCGAGAAGACTAACTCCAATACTATAAAATGGTTTTTGGCTCTCTTTTCGGATGACAATGGTAAGGTTCTCTATATTGGTTAATTCAAATCCACGTTCCCATCTTGGTAGTTCGTTAGGATTAATTGGTTTTTCTTGTTTTGGTTTGGGAGCATGGTCTGGATTTGGTTCTGCTAAAGGAACCGTTGTTAAATCAACGACATTTGCATTTTCATCCAAAAGGATGGCCGGGGGTACTGGAAAAATTTCATTAAATACTTTGGCTAAAATTGGATCCGTCGTTGTCCATCGAATGGAAATCATTTTATTTTTGGAAATTTTAGCTTCCGAACTCAACTCAGGCATTGGTGTCTTACAAAAAAGATTCAAAACCAAACAAATAAAAAAAATGGAAATTAGTTTTAGATTCATATTTACTTAAATTTTAATCTTCAAATTGGTAGTAATGTAACTCTAATGAAACTAACGTTGTAATCATCAGTAAAACAAAATTACACTTAACATAGATAAGATTGTATTGCCTACATTAGACATCAAAATTGAAAATTGATACAAATTTATACGTTTATATTCTGTCCAAATTTTAATAAATTGCCGTCCAAATCGACAACATAAAACTCCCTCATTCCCCAGGGTTTATCCATAATGTGGGCATTTTTATGGACAATTCCTTTGTTTTTGTAATCCAAATACATAAGATCAATTTCATCTACATGGTAATAAACACTAGAATTTTGTGGAATGGATGGATCATCGCATAACCATAAATGAAGTTCAAATCCATCCTTTTCCAATAAATAGATATCGTCATATTCGTTTAGAGTTTTAAACCCTAAATTCTCTTCATAAAATTTTTTGGATTTTTGCAGATCTAAAGATGGGAGTTGAGGGATTGATTTTTTGAGCATATTCGTGTTCGAGACTCCTTAAGTAAAGTCAGATTCTAAATTGTTTTTCTGGAAAGTTAGATTTAATGTAGACTAGTTTCAAAGAAACAGAATTCTTTCGTAAAACAAGAGTCATTTGCTCTAAATGATTAAAAATGGAAAGATAATCAGATGAGAAAACCAAAATACTATGTTCTTTTCTTAACATTATTATTATCAAGTTGTGGTCCTGAAATCGGTAAAGCGAACAAAAAATGTGACAAAGAAAAGAAAAAGTCTAATGAATGTTTACTTACCGCTGTTCTTGCATGTGAAAAATCTCCCGATGCCGAACGTTATCGAAAATTAGGCGTTAATATTTGTACGAACATTGATGGTTATGTATACATGATCCAGTATTTTTGTGACGTACCTGAAGAGTGTAAATCTACATCCAAATCAGAGTAGTTCAAGATAAAATGAAAATACCTATCATCATATCTCTGTTTTTAGGCATAAAAAAAGCCCGAGAATTCGGGCCTTTTTTATTTCTCCTTTGCCTTCCGGTTTGAACCCCTTCCAACAAAGATAAAATTTTGTTTCTAATTAAGAAGCTAATGCTTGGTCAAGTAAGTCTTTCGCAACTACACGAAGAGCCATTACTTCTTCCGCACCTTCAAAAATAGAGAATACACGAGCATCAACAAAATATCTTGATACTGGATACTCTTCTGCATAACCCATACCACCATGAATTTGCATTGCTTCACGAGTCACCCACTCAGCAATTTTGGATGCATACAATTTAACAAGTGTTGCTTCCATTTGGCCTTTGTGTTCATCGAGTAGTGTTGCGACATAGTTTGTGTACTGGCGAGTTGCTTGCACAATCATTGCCATCTTTGCAATTTTGAACTTAGTTAAAGTATAATCGTAAATTGGTTTTGCGAATACTTTACGTTCTTGGGAATAACGAAGAGCTGCTTCAAGAGCGGCTTGCATCACACCATTGGCACGAGCTGCAGTTTGGATACGTCCACCAGCAAATCCTTCCATTTGGAAATAGAATCCTTTGCCACGTCCAGCATCACCACCAAGTAGGTTTTCTTTCGGAACAAAGTAATCTTCGAAAGATACTTCGTAAGAGTGCATTCCTCGGTAACCAATGGTTCCGATTGCTTTCCCTTGGATGGTTCCGCCACCTTCTTGTTTGTAGCTGAATTCATGGCCATCAAAAGATGGTTTCTCAGCTAAAATGATAGAAAGACCTTTGTGTTTGAGATTTGGGTCAGATTCTGTTCTGCAAAGGATAAGAAGAAGATTCGCATAACCTGCAAATGTGCACCAAGTTTTTACACCATTGATCACAAATCCACCATTTGCTTCTTTCGCTGTTACAGATACACCAGCAACATCGGAACCGTAGTTAGGTTCTGTTACCATGATCCCTGCAAACTTTTCACCAGATGCAAGAAGTGGTAACCATTTGTTTTTTTGTTCTTCCGTTCCCCCTTTGAGGAGGGCCTTGGACATGATCTCTGGTCTTGTAATGAGGGATCCAGCAGCTCCGAGGGAACCACGTGAAAGTTCTTCCGTCACAACTAACATGGAAATATTATCTGGACGATCATCTGGTTGGATACCGCCAAACTTTTCTGGAATACAAAGTCCGAAACAACCCATGTCTTTTAATCCATTGATGATTTCAGCCGGAATCAAATCGTCATGTCTATGGACATGTTCTGCTTGAGGAACCACTACGTTTTCAGCAAAATCTTTAAAGATTCCACGGAAGTTTTCGTGATCTTCGGAAAGACCATAGGCACCGAAGTGTCCAAGATCAACGATCTTGTCTACAATGGCTTCATAGTTTTCCATTTTCGATGCTGCTTCTACATAAGCATTGATCTCATCTGAAAATAGTTTGGAGAATAGTTCTTGGTAAGTCAGTTCATACTCTGCAGGGCGAGCTGCGAGTTCTGAACGAATGTTGGTAACAGTTTCGGCTACAAAAGTAAGAGCCATTTTCTGTTCCATTTCGCCCGTTCCCTTGGAAGCATCCCAAGCATAAACGATAAAGTTCTCAGCAACACGTTGTTGAGCTGTCATCCAAGCCAATTGGTAAAACACATGTTGCGTTTTGTCCATTTTGCTTACGGATACTTTGCCGTTGTCGGAATTTTTCAGAGCGAGTCGTTTGGTTACATCATTGAGGAGGGCGGCTTGAGCACTAAGAGCCTTCTCCGCCTGGGATTTTTCGAGTTTCACTGCCGTTGCGGTCATGTGTTTAACGTTCCTGCGGGTGGTTTTCTTCCACTATACGGAAGGAAAGTACCCTGTCATTTTCATTTTTAGACTAGGTTTTGCGTCAGGGAGGTCCAAACTGGGCAAAAGTTGGGGTTTAGGAAAGAAATTATTGAAAATCATCGGCATTGACCCTGGATCCCACCGTGTGGGGTATGCAATTCTTTCCTTTCCTGAGGGACTTCGTCGTAACCCAACGCTCTTAACTTATGGAACCATTGAAGTGGCTCCGAAGACTCCTTCCCCTGACAACCTCCTCCAAATCCGCAAGGAACTGATGGAAATCCTCGCTGAATTCCAACCGGAAGCGGCCGCGGTCGAAGAACTCTTCTTTGTTCAGAACACAACGACAGGAATGAAGGTCTCGGAATCCCGCGGGGTCATCTTACTTTCCCTAGGCGAAAACCAAATTCCTGTGGTATCACTCACAGCAACGCAAATCAAAAAAGGAATCTCCGCCAAAGGGAATGCCACCAAAAAAGAAGTGCGGGCAGCCATCCAAATGATTTTAGGATTTAAAGATCTGAAAGGCCACGACGACTCTTGGGACGCCATCGCTTGTGCCTTTGTGGGTCGATCTCTAGTTTGATTAGCTCCTCGCCTGGTTCATAGACAAAAAGAGTTCATCCTTCTTCTCCCGACTGGCATTGGCGGAAACCGTAGAAAAACCAGTAGTGATTTCTAACTCTCCATTTCGTAATCCAACAATGACACCATCTGCATACTCATCTAAGTTCAGTCCCGCCGTATGTGTGTTAGGAATTCCTAAATCCGTATCCACCATAGGTGGCGAAACTTCAATCACTTCAATCGGTTGGTTGCGAAATTGAAATCGTAGTGTCAAGGTGAAGGAATGTAGCGCAGCTTTCGTTGCACTGTAGACCGGTGCATAAGCCAAAGGGATATGCGATAGTCCTGATGTTGTATTAAGAATCGCTGCATTTTTCTTTGCAAACAAGTGTTTAGCGAATAACATTGAAAGATGAATCGGAGCTCCAAAATTTAAATCGATTTCTTTGCCCAAATCTGCCCAAGGTTCGACTTCACCCAGTTTAGGATACCTCTGCATTCCTGCGTTATTGAATAAGACATTGAGCTCTGGATAATCATTTGTTGATTCAAGAAACAACCGTTCCCTCTCTTCGGGGCGAGAGATATCAAATAGATAAGTCCCCCAATGAGGATAAGATTTTCGAATCTCTTCCATTTTCTTTGCGCTGGTTCCGCAAACTAGAATCTGATTTCCTAAATCGGAGAGTCGTTTTGCCAGAGCAAGACCGATCCCACTCGTTCCCCCAGTGATGAGGATTGTATTTCCATTCAATTGCATAAATTTTTACCTTTCCTTTGGTTACATTTACAATATTTTGTAAGTTACAAAAAGTCAAGTCCGTAAGTTTCAAAACTAACATTTTTTTTAATTTGTAATTAGAGATTGACCCCCTCGTTTTTGATCTGATCCTTTCCTTATGCCAAGAACCGGTCTCACAGCCTCGGAAATCCAAGACAAAGCCGTGGAAATTGCCATCGACCAAATGCGGGCCAAGGGATTTGAAAAGGTTCGTTTGGTGGATGTGGCCAAAGAAATGGGGATTAGCCATGCGGCCCTCTACTCCCATTTTCAAGACAAAACAGCTCTTTTCGATGCAGTTTCCGAACGTTGGCTTCTGAAGTTAGATGAGAAACAAGACCTGCTTGTAAAAGAAAAACGAGACCCGATCCAAAAGATCCTCACTTGGTTTCTAAATCTCCACCGAATGAAATTGGAAAAAGTAAAACTGGATCCCGAGTTGTATAAGGCCTTCGATATGGCCGCAGAAGAATCCAAACCATTCATCCAAACTCATTTATCCAATATGCAAAAACAAATGTCTAGTTTGGTTACGGAAGCCATAAATCAAAGGAAGATCAAAAAAAGGGATATAAACCAAATTGCAGAAATTTTGATCTCCGCGGGAACCGGTTTCACACACCCGAAACTTGTGGCACAACATTCGAATGAGAACAGAGAACCGTTGTTAGTGGAGACGATAGAAGCGGTATTGAAAGGACTCGGTTGAGATAGGGATCCCTTTAGAAAGGTAACTTTCCACTGATCACTAAAAAGAAAATCAGTTCTGTTTTATTTTTTTACTCTTTTTCTCCTGCTAAAAATCTGGCGGTGTTTACATTTCGTATTGTCATTCCTTTATACAATTTATGACTAATTAGTTTTGTTAGTTGGCTTTTGTTCAAATTTTCTCTTTTGATATTCCAGATGATGGCACCTTTCATGTAACGAATCTCCAAAAATTCTTTTTTGAGAGGAAGTTCCTCAATGATTTTTTTGGAATCGGCTTCTGGAAATAAATACGCAACATCTGTCTTTTGAGTGGCGTCGTTTTGCCACCCCTCAGGAATCGCATTCGCAATTTTTTTCATTTCTTTTTCTGTCTTCACAAGAGTGGGGATTTCAAAATCAAAAATTTTCTCAAAACTCTTTGTGATTTTTGTAAGAACTGTTTTTGTATCATCTTCTGATTCAAAAATGATATTCCCTGAATTGATATAGGTAGAAACTTCCGTATATCCCAAGGATTCAAAAAGTGTTCGAAGTTTTTTCATTTCGACCTTTCTGTTCCCTCCGACATTAATTCCTCTGAGCAGTGCGATGTATTTCATGGTGGTTTCCGAGCGAGGCTGTAAATATCGAAGCAACGCGACAGTATTTGATTGAGAGTATATCACAAGTTTATACTCTCAAATCTCTTAAATGATTCTATTTCATAGAATTTAATCCAATCAAATTTCCCTCGGAATCTTCACATAAGGTTACAAATCCGAAATTTCCTATTGAAAATTTTGGCCGAATGATTTTCCCTCCAACTTTTTCTATTTTGGATTCACTTAGTTCACAATCTTCCACACTGAAATAAACCAACGTTCCCCCTTTTCCCGGTTTATAATGATTGGATAGAACCAATGCACCCGAGGAACCATAAGTATTCATTTCACCTGTAAAAACTTTCATTTTTGTTTCGCCTGTAGGATCGATAAGATCCTCTAACTTCTGGTTACAAATTTCCTCATAAAATTTCGTTGCCCGATCTAAATGATCAACATAAATGTCGAACCATCCTATTGCATTTGGTTTTAACATAAACTCACTCTCCTTCTTTCAGGTATATACTGTACTGATAGAAAAATTCTAAACGATTATGGAGAGTGAGTATTGTATAAATCAGACATCAAAATTTTTAAAATACTCTTTTGGGGTGTATCCTGTAATTTTTTTGAAATTATGAATGAAATGAGATTGGTCTACGTACAAATCTAAATAATGATTTCTAAACGATTGTTGTAGTCTTAAGATTTTTAAGAAGTTATGAGGTGAAAAACCTGTAGTCTCTTTTAATTTTCTTTGTAATTGGCGCGCAGATAGATTAACCGATGCAGCCATGTCTTCTACTGATTCAATTGTTTCCAAATCCGATAAAATTTTTTCTGTAATTGAATTTTTTCGAACAAATTCTTTTGAAATTAAAAATCTGACAAGTTCAGAAAAAATTGGATTAAAGTCATGAAACTTTGAATTTTTAATTTTTTTAGCCGTTTCAATCAGAGGTAGATTCCCCAAGTAAGGAGAATCAACGAAACCGAAAATCACTTCATTAAAATCCCCATGCCACACACCAGGATACAATTGAATTCCTGTATAATGAAAAGATTTACCTAGGTTTAATGCTACGTAATCAGTATGTCGATAGGTAATGGCAGCAATATTTGTGTTTAGTAAATTGAATAAAATATTGATACAAGCATCAGGGATTACATGTAAAATAAAATCATCCTCTAGTTTCACATGAGTTTTTATTTCCCAGTAAGAATGAACGTATTCTTTTAAATCATCTGGCGGACTTTGTTCATTATAAGTTACGGATTGGTATTTTTTATTAATTCCATCTTTTATTGGATTATACATTTTACTTTTCCGAATTAAAATTATTATTGGTGGTTGCGCATAATGAACTAGTTTTACCAAAGCCCCGAATATATTTCACTTAATATGTGTTATTTGTACAATTTCCGCTTACTTTACTCTATTTCAATAGAAAACTATTTCGGTTTTTTTCTGTCTTTGAATTTTCGTTTACCCAAAATACTCTTAATTTAGGAATCCATTGATTAGTCTCTATTGAATCCGTTGCATTTTTGTTTGCGAGTAAAGCATAAAAAGAATCTTTAATTAGGATAAAATCTGGATAAATAAGATAATTTGGTATATTTATTAAAATTGAATACTCATTGCTTTTCAACTTATTAAAGATAAAAACTGAAAATCCATAATCAGATGGGTGTATTTTGTTTTGGATTTCAACAATTCTTATTTGGTTTTCAAAGATATATTTATTCGATTTTGAATCATAATATTTAGAATATCCTTTATCTTCAAGGTACCTACCAAAATAGCTCTCGATACAATTTCGGTATTTTCGATTGGGATAAATGATATCAATGAGCCGTTTTAATAAAAACATATTTAATGAATAGATACGACAGCCTAACCAAGACCATCGTATCCAAAATCTAACTAAAAATTCTTTCTTTACGGCCTTGGGCAAACCAGAAGAAAATCTTCAAACACTTGGGAAATCAAAAGTTTGTTTTTGAAAACAAGAGCGGTGCTACCTGCAGAAATTTCGGCACCTTCGTTGGCGTAGACTTCTGTAACTTCTTTGTTTTCTGGATTGATTTTGAAAACACGAGTGGGTGCTAGATTCGTTCGATTCATCACATGACGAATGAATTTATAAGTAGAATCGTGAGCCGCAAGCCATAACATTCCATTTTCATCTTCTAAAATATTATCAGGGCCTGCACCAATGGAAATAGAATCCAAATACTTTAGATTTATCTTTCCGCTAGTACGATCCACTTTGTACACCCGAATGGCTTTCTCTGAAAATACAGATCGGTATAAAAGTTCTTCATTACCTTTTTTACGAATGTAAATTCCATTCCCTAACATCACAGGAACATTTAGCGCTTGGAATGTTTTTCCGTCATAATAAGATATGTCAGCCCGACCACTACGAATGATCATATCCCAATACTTTCGGAAGGCATTACTCGTTCCATTGTCATTAGAAGAAAAAATTTCTCCGGCTTCGTTCATAAAAATATCATTTGGACTTGTGAGAGTGGAATCACTCAAAGTTTTTGTATGTGTCCATTTGCCTGATGCAGATCTTTCAAAAATTTCAATGGTATGTGGATTTTCATCGGCTAACGTATGGGAAATGACCGCCAATGTATCTACACCTTTCACTTTCGCATAACTAATCCCATGTGGACGAAAGTTTTCAGGATAATTGGTTTCAATCTTTTTGGCTTCCAATTTTCCATTCGGGTTGACCAAGGAAACTTCAAACAGTGCACCAATGTCTTTGAGCCCATTGCGACGTTCATGAGAAGAAACAATCACAGTGGAAGTATCACGGATGAGATCCAAATCTTCGGGACCAGGAGTTCCTGAAATTCGTTCACAGCCAGCGATTGGTTTTTCCTGAATTTGACCGCCACAATCCAAAACGAAGAAAACAAGGGCGGAAAGGGAAAGGAGAGTCCATAGGGTTTTTACGCGCATCCGACCAAAATCACTTAGGATTTCATATTCCTCCAGAAAAATCTTTCTAGACATTATTGTGCACTGCAAAATAATGGAAACATAAGGAGTAACATCCGATGAGCAATGTGGAAAACAAGCTGCAAGATATCGTAAATGCTGGAATTGGCGCGGTAAAGACTTCCAAAGAAGTCTGGGAAAAACTCGTCGTCGACCTAAACGAGAAAAAAAGCAAATTCGAAACCAACTTTCAAAAGTTAAAAGAACAAGGCGAAAGTGATACAAGTGACAATGCCTTAAAAGTAAAAATGGGTGTTGCTTGGGGAATCGTGCGTTTTGACGAATTGAAAGATAACGTAGTGAAGTATTTGGACAAAGTTAAAGAAGGAAACGAAAACAAACCTTCTTAAGTTTTTTAGTTTTTTTTGTATCTCACCATCCTGAATTTTCTTCCGGCAGGTTTTGTTCGCAAGGCCTGCTGGGTTTTTTAGATCTGAACTTCGGAGTGACCGGATTTGAACCGGCGACCCCTTGCCCCCCAGACAAGTGCGCTACCGCTGCGCTACACCCCGTGTTCTGGAATCCAAAAACCTGACGATCCAAAACGGGTCAAGTCTTACTAACAATTAGGAATTCAAATGCCAAGATTGTCTGGTGAAATCGCCCAGATAATTTGACCATGCGCAAATTTTTCCCGAGCCACATTGATCGCGATCGTAGAACCAGGTTGAAAAATTAAATTTTCAGCAGCACTTGAATTTCCCAAAAGTTTTGCCGCAAAATATGTGATGTCTGGATTATGACCAACTAACAAGACTGTATCGGAGTTTGTAAAATTTACTAAACAAGAGATAATATCGGTACAACCTTTGCCGGCAACAAGGTCGTCTGAGGCTAACATTTGGCAGCCATATTTTAATTCTTCGGATAGAATTTCTGCCGTGTGTTTGGTTCTTGTATAAGGACTATAATAAACTTGTTTGACTGCCAAAGAAGAGTTTTTAATAAACTTTCCGATTTTATGAATATCACTGACACCTTTGTCGGTTAGATCTCGTTGCGAATCAGAAATGGTTGGAGTTGCGTTTTCAGCCTCACCGTGACGAACCAAAATGATCTTCATAATACTTCCTAAGTCCAAGATTGGAACCTCGGACTAGCGGAGAAACAAAAAATTAAGGAATTTCTTGCGAAAATGGATGATAGAGACATTCTAAGGATTATGACAGACAAACCCTACCGCAAAAACGTAGGCATGGTGGTTTTTAACTCTTCTGGAAAAGTGATTGTCGGAGAAAGGGTTCAGTTCCCAGGTTCTTGGCAATTCCCACAAGGTGGGATAGATGAAGGTGAGGATTATTTAGAAGCCGCTAAACGAGAATTATATGAAGAAATTGGGGTCAAAAAAGCAACCTATGTAACGGAATATCCTGATTGGATTCCTTACGACTTTCCCAACTCCCTCGGACTCAATTCCCACCTCCAAAAATTTCGTGGCCAATTACAAAGATGGATTTTGTTCTATTGGGATGGGACTTTGGAAGAATGTGATTTGCTCCACCACGAACAAGAATTTTTAACCATCCAGTTTATGGAAATAGAAGATACCATCCAATCGGTTGTGGAATTCAAAAAAGAAGTGTATGCGAAGTTTGTTCCTCTTTTTAAATCTGCCATCCAAAATTACATTGCAGAGAATTCAAAATCCAAGTAAGTTCTAGAAAGGAGACTATCTTTGGGAAAATCAGAAGAAGCAAGAGCGAGAATATTAGTACGGGGATTTGTGCAAGGGGTCGGATTTCGTTACTATATCCTCCAAAAAGCCCAAGAGATGAGACTCAAAGGTTATACTCAAAACTTACCCAATGGGGAAGTGGAAGCAGTTGTAGAAGGTGACAAACTTTTTATCGAAGATTTGTACAGAGCCATGCAACGGGGGCCCACAAAAGCAAAAGTAAAGGATCATGTCATTGAATGGAGTGATCCAAAAAATCAGTTCAGAACTTTTTTAATTAAAAAATAACATGAAAAAACGAAGACTTGGTAAAACAGGAATGGTGGTATCCGAAATTTGTATGGGTACCATGACATTTGGCTCCTCGTGTAACGAAGATGAGGCATTTCGAATTTTGGATCGTGCTTATGATGCCGGAATCGATTTTTATGACACTGCAGAAATTTATCCAGTCCCTCCACAAAAATCATGGGTTCACAGAACCGAAGAAATTTTTGGAAAATGGATCAAAACAAAACCTAGGGATGGACTGATCATCGCAACAAAAGTGGCAGGTCCTGGCCATGGTTGGTTTAGCCCTCCTCTTCGCGAAGGAAAAACTGCATTAGACAAATACCATATCCGCCGTGCGATTGAAGGTTCCTTACAGAGATTAGGTGTTGAAACCATCGATTTGTACCAAACCCATTGGCCAGACCATGACATGCACTATGATGAAACCATGGAAGCACTCACCGAGCTGAAAGAGGAAGGAAAAATTAGATACGCTGGTTGTTCCAATGAAACATCTTTTGGGTTGATGAAAAGTCTTTGGACTTCCGACAAATACAATCTCATTCGGTATGATTCGATTCAAAATAATTTTTCCATTCTCAACCGTCGTTTTGAGGATGAGTTAGCGCAAGTTTGTCGAAAAGAAGGGGTGTCATTATTACCTTATTCGCCACTTGCTGGTGGTGTACTCACTGGTAAATACAATGGATCTGTTCCTCCAGAAGGTTCTAGATTTGTTCGTTATATGGCAGAGGGCGATAGACAAAAGCGAATGGCCTCTCGTTTCCTAAATGAAAACACTTTGGCTTCCACTGCAGAATTAATGAAAATTGCGGAAAAATATGGAATGAGTTCTACCGTTCTATCTGTTGCTTGGAGCAAACAACATGACTATGTTGCCTCTACCATCATTGGAGCCAATACGGTCGCTCAACTAGAAGAATCATTAAAAGCAACTGATGTCATTTTGTCTGAGGAAATTCTTTCAGAAATCAATCTTGTTTCTAAGAAGATCCAATACCCAATGGGTTAAGGTAAATAAAAACCAATGAGTTCTAATTCTTACGATGATCATTTAGAAAAAAAATCCGATGGCGAACCAAATCCATCAGAGAAAAAAATTTCCAAGTTCGAAAAGATCACTTCGGGAATTTTTCGAAAACTTTTGATTTTATTTTTAATTACCTATTTATTTCCAGAATGTTCCAGTTTTGGGCCCAAAAATGCACAAAGTAGTCTTATTATTGTTCATATGACAATTGTTAAAGATGAAATGATTTTAGATGAGCTCATTGATCCGAGATTTCAAAAGGTTACTCTTAGAAAGGGTGAAAAGTCTTTTGAATACAATGAAAGTTCGGAACACTACTATTACTTTCAAAATTTAAAAGAAGGTCAGTACGAAATTCATGATGCCGTACATCTTTTGAATCGTGGTGCATCCGACTTTGCCTTTGGAAGTACCAAACAACCAACAAAAATTGATATCGATTTTGATAGAAAGGATATTGAAAAATCGCGAGTGGATCTACAACCGGGAACTGTTGTGTTTCTTGGAAGTTTTCATGTGACTGTCGATTTTAAATTCCAAGAAGAACCAAAAATTACAGTTCGGCAAAGTAAAACTAACGAAGAAGAACTAGCTGCAATGGAACATTTATATAAAAATTTTCCAAGAACTGGTTGGGGACAAAAAGCAAAAAATAGAATGAAACTCCTTTCTTCTTTTGCTCAATAGTTATACTAAAGTCACTAAATCTGGGTCTTGTAAATGAGGTGTGTTATTCCAACTCACAGGTTCCCAATGACCATTTTCTCTTCTAAAAATACTGAGTGAAGAATTAGTAATCGATTTCATAAACACCGGGAACTCAACCGGTTGCATTTTACAAGATAGGCCCATCATAATTGCAATGGGTGTACTGGAAGAAACAACGAGTGTACTTTTTACATCTCCTGGAATCTCTTTGGGTCCAAAAGAAACCTTCTCCACATATTCTTGGAAAGTATATGGTTCCACAGGATCCCAAACTCCGTGAACCCAATCATTCAAAACAATTTGGATGAGTTCCTGGAAATAATCCCTTGTTTCCTCTTTTCCTTCTTCCCAAGCTTTTTTATAAGATTCATAAAGATTAGCAAAATTATCATTCGCATGACGAATCTTAGCTGCAAGACCAAGCCACATTTTGGAATCAAATTCATCCCAAGCAGAATTTACACCTGGTTCCGGAATACAAAACCGGTCGTTAGTGAAACTTTCGATGATTCCTTGTGCAGTTTGTTTTTGTCGGTTGAGTGTACCTGTATAAACTGAATCAAATTCGATTCGTTGGCTTTTGAAATACTCACCTAGTAATTTTGCTTGTTTCCAACCATGTTCTGTCAGTTGGTCGTAGTTTTTTCCGAGTCGATCGGCCTGTCCGTGGCGCACCAAATACAATAAAGACATTTATGTTTGGAACCTCGGATTGGAAACACTCAGTGTTTCTTTTAATTGGTTTTTTGCAAAATTCCAAACAGTACTTCCTGGTTTTAAATCCAAACCGGAATTGTTCTGAGATTGTCTTCGAATTTCTTTGGCAAATTCTTTATTCCAATCAAGTAAGAGGTTGTATTTTTCTTTCCTACTCAATCTAGAAAACTGAATTTCGTCCAAGTCGGTTTCTAATTTAGAAATTTTTAAGTTTAGATCTAAGATGTTGTATCTATCTCTTTCAAATTCGGAGGATTCGGTTTCTCTTGCAATGACACCCAACATATTCCAAGAAACTAATGTTTTGTATGATAACAAATCATCTCCTTCCAACTTAGGAAGCAGGTCTTTCATTAAAAAATCCTGAATGGCTGAAATGAGTTCCTTTGTTTCTGGTCTATATTGCACAATTTACTCCCATAACATTACTTAAGCGACTGCCTGTAACGTTCCATATTTGAATAAAAAACCTTGTCCTAAATCAAAACCCGTTTTGGTGGCAATTTCCAAATCTGCCTGAGTTTCGATTCCTTCCAAAATACATTGGATTTTTTGCAATTTTGCAAAGGCCAAAAATCCTTTTAAAATCTCAGAATAGTTTTTGTCGGTGCGAAGTAAAGACAACCAACGCCGATCAAACTTTAAATAACTCGCACCTTCTAAAAATTCAAAACAAAATAAATTGTTTTTCCCACCAATATCATCCAAAGCAAAAGGAATGTTCATTTCTTTGAGATGATTCATACAAAACTTTGAATCCTCAACTGAGGCATAGTCTGTATTTTCAATGAGTTCGCACACGATATTTTTTTCCTTCTTAAAAACAGATTCCCAATGGTCTGAATGAATTTCCTTACTATAAACATGGGCATCCATATTCAAAAACAATGGATATCCTTCAGGGCGATTTTGGATTTGAAAGTTCTTCAATTTTTTCTCAAAATCGAAAAAGAATCCAGGATCGTTGTGTAAAATTTGGAAGGCTCGGTCGGGTGCAATTTTTCCACCATTTGTATAAAACCGCGCCAGTGCTTCATAAGCCACTGTTTTCTTCTCCAAAATAGATACGATTGGTTGGTATTCCGAAGCAAAACTACCATTCCAATAGATGGTTTCCAAAGATTGATACTCTTCCCAGTACCTTGGCAATTGGAAGACATCCATTCCTAAATCCAAAGTTTGTTCCATAAAAACCCCCCACTCTTTCCAGAAAAGTGCAGGAGAAGTTAGAGTCAAGATAATTGAGACTAATTCTCAATACAGTGAATGGACATAATATACGGAAATTTCCGTTTAGCTTTGCAGAGATTCAATGAGTCGCATGGCTTCCCATTCCATCTCTGCGGTTCGTCGGCCAATGGCTGCGAGTTCTATCCCTTTGTCTTTACCAGAAAGATGTCTCTCTGTTTGTTGGGCACTTCCAATGGCCCAACGAACATTACCCATAATTTCCCAGAAAGTAACTTTGAAAGGATCCACTGGGATACCGGAAGTTTTTTGGTAAGCGTCGTAAAAATCTTTGCGATCTCCAAAACCACCGACTTCTTTATTTAGGCGACCAAACCTCCAGTCGCGCATACACAACCAAGCAATGTCTTCATGACGATCACCAAAGTGAGCAAATTCATAATCTAAAATTCCTTGGAGTCCCTCGGCATTCATCATAAAATTCCCCGTGCGAAAATCTCCATGTACAAGGACAATTTCATCAATCGAAGGGGCATTGGATTCCAACCATAACAAACACAATTCAATGGCTGGGTGAGCTTCAGGAAGTTCGTCTAACGACTGTCTTAGATCGGAAATAGCAATGGAGATATAATTTTCTTTGGTAACAATTTTTAGTTTTTGTTTTAGTTCTTCATCGGAAACAGAACTGGGTTTTACTGTATGAAGTTTGGCTAAGTTTTCTGCCAGATCCGTTACCATCTGTGTTTTACGATAGGAATCTAATTCTTTATCTTTGGTGATGTAACGGCCAGTGGCTTTGCCTCCAATTTTTTCCATAAGAAAAAAAGGGGAACCAATGACCT
Organism: Leptospira kanakyensis; assembly: GCF_004769235.1. Taxonomy (NCBI): domain Bacteria; kingdom Pseudomonadati; phylum Spirochaetota; class Leptospiria; order Leptospirales; family Leptospiraceae; genus Leptospira; species Leptospira kanakyensis. The sequence continues at coordinate 1,373,333 of NZ_RQFG01000005.1, read as the reverse complement.
CGGGAGTTTCTTCCAGAAATACAGGAGTGGGAGTTTTGACACCGGCTTTGTAAACAAGTTCGGCCACTTTGAATTCATCTCGTTTGGACAATGAAGAAAGCAAACTGGCACCTTTGTCAGTTCTTAGAACTAACGATTGTTTACCGGATCTGGAAACCAAGTCCAATGAATAATTATCTTGGCAAGCCCCTCCACTTAGATGGTGGATCTGGGAGACTTTTACATCATCTTTCCAAACCCTTGATAAGTGAAGTTCCACTTTTTCCTGTAGTTCATTCATTTCCATGGTTTTCTAAAAGTCCCACTTCTCGGATACGTAGTTTCGACCAATGACCATTTTATGCACCTCAGATGGCCCATCAGCAATCCTTGCCGCCCGAGCATCGCGATAAAACAATTCAAGCGGTAGGTCTCGGGAATACCCTTTGCCCCCACAAATTTGAATTGCCATATCAATGGTATTACAGAGGGATTCACTGACTTTCCATTTTGCCATAGAAGTTTCTTGGCGGGCATCCTTTCCGGTTTTTAATAACCAAGCCGCTTTTAAAGTGAGAAGAAAAGCCATTTCAATTTCTGTGGCACGTTCCGCAAACATCCATTGGATTCCTTGGTGGTCTGCGATTCTTGAACTAAAAACTTGTCTTTCTTTCGCATAACTTCGTGCAATCGAAAGAGCCCTTCTTGCCATTCCCGTCCAACGCATACAATGAGTCAAACGAGCAGGACCTAGCCTCTCTTGGGATAATCGGAAACCCTCTCCGATACGACCAAGGATCATATCTTCTGGAACTTCAACATTTTCAAAATTGAGTTCACAGTGCCCGCCTGGTCCATGAGAGCCCATCAGTTCAATTTCTCGAACCATTGTATAACCTTTCGCATCGGTTGGCACAAGAAACATTGTAGTTTTGCGGAAACTTCCATTCACCTTTGCCATCACAATCAAATACTTAGATCCATTGGCTCCTGTGCAGTACCATTTGCGACCATTGAGGATGTATTTATCCCCTTGTTTTTCAGCATTAGTTTGTAAGGTGGTGGGATCGGAGCCGGCACCAGGCGCCGGTTCTGTCATCGCAAAACCAGTTCGTAATTCACCTTTGATGAGTGGATGGAGAATGAGTTCTTTTTGTTTTTCTGTGGCTGCCAAAGAAAGCAAATGCATATTACCTTCATCAGGAGCATCACAGTTAAATATATAAGGAGCTATCGGTGAACGACCCAGTTCACTAAAAATAATACAAGTGCCGATTAAATCTAAACCCAATCCACCTTCTGATTTAGGAAGATGAGGTGTCCAAAAACCAGCGGCTTTTACTTTAGCGCGCGCTTGTTGGTTGATATCTTCTGGCATTCGACCTTTTTCATAATCATAATGTTTTTCCAGAGGAATGATTTCATTTGTGATGAAGTCTTGGATGTTTTTGCGAAGTGTTTCCACTTCTTGGGAAATTTCAAAGTCCATTGATTCCCAGAATTACAAGAATCAATAACTAACGTAAAATCTTTTTTTAGTGAGATCGAAAAATAGGTCTTTCACGTTTTGAATTTCTTCTAATTTCAAAATGCAAATGTGAACCGGTCGCTCTACCTGTTTGTCCTACTTCCCCAATTTTTTGTCCCTTTTTTACTTTCTGACCAACGTTTATACTAAAATCAAAAAGATGTCCATAACGAGTTTCATAACCCAAACTATGTTTTAAGATGATTAAATTTCCATAACCACCTTGTTTGCCTTTAAAAACAACTTCACCATCCATAGAGGCAAATACGTCTGATCCTTGTTCGGCGGCCAAATCAATCCCACCATGGAAGGTTTCTTTTTTTGTAAATGGATCTAATCGTTTTCCAAAACCAGAAGAGATACGAGCTTCCGTTAATGGAAACTGAAATCCGAAACCATAGAAAAAAGATTTTTCAGATTTACCCATAGAAATTCCAGGTAAAAACCATTTTCCTCTTTCTGAATCAAATTGTAATTTATTGGAATCAAGATTATATTTTTCGGCTAACTTTAATTTGGTTTTTTCATCACCACTTCCTTCTTCAGGATGAAAGGTTCCTCGCATATTGGGAATTTCTAAAACCATACCTGGTGATAAATCATGAGGAGAACTTAATTCATTCACAGAAGATAGAGTTTCCAAATCCATTCCAGTGCGTGCCATGATCCTAAAAAAATTATCTTCTTTGCGCACCTTGTATTCGTAGTATTTCAGAGGGATGAGTTCCTCTCGTTTCACACCAGATTTCGAAATCCTTAAGTTTTCCTTGATTTCCGAACGAAGATTTTTAAGGGATGGGTTGGAATATTCTAGATTTGCCAGTGTGATGGGACTTGCCGCAAGAGATGAAAAAACAGAGAGAGTGCTTAGAAACAAGGCCCATTTTGGAAAATCTACGGTTTTAGACATAATCTTCTAATTTGAATATCGGCCATTTTCTAAAAAAACGATGACGATTCTTGCCGAAATTGAGGAACTGTAAGGCAGATGCAGAATCGTTTTTTTGAGATCTTTCGGCTCACTGCCTATTCTTTAGGTCTCGTATATGTATGTTCCTTCTTTTATTCCGTTATTTTTTTAGCCTTCGTCAACAATTCGGTGCTTGGTGATCGAATCCCCGAAGACCAACTTCTCCCCCTTTACGAAGAGTATTGGGAAGGCAAAATGGACTTTTCCACGATGCTTACCGAATACGAAAAAATTGTGACACCCATCAAGGAACAATTCCAGAAAGAAATTACTGAAAACCCGAGTTTGTTACTCTCACAATTTTACGATAAGGTATTTTCTGAAAAACCCCACTACCTACTCGGGCATTCCATTCCATGGTTTTTATGTTATGTGGGATTAGGTTATTTGCTTTATAAAAAAGTATTACAAATTCCTGTCACAAATCTTCAAGACGAATTGTCTGTACCTATTTTACTCCGAGGCATCGCCAACGGATTTTTATGTTTTATTGTAGTGGTTCTCTTTGGACTAGCCTTAGAAAAACTTTCCGTACCTGTAGAATCTGGAGTTTTTGCCAAAAAACTTTATGAAGCCATTCATGGAAATGCATACCTACTTGCATGGGGAATTTATGTTGTGGGAATCATTACGGGAATTTTGGAAGAAATTTTCTTTAGAGGTTTTTTGTTAAAGGCCTTTATCGATAAGGGTCTTGCTCAAGAAGGTTTGTTCATCGTTTCTCTTTTATTTGGATGGCTCCACTACGGTGAAGGAACATCCATTGCCATTCCATTTATTATTTGTGGTGTGGGTATGTTCTTTGGATATATCTATATCAAAACAGGAAATATATGGATCGCTATGGCTTGTCATGCCACATACAACTCGTTAGGTTTAATCAACGCTTACCTTCAACTTCCTGGAGTGCAGTCATGAATTTCATTTTAAAAGGATTCCTATCCTTTATTGTTTATTTTAGTTTTCTTCTATTGTTTTCGACCTCTGGTTTTAGTTCTCTTTTTGCAGGAGAAACAGTAGAAGTTCTGGGTGGCCCCGAAGATGTTAACCTTCGCTTGGTGGCACTTTTAAACAAATTAGATCCTGATTTTTATGCACACGAAAAAACACAAGGGTTTGTTTACAGATATAGAAATCGTTGGAAAAACCCATACGATTTTGATATCTATGTAGGGAAGGTTGGAAAAACATCTCCAGATTCGATCATTCGTATTGAGTCACCAAGGCGTGGTCAAGAGAGAATGTGGAAAGAAATTATGGAACAAGAGTTACTCCAAAAACCTCCCCATGAATCTGCAGTGCCTTTGTCGGAAAAATATCATGCCATTTCGCAAGGTCTGAATTTAATCACACCAATGGCTTCTGTTGGTTATAACTCTTGGAACTCTCCCCTCTTTTCAAATCGAGATACATTTGTGAGTATGGGTATTTATCTTTTATGTGATTTGATTTTGGCAGGTGGTGCCTATATGTATGCCCAAGACAAATTACCTAAAAAAAATATTTGGGATAATATGCTAAATACAAAGGGTCCAGGAAATGTTTGGGAATCACCGAATGCCGTGGGTGTATTTGCTGCCCTTGCTGTCTCGAGGGCCGTTCGAGCTTTTGATGCTTGGGAAGATACAGCAGCACATAACAAAACTGCACAGTTTGGTTGGTCGTTTAAATTTTAATTGTTCTAATCGACCAACCATTTCCAAATTTTTATTTATGATTTGAATAGATCTCTTGCGGCGTCGGCAGCACTGGATCTTTCAAAGTCTTCTCTTTCAATTAAAGTTAAATCCAAACCTTCTTTATCAATTCGACTTAGAATCTTTCCAATATCAGCCACCTTACTCAATTTAGTTGCTAAATATTTAAAAGTGACTCCACAATCAGGGCATTTTTTATCTTTTAGATAATTGAGTCCTAATTTTTTACAATTCCCACAAGTTCCGTAGAGATCATCGATATAGAGTAGTTGTTTTTTTACATCTTCCACATTGAGTTGTCGCCAAACTCTAACAAATTTAGTATTCTTTCCGGATGTATCTGAAGTCATAGGCAATAGGAAGTATCGATTATGAATCTTGTCAAGAAGCAATCCTCTGCGATTTTAATCCTAGCCATTTGTCTTTTCGGTTTTTTAGCTGTTGCCATTGGTGCATTCGGGGCACACGGACTTAAAAAAATAATATCCCCAGAACTTATGGTAATTTTTGAAACGGGAAATCGTTACCATTTTTATCATACACTGACTGCACTCATTTCATTTTTATTGTTACAACAATCACTCCAATCGGATGCACCAAGTAAAAGCAAAACATTGTTAACAGTTGCCACTTGGGCGTTTCTATTAGGAATTCTAATTTTTTCTTTTAGTTTGTATGCCCTGGCAATCACAGGGATTCGCGTTTTAGGAGCCATCACTCCTATAGGAGGAGTGAGTTTTTTAATAGGTTGGATTTGTTTAGGATTAGGATCTTTTTATCTCTTTGTTCCAAAGAAATAGTGACCTTGTTTACTAATTAAATTTCTAGAAATTAAGCCGTCTGCGATGAGTAACAACCCTTCTGCGGCGGCTTTTTTAGCTTCTTCTGGACTATCTTTTTGAAGAGCCATGAGTTCGTGTACATACTTTCGTTTTTGTACATCCAAAACTCCAAGCATGGAACCTGCGATTTTTTCATCCATTTGCATGAACGCCAAGGCAAGTGTTTGTGGAGGTGTTTCGATACATAAATAATACAAAGCTAAATTATCAAAATATGATAGTTGGCTTAGTTTTTCTAATACTTGTTCTGATCCTGACATAGAATTCCTTTGAATACTCTTTATTGATTTATTATTTTGTTACTTCTTTGATTTTTCCATTCAAATAGGAAATCAAATGTTTGGAATCTGCCGCTTCACCGGTAGCCTGTTTCATCAAGCTGTCCACGTCATAAATTTTACCTTTAGAGTGAATGTTTTTTCGGAGCCAACCCAGTAGGTCAGAAAAATCACCTTTCGTAGAGAATTTGTTATGCGAATCAGGGAATTCTTCTGTGAATTTTTTGAAAAATTGTGAACTGAAAATATTTCCTAATGTATACGTAGGGAAATATCCAAAAGCTCCCATCGACCAGTGGATATCTTGTAAAACACCTTCGGCATCATTCTCAATGGTTAGGCCGAAACTTTCTTTCATCTTGGTATTCCAAATTTCAGGTAGATCCTTTACTTGGATTTTTCCATTGATGAGATCTCTTTCAATTTCAAATCGCAAAATGATATGAAGGTTGTAAGTAACCTGGTCAGCTTCCACTCTTACTTTAGTTTTTTCAGTGCTATTGATGTATTGGTATAATTCTTTAAAAGGAAGTTCCTTATCTGACAAATCAAAATCGGATAACAAAATAGGATAAACAAATTCCCAAAATGGTAAGGAACGTCCCACCTGATTTTCCCACAATCGACTTTGAGATTCATGGATTCCCAAACTTAAAAATTCTGTTATCGGAGTGGGCCAATTTGGCATAGCTGACAATCCAGATTCGTAAAGAGAATGACCAGTTTCATGTAACACACCAAAGATGGAAGAAAGTGGATCAGTTTCTGAATATCTAGTTGTGATTCGTTTATCACCTTTTCCCAAACTTGTAGAAAACGGATGGTTACTTGTATCCAATCTCGATTCTTTTGTAGTGAGTCCAAGAAGTGATGGCAAACGATTACAAAATTTGGTTTGTTTCTCGATAGATATAGGTTCTGGAAATGGATTTTTGAATTTAGGTGCTGTGGACACGATAGGAACCAGGGATGCTTTCAAATCAGAAAACAAAGTTTGAATTTGACTGGCTTTGGCACCTTTTTCATAACTATCGAGCAGTGCATCATAAGGTTCGGTCGTATAACCAAAGTAATCTGCTTGTTTTTTAGATAATTGAACTAGTTCCTCTAATCGTTTTGCAAAGGATTGGAAGTTTTTTTCTTTTTTTGCTTCAGCCCATTCCGCATGTGCGAGGTTGGTTACTTTTGCAAATTCGGAAACAAACTCCGAGGGCAATTTATCAGCCTTCTCCTTTTCTTCCATCAGGACTTCCAATTCACGATTCCAAAGGGATCGTTCGGATTCAGGTAGTTCACCGATAGATTGTTTCGCAGATTGAATTTGGTTTAAAAAAGATTTATCAGTCATCCAATCGTGGGTGAGCTCTGCCACCGCAGCAATTTGAGCTGATCGGTATTCTCGCCCCTCTTCCGGCATCATCACTTCCGAGTCCCAATGGAGGACAGATGCTACGTCTTGGAATAATTTGATTTTACGATATTGTTTTCGGTAATTTTCGAGTGCTTGGGGCAGGGCCATAGTCTCATTTTCTTCCTCCCACACTTTCTGGAACCAAAAATCATTGACCCCTTACCCACAACCAAAACTATGTATTTACTGTCGCGGGTGTGGTGTAACGGTAGCACAGCAGCCTTCCAAGCTTCTGGCGAGGGTTCGAGCCCCTTCGCCCGCAAAAGACAGACTCCTTTTTCCAAAATCCAATCATCATCAAAGAATCTATCCGAAGGGATCGAACAGTGGCGCGAGCTGGTTTGTGAGTGACCCATAGGGAACGAACAAATCAGTAAGAAAGCCACGATGGCTTTCGACGAGCGGCACCGTGACTCGGAGCGTTGTGAGGACACGACGTCCGAACAGCGGAGAGGGCGAGCCCCTTCGCCCGCAAAAGACAGACTCCTTTTTTTCAAAATCCAATCATCATCAAAGAATCTATCCGAAGGAATCGAACAGTGACGCGAGCTGGTTTGTGAGTGACCCATAGGGAACGAACAAATCAGTAAGAAAGCCACGATGGCTTTCGACGAGCGGCACCGTGACTCGGAGCGTTGTGAGGACACGACGTCCGAACAGCGGAGAGGGCGAGCCCCTTCGCCCGCGCGTACAGGATGGGATATGAGTATCCCCGCCCGATTGGAGGGTGGGGAACTAGACCCGCCACCCAATGACTCCCTTCTATCACAATCCTCTCATTTACGAAATCCGAATCCCAAAACCCTGGAATTTATTTTGGGAAAGTTCGTATTATTACTTTTGCCTGCTTGGCTTTAGTATTAAGAAGCTCTTCCAATCTTCGTTGCTTCTTTGACTTCTACCAGTTTTCCCGTTTTAACATCATAATAGTATCCATAGACTGGAATGTCTTTGGGAATCAAAGGATGGTTTCGGATTCTTTTGACATCGTCGATCACACTTTGTTCTAAGTTTTCGAAGGTTAGAAAAGGGATGAACTTCGCTTCCTCGGAACCACCAGATTCCTCTACATTACGCCAGCCATTGGAATCAATGGTTGCCGTTTTTAAACTTTTGGAAAGGAGGTTACGAATGATCGGATCTGTGAATAACTCCATTCCACAGTCAGAGTGGTGGATCACAAAAAATTCTTTGGTTCCTAATAGTTTATAAGAAATCACCAAAGAACGAATCGCATCATCGCTCGCGCGGCCACCAGCGTTTCGAATCACATGGGCATCTCCTTCTGCAAGGCCGGCATATTTGGCAGGATCCAGTCTCGCATCCATACAGGTGAGGATGGTAAAACTTCTCGCAGGAGGTAGGGCAAGTTCGCCTTTTTTCCCAAATTCCGATGCATATTTTTCATTAGCACCAATGACTTCCTTATGGATTTTGCTTGTTTCTTGTTGGATGGGTGTGTTTGACATAGTGGATACAAAATTCACTATAACAGACATGCCAAGGAAAGAATTTGTTCGGGATGGATTTCCTCTCTGAATCTGTACATTGGATTTGGCAAATGACCAAGAGATTGGAGATGGATGGAAAAGGTAAAAATTTATATCGAGTTAGGTGCTCTCGGCCCGCGCCAGGGATACGGAAGGCATGGTCACCTGCGATCGTTAGATGGCAGGTGACGGGAGCGAACGCGCACCCTGGAGTAGCCCGTTCATTTTACCAAATGATTTTGGATTTGGTTTAAATTGAGGCGCCAAAAAAATAACACTTACCTTTAATCCGAAAGTGTTAACTATTGTTAGTTTGCCAGAGCGTAATCCGTATATCCTTTTTCACCAGGTGAATACAGAGTAGTTTGGTCAAAAGCCGCTAGTGCAATATTCTTTTGGAATCTTGTGACTAAGTCTGGATTGGCTAGAAATGGTTTTCCAAAAGCAACTAAGTCAGCATTGCCGGAGGACAAATCTTTTTCTGCACGTTCTGCATCGTAACCACCACTGAGGATGAGTGTTCCCTTAAAGGCTTTTCTGATGTTCTGAACTGTTTCTGGTTCTACCGTTGGAGCACCCATAGAAGAATGATCCACCAAATGGATGTAAACAATTCCCACTTGATTTAGTTTATCAGCTAACAATGAATATTCGTCATGAGTTTCTGGGAATGGGAAAAGGTCATTGTAAGCACCGTAAGGAGACAAACGGATAGCGGTTTTATCTTTTCCAATGGCTTCGCTCACAGCAGTTGCCACTTCGACAACAAATCGAATTCGATTTTCGATAGACCCGCCATATTCATCTGTACGTTGGTTGGATGATGGGTGTAAAAACTGTTCCAACAAATATCCATTGGCTGCATGTAATTCAACACCATCAAATCCCGCCTTTACTGCATTTTTAGCAGCATTTACAAATTCTTCTTTGGTTGTTAATAATTCTTGTTTGGATAATTCATGGGGAGTGGAATGATCTTTCATTCCATCGGCATCGGTCCAGATTTGGCCTTTGGCAAGAATCGGAGAAGGTCCAACTACTTTTGCACCTTTTGGTAAATTGAGTTCATGAGCAATACGACCTGTATGCATCAATTGAACAAAAATTCTACTGCCCTTCGCATGAACTTTGTCTGTTACTTTTTTCCAAGCAATCGTTTGTTCTTCAGAAAAGATTCCAGGGATTCTCGCATAACCAAGGCCATTCGGTGATGGAGATGTTCCTTCTGTCACGATGAGTCCAGCTTCAGCTCTTTGTTCATAGTAAGTGGCGACAATGTCGCCAGGAACATTTCCAAGGGAACGGGAACGGGTCATGGGAGCCATCACCACTTTATTTTTTAAGGTTAGATTTCCTAATTTCGCTTCTGAAAATAATGATTTCACAAGGTTCTCCAAATTTGATTGATAAAAAATAGACTACAACATCAAGTGATTTGATATTGTATTTATTTAATATTAAACTAATTTTAAAAAAAATTTACAAATCGATCCCGAGAATGGTTAAATCGTCCTGGCGATCCTGACCATTGAGAAAGATTTGTAGTGTTTTTAGAAGGTGGTCTTCGGCCGCATCCAAACTGAGATTCCTTGTAGATTGGAAAAGAGCGTAGGCTTTTTCCTCTCCAAACTCCTCTTCCTTTGGGTTGAAAGCTTCAAAAACACCGTCGGTAAACAAAAAGAGCCGATCCCCGGTTTCCCAATGAAGTTCCGATTGGCCGTAATGGGTTTGTTTTTTTAGGCCCATCATCCTACCGGTTTTTTCTAAAAGTTGAATTTCATTTTTTTTCAAAAGAACGGCGGCAGGATGTCCAGCCGAAGCAAACTGGATTGTTTTTTTATCTATATCGATATCTAAAATCAAAGCAGTTAAAAGACTATTGAGGGATACAAAGTTATCCATAAACTCTTCGTTAAAAATTTCCATTACCTTGGACGGCATCAATTCAAAGTTTTTGATATTATCATACAAACCTTTGATTGCCATAGTGATCATTGCTGCGTGGACTCCGTGACCAGTTGCATCAGCGATTAGAATTCTAAACTTGGTTTCATTCAATTGACAAACATCAAAAAAATCTCCTCCCACTTCTGATACAGGAAGATAACGATACACAAGATGTAATTGGTGAAATAACTTGGGATCGGTGATTAAAGAATTCTCTTGGATTTTTTTAGCAACAAAAAGATCTCTTCGCATGGCACTTAAAGTTTTGTTTAAAACATAAGTTCTTTCTTTGACCTTTTCTTCTAAGTCCAAATTGGATTTTTCTAAATTTGATTTTACAAGTGCTTCTGCGGTTTCCTTTTCTTTGATGATGGTATTGTAACGATCTGCAAGTGCAAAGGCAAGTAACAACATTTCGGCAGCAGATCCAAATTGTGGGCCGTCAATGGTAAATGAATTGGTAGGAATGAATCCTAAGGCTCGAAGTGTAGAAACAATCAAAGCAGAAAATAAAAATGCAAAAGCGAGTAAGAAAAAATAGGCAATTCTTTCTTTTTGGAACGAACAAATGATTGCATTAAATAATATCCAAAAGGCAGTAAAGGAATGACTTACCACCATAATTTTAATAAAGGAATCAAAAGATAAAATATAAAAAATAGGTAAAATGATTTGAACTACAATCAATACTTTACTAACAAAATCCAATTTTGGTACTAATTTTTTGGTATTTAATAAATTCCGCATAAAGACCAAAAACAATATCAATACAACGGAGATTAAAATGTTGATCAAATATTGATCCATCCAAGGTGAATTTTGCCATAGATATTCCGAAGCAATTCCGTTATGCGAAGCAATGGTCAATGCAGTCGAAAGAACCAACAAAACATATAAAAGATAATTAGAATCTTTAAGGATAAAAAATACGAATAAATTGAATATAGCCATGGCTAAAGCGATTCCAAAGTATATGGCTTGGATGACATGATCATCAATCTCGTGCCTATCGTAAGCAACTTTGTCCCAGAGTTGGATGGGCAAATTGATGGCATTAGGTGAATTTACTTTTAAATAAATGGTAACATTTGTATTTCCAGAAAATTGGATTGGAAAAACAAAAAACCGACTTTTGTAAGGACGAAGTGAAAGAGGAATCGTATAACCAGAATGAATTTGTTTGAATTCTTTTGTACTTTGAAAGAATAAATCCAAAGTTTTTAATCTGGGATAGGCAACTACAATCACGGTATCTTTAGGAATTGGATTTGGATTTTGTACTTGGATTCGCAGCCAATAAGTAGATTTTGAATAAGAAAAATTGAATGCTTCCTTGGATGAGGGAAGTTTGAGAAATTTGCCTGCGTATTCCGGGGACCGAATGGTTTCAAAATCCAATTGATTGTTTGGATCTTCTAATACTAACATAGAATTGGCGAGATAGATGGGAGAAGTTTCTAAATTTTTTAAATCTATCGTAGTTTCTTCCCCGAACACTTGCCCGTTTCCTAAAAAAAGAAAGAGGAACGAATAACGAATGATCTGTAACAATCGGTTTGTTAACCGTTTTTTTATTTCAGCAAAGTGATCCGCGAAATTTTCCTTCATCACTTTTGTTTTTCCTCAAACAAATCAATCGAGAAGAATTGATTGGCTTTGGCAAATACAGAAATCCCATCGAAACTCACAGCCATACCAGGAAGTGCTGGAAGAGTTTTTTCAGCAATCACATCTCCCGTGGGGGAAAATAGGAAAACTGCAACCTGATCATCATCAGTATAATCATCATGTTTTCTTAAGACGATGATTGGATGTTTTCCATCGAAGGTAAAAAGAGCTAATACTTCTGAGTCGATTTTTTTTTCTAAGATCAAATTTCCTAAAAAGTCGATCATATAAATTCCAGAATAGTCATTGGTGATGATGATACGGTCTTCTGTCACAAGGACTGGATTTTTTTCCAATCCGAAGGCATGGGGACCTATTGTGTCTGTCGTACTAAAAGGAAACTCTTTGATGATTTTCAATTGGGAATCTAAAAGATAGGATCCGTCCAAAGAAAACGGCAAATAAATTCCACCGGGAAATTCTGCTGGTTTGGAAGACAACTGCTGGAGTAAACTCACTCCAGATTCATATTTTTTTTTGAACTCAATTTTTTTTCCGGAATCAGCGGATTCAACTATTGAGTAATAATAAAACAAACGAAAACTAGAATCTATAAACACCGGATGAAACTTTGACGAGTAGTGAAAGGTTACTTGGTCTTCTGCATTCATTCCCACAATGCCTTTCAATGTATAAAATAACAATTGGCCAGATTCGGTTTCAAAAGCCCTTCCCGAAAAAACTTCCCATCCAGGGAGAGAGATGGTTTTTAATTGAGTGCCTGTTTTCAAATCATAAACATGAATTTTTGACTCGTAAGGAAGATACAGATTGTCCGAAATAATCGAAAAATTAAAGTTATGCGAAATTCGATTTTCGGATACGTCTCTTTCTTCCGTGGAAAGGATTTCGTAACATTGAAACCGGAGAGGAACAGATAAAATTTCCTTTCCGGATAAATCATAAATACATAGAGTTTCCGGGCGGTTGAGTTTGGAATAGTATTCAGAACCTTTCTGAAATCCTTGGTAATAACAAAGATATCCTGATTGGTAAAATAATATTGGAATTTCTAAACCTTCCAAAAAAGGCCTTTGGACATTTTTGGTCCAAAGAATTTGTTTTTTAGTTAAATCGTAAGATTGTAATTTCCAATCTTCTTCTTTATTTTTTGTGAGAAAAACAAATTGGTCTCTTGAAATAAATTCTGAAACAAAAACAGATTCAGTTTCTTCCAAACGAAGAAGTTCTTTGGAAAACGAAGGAAATCCTTTTTTTTGAATCTCTTCAAATTCCTTTGGATATTCTTTGGTGAACCAACGACGTAACCAGAGTTTTACAGACGTATGTACATTTTCTTCTCGTTTGAGGTAGAGTTCTTTTAACTTCTCCTTCTCTGATAAAACAACGATCTCCAAAATCTCTTCAAAAAAAGAATAAGGGAGTGCAGAATCTTTATGAGCGATGATTCCAACCACGGTGGGATTTCGAATCAGTTCTGAACGCTGGTCATCAATTCGTTCGGCAGTTTGTTCGTAAAACTCTGGATAGGTGGATCTTGGATCCCCCGTCCCTCTTGTTTTGATCCACCAAAGGCTATGGCAATCCTTACATTCATAAATTTCATAGAACTTACTGAGGGAATGCCCTACAATGTCATCCGTCGGAAAGGTAGGAGTCCGTGTTTCATCCCGGGCCGGTTCTGACCTAGAAAACTGGGAGGATCCTTTCTGACAAAAAAGACAGGCCATATCGGTTTTGGGAGTCTAGGTTTAACGATAAATTTGAATTTCGTCAAGCCCGATTCAATCCTTACGAAATAAACTACAACAGTCACTTAATTCTTGGCAATTTATTTCGTAGATTCTATTATACCAATAATCCATGTCGACCGTACCTAAGACATACGAAGTTTTATTAGCAGACCTCAAACGTTTGGAAGAAGAAAACCAAATGTTGAAACAAAGTTTGAAAAATGCTACCTCTAACCATTCCAATTTGATTGATGCATTACAATTTACTCAGTTTTCCATTGATACAATTTCAGAAGCAATTGTTTGGACAGACGAAGATGGAAATTACGTTTTTGTCAACGAAGCCACTTGTAGAAACTACGGGTATACAAAAGAAGAATTACTTTCTATGCAAATGTTTCAAGTAGACCCTTTGTTTACTATTGAAATGTGGAAAGCCCATTGGCAAGAAATCCTAGAACGAAAATCTTTTTCGATAGAAACTGTTAATCGAAGAAAAGATGGAACTTCTTTTCCCATTGAAGTGACTGTCAACTTGGTAGAGTATGGAGGAAAACAATACAACTGTGCTATCGTCCGAAATATTACAGAAAGAAAACTAGCTGAAAATAATTTAAAACAATCCGCCATTCGATTAGCAGAACTAAATTCCACTAAAGATAAATTTTTTTCAATCATCGCACACGACTTACGAGGCCCACTCGGAACCCAAAAAGAATTCATAAAAATCCTCAGCGAAAAAGATTCTTCCTTCAGTAATACAGAAAGAACCTCGTATCTAAAAATGTTGGAAGATTCCTCTGACTTAGTTTATTCCTTACTCGAAAATCTTTTGGATTGGGCACGTTCACAAACAGGTGCCATCCAATTCCAACCAAACCCCATCCTTTTTTATGATTTAGTACAACGTGTGATAGGACTGTTAAGTCTTTCCGCTAACAAAAAGATGGTGACCATTAATAATAAAATTCCGAAAGATTTAGAAATTGTAGCGGATTCCTTTATGATCGAAACTGTAATTCGTAATTTGGTTTCCAACGCCATCAAATACAGTAATGGTGGGAAAGAAGTGACAATCGGGATTGGTTCACCCGAGTCGGTTCCGACTATAGATTCTAAATTAATACGAAATCCGAATTTAAAAACAAAAATAGATCCAAAAACAATGACCTTCTTCGTAAAAGACGAAGGTGTGGGTATGAAAGAAGAACAAATTCAAAATCTCTTTCGTTTGGATCGAAAATCGTCCACACTTGGTACAAACCAAGAAGCAGGCACAGGACTTGGTCTCATCCTCTGTAAAGAATTTTTAGAAAGACATGATAGTAGCATTTGGATAGAAACAGAATTAGATTTAGGTTCCACTTTCTTTTTTCAATTAGTACAACACACAAAAAATAATTAAGATCATTCTAATCCTTGAATGAAAAGTAAGGCCTCCAAATTTTTTTTTCTGGATTATATATTTATAAAATATTTATTGATCAAGATGAAAAGATTAAGCAAAAAATTGATTCTACTTTTAGTACTATTGGTATCTCCTGTCTTTGCACAAAATAATTCCAATCCTCCAAAAACAAATACTGACGAACCTTCAAAATCCTCTTCTTTTTTAGGAACGGGATTAAAAGTCATCGAATTTGCTGGTGAATTTGCTCAAACTCCATCGGAAGGTGGTCCTCAATCAGTATCCAGTATCTTAAATTCAGCTCGAGTCGCTTCGAGTTTTGTCAACAGTAACTCTTCCAACAACCTTAACCCTCCAGGTATCATCACGGAAAGTTCTGAATCCAAACCAACTTCAACCATATCACCTCGAATCAAATACTCTCACCAATTCTCTGAGGATTTTTTTGTAGGATTCGTATATGCTAGAGGTGAACAATACAACGACACAAGAACTAGTTTTAGTACAAACGGACTTTATTTAAATGACCGAATCCATTCGGGAATCAATGAAATTGGATTTAAAATTGGATTTGGCCCATTAAATTATTTAACTTCATCAAGTTCATCGGAACTTAGTTTCAACTATTCAGAGTTATCTTCGAAAGGTCCATTCCAATCCTTTCAGTTAAAATTTCCATTTTTAAGAACGGGAGACCAAACTGTCACACAGGGATTAGCTTTCTCCACAGGAACTGTAGAATTCAGAACTAAAAATTATGGAATGGACTATGGGTTTGTCACTTCCATCACAGACTGGTTGAACTTCTATATGATCGGTGGTTTTACTGTTTTTTCTGGACAATTGAAACTTGCTTCTTATGGGATTGAAACTTCATCGACTGGTTCTTTAAATTCTAGTAACCAAGTTACATTTAGTTCGCCCGTTACCAGATCAGAATTAACAATGTTCCAATCCAAAGAAGGATTCGCAAAAGGCCTTGGCGGCGCAACGATGTCGTTAGAGTTAGGACTTGTTTGGAAAATTTTTGAAACATTGGGAGTGAAGTACGGTGGATTCTACCAAATTTCTTCCTTTAGTATCTCTGAGGTGACAGGTTATAACGTGGGAACGGGAAAAACTCCGGTGGAACTCAGTTCGGTTCCAGACCTCAATTCTTCACTCAGTGCAAAACAATATGGAGCTTTTGGAGTGAATGTTTCTATTGTGAAAAACTTTTGATTCTTATCTACTGTCTTATTAGTAACAATGTAAATTGCGAAAATAGGACTCCTAGATGAACCACAAATCAATATTATACGCCCAAAAACTCGACTTCCAATGGCCCACCTCGGATCCATTTTTATTTTGTGTTCACCACGAGGATTTTTATCCCAAAGGCAATGGAAAGTTTGGCCCAGATGCTTCCTTACAAGGAAGGCAAATTGGCCAAGACTTTGCCGGCAAAGATGGATGGAGGATGTACCACGGAGAAACCATTCCAGGATTTCCTGGCCACCCTCACCGCGGCTTTGAAACGGTAACGGTTGTCCAAAGAGGGCTCATTGATCATGCCGACTCTCAAGGCGCTGCTGGTAGATACGGAGATGGAGATGTACAATGGATGACTGCCGGTGCTGGAATCCAACATTCAGAAATGTTTCCTTTGGTGGATGAATCCGGTGATAACACTTTGGAACTCTTTCAGATTTGGTTGAACCTTCCTGCAAAAAATAAATTTGTCGATCCACATTTCAAAATGTTTTGGAACAAAGACATTCCTGTGAAAGTTATCACGGATGCCTCTGGGAAAAAAATAAAAATCAAAACTGTCGCAGGATCTTTGTTTGGCGAAAAACCACTAGATCCTCCACCAGATTCCTGGGCAGGTGATCCTAAAAATGAAGTGGGAATTTATATTTTAGATTTAGATCCCGAAGCCAGTTTTGTAATTCCAGGAAGTTCTGCCGGCAATAACAGAAACCTTTACTACTTCCGTGGCGAAGGTCTAGTTATGGATGGAGTGGTGGTTCCCGGCAAACATATGTACAATTTAAAATCGGATGTTTCTGTAGAACTCAAAAACGGATCAGAACCTGGACGCATTTTGATTTTGGAAGGAAAACCCATTGCCGAACCAGTGGTGCAGTATGGGCCTTTTGTGATGAACAAACAAGAGGAAATCCAACAAGCATTTGATGACTATCGCAAAACGCAGTTTGGTGGTTGGCCTTGGGATTCTTATGATCCAGTCCATGTTGGCAAAGGAAGATTTGCCAGACATGCGGACGGAAAGGAAGAAATTCCTACTTAAACGAGTAGGAATTTCCAAGATGCGCCTAACGGTCTGTTAGGCAACCAGTACTTGCATCTTTTACCATCTGGATGTATTTCCAAAGATATCCAGTGGTAATGCGGTATGGCGGTTTTTTCCAAGCAGCTCTTCTTTTTTCTAATTCCTCAGGTGAAATTTGTAATTCGAGTTTGTTTGTGCGGGCATCAATGAGGATGTTGTCTCCGTCTTTTACAAATGCCAACTCTCCCCCTTCCATTGCTTCTGGAGTGATATGACCCACAACAAATCCGTGGCTTCCCCCCGAAAACCTTCCATCAGTGATGAGAGCTACATTATCCCCAAGACCTGCTCCAATGATAGCAGAAGTCGGTTTTAACATTTCCGGCATTCCTGGGCCACCTTTCGGGCCTACGTAGCGAATCACAACCACATGGCCTGGTTTGACTTTCCCATCACGAATGCCTGTATTGGCTTCCACTTCGGAATCAAAACAAATGGCTTTTCCTTCGAACATTTCTCCTTCGTGACCAGTGATTTTTGCCACAGCCCCTTTTTTGGCGATATTGCCATAGAGTACTTGGATATGGCCTTCTTTTTTAATCGGGTTACTAACTGGTCGTAATAGATCTTGGTCACTCGGAAGATCAGGAAGGCCTTCCAAGTTTTCTGCAATGGTTTTTCCTGTGACAGTCAAACAAGATCCGTCAATCAAACCTTCGCGTAACATAAATTTCATGATGGCAGGTGTTCCTCCGATGGCATGTAGGTCTTCCATCAGATACTTTCCACTTGGTTTCATATCCGCAAGGAGCGGAGTTGTATCGGTTACTTTTTGAATTTGTTCCAAGTCCAGAGGAATGCCCATGGTTCTTGCAATGGCAATCATATGAAGGGCTGCATTTGTGGAACCACCGAGAATGGTGACAACACGAAGTGCATTCAAAATAGATTTAGGAGTGATGATATCAGAAGGTTTGATGTCCTTTTCTAAAAGATTGTACATATACTTTCCAATATTCATACATTCTTTCTTTTTCTCTTCACTGCGAGCCGGAGAAGAAGAACTATAAGGTAAACTCATTCCCATGACTTCAATGGCAGTGGCCATAGTATTGGCAGTATACATTCCACCACAAGCTCCAGGACCCGGGCAGGAATTTTTAATCACTTCTTTAAAATCATCTTCAGTGATTTTGCCGTTAATTTTTTTTCCATAAGCTTCAAAGGCAGAAACTATATTTAATTTTTCACCTTTGTAATGACCGCCATTGATGGTTCCACCGTATACCATAATGGATGGTCGGTTGAGTCTCGCCATTGCCATGATGGCACCTGGCATATTTTTATCACAACCTGCAGTAAAAAGAAGACCGTCATAATAATGGGCACCGGCAATGGTTTCAATGGAGTCGGCAATAATTTCTCGGGACGGTAAGGAAAATCGCATCCCATCATTTCCGTTGGTGATTCCGTCGCTCACACCAATCGTATTAAATAATAAACCAACCATTTCTTTTGTGTCTAAAACACTTTTCTTTTGTAAGGCAGAAAGAGTGGTTAGGTGCATGTTACATGGATTTCCATCAAATCCTGTACTTCCAATTCCTATGAATGGTTTGTTCAGATCTTCATAAGGAACTCCAGATCCAATGATCATTGCTTGAGAAGCAGGAAGGGATTCGTCTTGGGTAAGAGTGCGGCTGTATCGATTCAAAGTCATAAAATTCAATTTCCTTTGGATTAAAGACAAAATGTGGGATGGCAAGGTTAAGGAAAGCGGATTTTGAATTTATGGATGAACGATTTCGACCAGGATTTTATTTTCATTGTTTCCTTGTGCTAGGTCTTTTTCCCAATCCTTAAACTCTAAATTCAAACAGCTGTTAGCACGATCTCGATTGGCTTGAGGTAAAAAAGTATTGGCTGAGATGGCTTTTGCAGCCTTTGCGATTCTCCCACGAGTTGACTCTAACCACTGGATCTCTGTAAAGTTAGCAAATCTTGTTCCAGCAGACGTTTGGAATCCTTCTAATTCGCAAGTTTCTGCCACTCGGAACGAATATCTCGATTTTAGATTTTCAGTCTCAGTTACAGTAGTCGCTTTCAAACTTAAAATCCCTGATTGAACGATCGATTCTTGACAATCGGTGGTTCTATTTTGGATCGTTCTCATCTCATTCAAAAGCACATTCAATTCACTTTGAGTGAGGATGAGTTGGTTTACCGAACAAATCCCTAACGGACGCCGACTACAAAATTGATTGTTGGTGCTGAGATTTGTATCTGTTTTGATACAATTACCCGAGTCCCGAATCAAATACAAAGTGGTAAGGTAGAGGGTTTGTTTGTTTTCCTCTTCTTTTTGTTTCTCTCCCCCACTCTCAAAACAAGAGATCAAAAAAAGAAGCAAAACCAAACTAATGATGATTTTTTTCAAAATCTTACCTCAATACCAATATTGACTAAAGGAATGATCGCCATCTTTCCATTAGGTGTTTGGGAAACAATGTAGGGAGAATTAACTGTATCATAAGTAGGTGCAGGGTTTTGGTTTCTTTGGAAATTTTTTGTGTTATCAAATTCAAAACCGGCTTGGTTCCTGCGACCATAAAAATTCACAAATTCTATATAGGTATTGATATAACCCCAAGAATAATTTTCAATTCTATCGATCCGTAAGTCAAATTGGTGGAAAGGCAAAAATCGATCACTGTTATAATTTCCAGAATAGTTTGGGAAATATAAATTCAAACCAAAGGTGGCCGCTTGGTTTGCCCGTGTAGCACTTGTAATGGGAGTGTACGGAGTCCCCGAAAAATACCGAAACCTTCCTCCCACCATCCACTCTGGATTAAATTTATAACCAAATACAACATTCAAAATATGAGTTCTATCCAAATCATATAGTTGTTCTTTATCATTATTATAAATGATCTCTAAATTGTTATCATCATAATAATTGATATAGTTGGTTCCCATTTTGGCTTGGGCAAGTAGTGTTCTCGAATTATTGAGTAAGGTTCGGTTCCTGGTTTCGTCACTATTCAATCTGGACTGGTTATTGATTCGTTTGGTAATGGAATTTGTGTAGGAGATCCAACCAAAAAGTCCGGACTGTTCTCTTGGATCTTTTGTTTTTTTGATAAAAAATTCCACACCTTCCGAATGTCCATAACCTGCATTGGAATAATTTAGATTTTTAGGAGTGATGGGGTTTGCAAAAACTTTTGCCGTTTCATTCACAAAAACACGTGTATCATTATTGAGAGCATACGGATCCACAACATACGCATCCGGAACAATGATGTTTTGAAAGATATTCCGAAAACCTTCGATTTTGATTTGCCAGTTATTGGCAAATTCTTGGCTCACACCGATCGAATTGTGTTCGGCGCGTTCCATAAATAAATTTGGATTTCCTGACTTTGCAGACAATGCTTCCACGGAAACAGGCGCATTATAATGGATTCCGTGCCCCGCCATGATCCCAGTTTTTGTAGATTCAAATAAATAACCACCAGTGATCCTGGGTGCTAAATTGGTTTCATTACTTCCTGAATAATGATCCACTCGTGCACCTGGTGTTAGGCGAAATCCACCATATTTAAATGGGAGTTCAACATACGCAGATTTTTCTCGGTAACGAATTCGATCACCATCAATCACAGATCGGAAAGCTGCATTGGAATTCAAAAGATCATTAAAGATATTATAAAATAAACGATTATAGGAAGAGATATTTTCTCCCTTTAAAGTTGTCTCTCGAAACCGGCCTTGCACTCCAGCTTCCAGTTTGAGATGTTCCTCCCAAAGTTCCCATTCAAATGCATTTTGAACATAAGTGATTGTATCTGTGGTTCGGTTTTGTAACCCAAAGATGTTTTCCGCAGTCAATGGATTTGTAAATTTGAGTTCGAAAAATTCATTAAAGGATGTACGCGAATAAGAGATTGTATTTCGAAACGTTTTCCGTTTCCAAACGTAACGAATGGCATCAGTGCGAAACATTCGGTCGAGTCCTGTAGGTGGACGCGGGTCATCGCCCCCCCTTTCCAAATCCGCTTGGGCTTTGGTATAGGCCTGCCTATCGCGAGTTCCAAAAGTTTGGACTGTCAATCTATGTTCAGCATTGATATCCCAAATGAGTTTCCATTGGTAATCATTGTATTCAGCGTATTTCGCATCTTCTGGAATTCCTTGGGGGTAGGCTTGAAGCAAAACTACGTTAGGATAATTCTTACGCCCCGAACTAATCATGGCTAGGCCCGGAAGGATTTTGGATTGGTTATAGATATCTGACAAAAACAAATTGGTATTGATGACGGTTTTATTTTCATCCACACGATCCGTTCCCTCAATGGAGATAATTCCTCCAGTCGCATAACCATATTTAGCTGGAAATGCACCGGTAAACACATCAAAGGATTTGATTAAATTGTTATTTAAGACAGATGACTGGTTTCCCAAATGAAAGGGATAGGGAAGAGGAAATCCATCAAAGTAATATTGATTTTGTCTGGTGCCACCTCCGCGTAACGACAAGTCCCCTCTTTCACTATTGGAATAAGGATTTCCTGTCAGTAAATTGGAACCAATGTTTGTAAACACCGATGGTAAAATTCCCACTGGTGCTCCTATCACAACTCCGGGAATGGTTTGCAGTGCTTTTAGTGAATCACCAGACACTCCCGGTAGGCGTTTGATCTCATCCTGGACAAGTCCATACCGTGAAAGGGGAGTTTTATCTCTTTCTCCGCTGACAACGATGCCTGCTAAGTTAGCCTCGGATATGGTGACAAGGATGACTTGGCCTTTGAACCGAACTTCGCGAAATACAGATTCTTTTCTATCGGCCGTAGAAATTTTGACTTCATAGTATCCAGGTTCGGGAAATCGAAGTTTGGCGATTCCTTCCCCATCGGAAATTGCACTTGTTTTTGCTTTTTTAGAAATGACTACAGCATTGGTAACTGGTTTTCCCGAATTGGATTTTACAATTTGAAATTTTACCTCTAAATCTCCATCAGCAAATATGGGATGATACCAAATCAAACATAAGATCAGAATTAGGAGTCGGGTGATTTTCATTTAGGAGATGGGATCAAACTTTCCGCAATTCGGTATAATTCATCCAATGACCGTTTATCATCAAGCAAACGATACCCTTGCAGGACCCCTTCATAAACAAAAAATAAATGTTTGGCGAGCAGTCGACAATCTACTTTGGAAATTAAATGACCATTTCCTACCGCCTCTTCCAGATACTCCGCCAAACACTGGATGGTTCGATAGGCGATTTCTTCAATTTCTTTCTGAATTTCCAGTTCATGAGGTGCAATTTGTGCGCGGAAATTGGCCATTCCGCATCCAAAAAGTTGCGACAACCTTGCTTCACGGGAGAG
Source organism: Leptospira kanakyensis (assembly GCF_004769235.1). NCBI lineage: Bacteria > Pseudomonadati > Spirochaetota > Leptospiria > Leptospirales > Leptospiraceae > Leptospira > Leptospira kanakyensis. The sequence goes on along the minus strand of NZ_RQFG01000005.1, from coordinate 1,350,744 downwards.
AATGCGAACCCAAGCCTTTACAAAATCCAATGGTTTTGGATTTCGTTTCATCAAAGATTTGAGTAAGGTTAGATTTTCGTTGGAATAAATTCGAATCACTTCTTTACCCAACATTTCTTTGGAGGCAAAATGTTGGTACAAACTGGCCTTAACCGTTTTTGCTTCCTCCACGATTTGATTGAGACCTGTCTCTGAATAACCCTGCTTTAAAAATAGATTTCGACTGACTTGTAAAAGTCGGACTCGGGTTGGTTCTTTTTTCATATCCCATACATGTTCTCATTCTATGGAAACGAAGCAAACAATATACCAACCGGTATGTATAAAAAATGCTTGCCCAATACATACCGACTGGTATGTATATTGTTCAGGAGAAAATCCAAATGAACTCAAGTATGATATCCATCCATGAAATCGCAACCTCAGTTTCGGAAGCAATTGAAACGAGACATAGCATTCGGGAATACCTCCCCGACTCCGTCCCCGATGAAATTTTGCAGAAGGTATTTCACAAAGCTTTACGAACTCCCAGTTGGAAAAATTCACAACCTTGGAAGATACATATTGTGAGTGGGGAAAAACGGAACCAACTCTCGAAAGAATTAGTGAAAGCCGCATACGAATCGACCCCAAGACCAGAAACCAATTGGCCGGAGTCTTACCCGAGTGATGCGAAAAAACGAATGTTTGATTTAGGTATGAAAATTTATGAAATGGCAGGCATTGAAAGAAAAGACAAAGAGGCAAGAAATCAGTTTATGCTTCGCAACTTTGAATTTTTTGGTGCTCCTACTGCAGTCTTCATTACATCCAAATTTGATCTTAATTATTATGTGGGAATTGATTTAGGATGTTTTCTCCAATCAGTGTTACTTTTGGCAAGGGAAGAGGGGTTGGGAACTTGTGCACAAGCTGCCCTCAGTTCCTTTCCTGATGTGGTCAAAAATTCGTTAGGCCTTCCCACCGAAGAAAAAGTGATTCTGGGTTTGAGTATTGGGTATCCAAAACCGGATTCCAACCTAAACCGTTTCCACACTCCGCGAGAATCAGCTGAAGAATTAATTCGGTTTTATTGAAAAAGGATTTCTAGTCTCAGAACTTTGGTATAAAATAGAATCACTGATTCATTCAGAACAGAGGAGTCGTATGTATACCAAAAATTTCTGGAACGAACGTTATGCGAACGAAGAATATGTATATGGTAAAGAACCAAATGAATTTTTACGTTCACGACTTCCAAATTTAAAAAAAGGAAGGATACTTTTTCCTTGCGAAGGAGAAGGAAGAAACGCTGTATTTGCTGCCAGTCTCGGTTGGGAAGTATTTGCCTTTGACCAATCTGAATCAGGAAAAGAAAAAGCCATCGCCCTTGCCAATGAGAAGAATGTTTCCATTCATTATGAAATTTCGGATGTTTTAGGTTATCCTTATGCACCAGAACAAATGGATATGGTTGCCCTTATCTTTTCACATTTCCACAAATCCATACGCACAACAGTACATAGGAATTGTGTCCGCACCTTAAAACCAGGTGGAATTTTATTATTAGAAGCATTTTCACCAGACCAACTACAATACACATCCGGTGGCCCCAAAGATCCTGATATGCTTTGTCAATTGAAAGACTTACGAATGGATTTTTCGGAAATGAATGTTGAATATGAAGAAGCTCTTGAAACTGAACTGAATGAAAGTCCGTTCCATAAAGGAAAAGCAGCCATCGTCAGGTTGGTTCTAAGAAAAAATTGAACTAGTTTTTACTTTTAAGTTTTGAAATCCATGATTCTCTTTCTCTCACTGATTGTGGGAGAAAGGTCTATGAAGTTTAAGAAGTTATGGATTTCGATTCTAGTGATAGCGATATTCACTATACATTGTTCTTTTGGGCAAAAAGTAAAATATGCAGAACTAAAAAAAAACTATCCCAAAGTAAATTGGGAAAATCGTAAAGCCGAGGCTGTAAAACTTTTATCGGATCTATTAAAAATTCCTTCGGTTCGTGGTAATGAAATCCAGGTAGCCAAATACATACAAGCAGTCCTCACAAAAGAAGGAATTCCTTCGCGATTGGTTTTTGATCCCAAACATCCAACAAGACCCAATTTGATTGCGGAACTACAAGCAACTGTTCCCAACCCTGAACCGGGAATCATCCTCGCAAATCACTTGGATACAGTAGAATTCGATTCGAAAGAATGGAAAGTAAACCCTCTATCTGGAACGGTAAGTGAAGGCAGAGTTTGGGGGCGTGGGGCCATTGATATGAAAGGTATGGCCGTTATGGAGTTACTTGCCTTTTTAGAAATCAAACGTACTGGAATTCCAAGAACCAGAAAAATTATGTATTTAGCACTTGCTGATGAAGAATCTGGATCGGTGTTAGGTGGCAGATATATGACAACTGCCCAAAAACATTTACTCCAAGGTTATGAATATGCAATCAATGAAGGTGGAGTTGCCACAAGAGATATTGTGATTCCTGGATCTACCATCTTTAACATCCAATATGCGGAAAAAGGAAACATTTGGTTACGAGCCAAAATCACGGGAACGAGCGGCCATGGTTCATCTCCTCCCAACCAATACCCTGCTCTTTCCTTAATTCAATTTTTTAATGAAGTGAGAGAACTTGAATCTGACATTCGTATTACAGAAGAAACAGATGCATTCTTTTATCAACTAGGAACTATCAGTTCTTTTCCCAAATCGTTTTTTCTCAAAAATGCAAGAAATCCTTTAATCAAACCATTATTACACGGAACGATTCGGAGCAATCGCCACCTAACTGCCATGACAACTAATACTAAATCCATCACTGGATTTCGCACAACAGAAGGGGAAGGTGGAGAAAATGTCATTGCAGGAGAGGCTTCCGGAAGACTCGATATCCGAACTCTACCCGGTGTGGACATCCAAGACTTCGCCAATAAGGTAAAAACCATTGCCGAAAAGTATAAAGCGGAAGTGACATTTACAGATATCAATCCTACCGATGTATCTCCTATCAATACTCGTCTTTTCAGCACATTGGCTGCCGTTTCTGTAAATAAATTTCCGAATAGCACCGTGACTCCCTTCCTTTCTCCTGGGAAAACAGACAATTCGTACTTACGGCGAGTGGGAATTAACTCTTATGGATTGATTCCGGCAGTTCTCAAATCAGAAGACATTGATGGAATGCATGGGAAAAACGAAAACATGACGGTTGATAATTTGGAACTGGGGACTAAAATTCTATTTGAAACCTTAGTGGAAATGAATCAGTAGAGTAAAAAATATTTTGAACAATATATTCCTAAGAAGAAAAAAGAAGATCATCATTCAAAGGAAAAACAACCAACTTGAAGATGTCTATATTTCTACCTTATTAAAAAACGTTGAAAATTTAGGTTATACATTCTCTGCAGAAATCATTGAAATATTAAGAACTTATTCAGTCGATGAAATTGAAGAGTTCTATCGTGAGATTATAGGTAATTTAAAACAATTACTAGGAGATCATGTTAGTTTTAAACCCATGTATCCAAATTTCCCCAGACAGGTAATGGAGGCTAAAGAATCAGAATTATATCTAAATGCTTGGCTTCATTATTTTGGAGATTGGTTAGGAATTAGAATCTTACCTCAATATTTAAAAGAACCAAGACCTGATTTGCATTCCCTCTTTTGTATTCATATTTTTTAGGCCTTACTTTTAAAGCATTCAAAGTTTACGATTGCTAATACTGGATTTTAATAAGTATCCATCAATCTTTCCACTTCTAACTTTCACCCAAAGAATGTTATTGTAATTAATTTCAGTCATATTAATTCGATTTTCTAGAACTTGAATTGTACCATTACGATCAATGGTTTTTAGAATGCGTGAGTCGAGATTTTTATCCTGATATATATTTGCATGTCTATACTCATTAATTTGATAAAGTCCTTTTTGAATGATATCAATTTGATCGGAGCAACTATGATTACATTTAATGGGAAAAGAAGTTTTTTCAATCGTAGAATTGTTATTATAATTGAATTTAGTTCCACAATTTTCTGTAGAAACGTCAGATGAATTGGATTTGATTGTGTTACAAGTAAATGAATAAATTCTATTATCTTTGAAAGCAATATTAGGACCAGAATTCCACATAACAGTATTAAAAAACTCTCTCGGGTATAAAAGATCATTAGCTTCAAAACCATGATAGAGAAACATATTAAAATATACTTTAGTGACCCGTTTCCGATAGTTTTCTTTGTCTTCTAAATTTATTAAATCTTCAATATTTTCTGGAATGTAACCTTTTTTTAATAATTTAAATTTATAAAAAGTTTTTAAATTAGAAAGTATCGGATAACTGATAATGATTCTTTCTGTGAGATTGTTTACTAAAAAAGCTTCTAGGATAGGTGTCCCATCATTAAGCCAATGAGCTAAATAACCAGCATTAGAATCTTTTAAGAACCATTCTCCATTTTTAAATTGTTTTGCATAAATTGGAATATGCGAAGGTCTAGTTGTAATGATTGGATTTTTTTCTTCTTTATTCCCACAATGAATCAATAAAAATAAAATAGGAATTATATATTTATGGTATTTCATATTTGGAGTTTCCCGTTAATATTTTTCTTCAGAATTTAAAAAACATCCAGCTTCTTCATTTTTAATGTTTAACAGTCCACCTATGGACTTACTTAAAACATTTTCATTTTATACTCTGATTAAAATTTTCTTTTTACTAAATAAAGTTATTTATAAAATTAAGGTTCAATGACTATTTTGGATCCGTTTGGAATAATTTTAAATAGAATATCCATTTCCTCATTGTTAACTGCAATACATCCATGAGTCCAGTTTAAGTAGGTATGTAGGTGTCCAAACCAATTCCAATAGTATTTCATTCCATGAATGAGTATTCCGCTGCCAGGGTTTTTATTTATTTTTTTGGCAGCTTCCACTTGATCCTTAGTAGGATAAGAAATATGTAATGCTTTATAGTAATCCCATTCAGGAATTTGATAATCAATAATATATGTTCCTTCAGGAGTTTTACCATCACCTTCTTCTAATTTATGACCTTTTGGTTCAAATCCTAGAGAAATTGGGATTTCAAGTATTATTTTATCTTCTTTTACAACCTTAAGTATTTTTTCTGATTTATATACATAAATTGTTGGTTTGGATTCCGAATACAAATTCGCGACAAGTAAAAGGTTACTCAGTAGTGTTATAAAAATTAGTTTTGTTCCCACAATTTTTCCCAATGATTTTTTTTATTATTGTTATCTTTGAAAATAAAGTTAATTCATTTTTTAATATAATCCATATTCATTTGCAATAAATTGTTCTCAAATTCATAAAATATTAGTTCGATCTCGCATAACGAACTAGCGAAGGCGTTAGCGTCGGAGAGAAATATGTCGCAGATCGAGCAAGGCCGCAAGTACCGAAGCGATTCGCCGCTGTTATGCAGTAGCAAAATAATTTCGGTTGGTTTTTTGAGATTACCTTATATATTCCTGAAGCAATCTTTCTGAAATTTTTCATTTCTAATTTTTTTTGACTCTTAAATTATTTTTATTTAGTCGAAACCGAATAAGTAAGTTAATGGAGTTGTAACTAAGAAAAGATAAATCAAAACAGAAAGAGAGTTTGAAATTACAAAAATAAATATATAAATAAGATTTTTTGCAGTAAAGTATTTCCATACTAGAAGAACGTTTATTATTCCGGGAAGGCAAAGTTTTACTAGAAATTCATTTTTCCAAATGGGAATTAATTGGAGTATTACTAAGGAGCATAATGTTATTAAGGGTTTTGTGAAATTCTGCGAATAACTTACCGAATTGAATTGCTTTTCATACAAGAAATTTTGAAAAAGAAGGATTGAAAGTAAGTAATGAATTCCCAAAGCAAATATGCTAATGAGACTGCTCATTAATTCTAAAATTGCAAAACCTTCAAGAAAGTCTCTTCTTTCAGGTGTAGGAAAGAAAACGGAAAAAATTGCTAATATAACCAATAAGACTAAATTCGTTTTAAAAATAATTTTAAGATTAGTCATTCTATTTTTTGCAACCTCGCTTAACGAACTAAGGGCTACTCGTCGTTCTATTTTTTATCCAATATTTCCTTTACATCGGTTTTTATTACATTTCGGTTTAGATCAATTTCTTGTGTAGTAATTTTTGAGTAATTCGAATATTTGAAATCTTTTGAGCATTTGATGCAGTCTTCTGTAAACATATCGATTTCCTTTACACATTCAGTAATGGATGTGTAATTCTCAATTTTAAAGAATTTTTCACTTTCTGTATTAAACTCATGACTAGTTGAATTATAGGAGTAGTCGCAGCCCGCACCACAACCTGCTTCTATTAAGAAAATAAATTTTTCATCTTTTAAATCTTGGAGCATCCCAATTGAATTTGAGTTTATATCATGAAAAATCAACGAATTGTTTTTAAAAATTAGATTATAACAATTTGAATCACCATAGAATTCACATCCATTTATCTCAGGAGTAATTGATACAGCTCTAAATTCTTTGTAATGTAAATCCTTTACTATTTCGAAGTTTGTCACATATTTATTTTTATCTCTAGAATCTAAAGAAATTTGATATTTTGAATTAATTTTGAATCCAAGTGTATTTTCGATTTGATTCAAAATATCAATATCTGTTTGAAAATCTTTTGGATCTAACTTTTCTGTAAGAAATCCTGAAAATACAAATCCAGAATAATGAAGATATTTAACACGAGTCCATTTACCTGTTTTCCCGTCATGAGTTTCATCTTGTGAGACAATTCCATAGGTTTTGATTGTCGATCCATTCGGAATAACGATAAGAATAGTTCCATTTATATTTGGTGTTTCACGGAGTCTTAAGCCTCCATTGGCATGAATAAGCATTTCCTTAGGTGGAAAATCTAAAAGTTTTTCTTTTATTTCAGTAGTTTGATTTTTCTTACAGTTTAAAGACGAAACCAATAAAATTGTTATCATTAATGTTTTTTTCATGGTATTTATAGAATTTCGCATAACCAACAAAAGTCGGCAAAGTTTAAAAGTCACCGCTCAACTCCTAGTAATTGAAAAGTTACAGGAGTGACTTTTGTCAGCCTTGCAGTGATAATTACATCTTTTTTTTCGTTTATAAAATATGAGTAATAACGATAAAAAGTTATGAGTAAGTTTAAAGAAATTCCCTCTTTAGTTTTTACAGTAATAAATTCGTTACTTTGATTATCATATTCCAAATTCTCTACTGGTTCTTCTTTGATTTTTTTACCTTCAAACTGGAAAATCGAATTTATATCAGAATTGTTTAATTTGTTTAGAGATTTTTTTGAAATTTTCCAAGAAACAGATTCAGACAATGTAGTGATTTTGTTAATGGCGAGGTCGATAGCGTCTTCAAAGTTTCCATTTTTTAAGTAGGGAATCATTTCTTGAATAATGCTACCGGCAATTTTATCGCTGATTATCCATTCTAATCCACACCCGACATTGATTCTTATTTTTTTGTCATCCTTTGATAAGAAAATAAGAATCCCGTTATTTACGTGTTTTTGGCCAATTCCATTAGAATTAGCAATTTCATTGACAAAAGTATCTAAATCATTTTTTCCAATTGAATCAATAAACAAAACAACTATTTGAACGGATGTTTTCTTTTCAAAATCAGATAATTTCTGACCTGTTTTTTTAATGTAATCATCGGATAGTATATTTACCCTATCATCTACATTATTCTTGATCTTAATATCGTTTTTAACAGTTTCCGAACAGGAAAGTATTATTAGAATTAAACTTAGGGATATTATTTTTTTCATATATTGAGTTTCCATTTTTTTAAATTTCGCAGAGCGAGCGAGGCTACAAATGCAGAAGCGATTCATTTCCAGATAGTTATGCGTAACAATTTTTTTACATTCTGACGTTAAAGAAGTTATTTTCTAAATTTTTATTTGAGTTTAGAATAATAAATATTCCGTCTTTATTAATTACTTTGTAATAACTTAATGCACCATTCAGATCCGTTTCTAATGTGCAGATAACTATTCCATTTTTGAATTCGACATTTTCTTTTAATATAGTTTGACCATTGTTAGTCATCGTTTTTTTGAAATATGGATAAAAATGTTCCAGTCTTTGAGCCTCTGAATAGTGAGCATTAGTAGTCCGGGAGATAATTGCGTTGTAGTAAGCGTTTTCTGATTTGAATTGATATTGCGATACTGTAGGTTTTTTTTCAGTAAAATCTTTGCTTTCAATTTCACTTCCTGGGAATTCTATGGAAATATTTTTTTCTGTTTTTAATACTTCTTTATCAAACATAACGTTTACTTTTGCTAGCTTTTCAAAAGTAAAAAAGTTGCATGTTGTTAGAAAAAAAAATGAATAAACGAATATTTTGTAACGATTTAATTTACTAGATGTTACTTTTATGATTAATAAAGCTGAGAGTATAAGGAATAGTCCAACTGATATATTTTTAAAGAAATACTCCGTAAATAAACTTAGATTAATTAAATTTGAGAATGCTACTTTGTATCCATCATATTTCATTATAGATTCTAAGAGATTTAAAATAATTGCAATGGCAAATATCGCATTTTGTTTGTTTATATATTTTTTCATATGTTTTAAGGATTATTTAATATAATTATGCATAACGAACTTAACTAACCGACGTAGGCTGGCCCTGATTTGCGAAGTGAAGCTGTTAGTTGCTGTTATCCGAATTATAAATTAGTCAAAATCCAAGAGTTGAAACGTCAATGGATCTAAATTTATTAATCTGCCCGTTATTAATGGAAAATCATTAGTTTTTAGGAATTCTAATTGATATTGATTATGAATAGTCGTAAATATTCTGAATGAGTCATCCTTTTTAAATTCGAACATCAAGTGATATTTATTTTGGTTTTCATTTTCAATTTTTTCGCTTGTCAATTCCTCTGAAATGAATTTAGCCTTAAATTGAAAAACTTTATACAAATCATTTTTATTGAAACGATTTGCAGTTTTATTTTCAATTTTCCATGATACCTTGCTTGATTTTGAAATTATCTTTTCTATGGACAGTCTAATTCCTTTTTCATATTCTTTTATCCTAAGAAATGGAATCATTTCTTTTACAATCTCTTTCGAATAGTTATCACTGATAATCCATTCAAGTCCGGATCCAATTTCTATTCTAACTTTTCTATCATTGGGTGCGATAGTTATCAATGCCCCATTATTTAGATATTTCTGACCTACTTTGATCTGATTCGCAAAATTCAATGAATATTCCTCTAAGGATAAACCATTCAATGAATTCGTGGAGTGGACAACAATTTGAACGCCATGACTTTTTTCATGATTATCTAAAATATCTGAAATTTCTTTTTTGAATTCAGTTTGAAAAATATTTGATTCATCAAAAAAATATCCCTCTGGTTGAAGAATTTTAATTTGTTTTGTGGAACATTGTAATACCAATAAATGTATTAAAATTGTAATATAGGCTGTTAATTTCATTTTTTCCCTTTTTATTTTTTTGCATTACGCATAACGAACTAAAGTCGAACTTAATTAAATAGGAAATTTCTATTTAAGAGAACTTAGATACTTTAGTATGCCCTCTTCTCCTCGTTCTTCTGCAAGTTCCATAAGACTCACCCCACCCACAGTTTTGACCTTGGTTTCTGCACCGGCCTTCACCAAGAGTTTGACCAAATCCAAATTTCCGCGGTAAACGGCACGATAGAGTGCTGTTTCGCCGGTGGTATTGCGGAGGTTGACATTAGCTCCTCTTTCGATTAAAAACTTAGCCATTTCCAGTTCTTCATCATCCGCTGCTTTGATTAATGAAGAATTGCCTAAAGAGTCCTTGGCATTGACGGACACACCTTCTGCCAGAATTGTTTTTACTAATTCTAAGTTTCCCTTTTCGACTGCCTGGAACAGACGAAGCTCCCGACTCATAGGAGCCTTGACTACAGTTTCATCTTCCATGCAGGAAAAGATGGATCCAATCATTAATAAAAAAATGACAACAAATGAACTTTGGAATAAAAATCGACTGGATAGAAATTGTAACATCGGTTTTAGTCTAATGGTTTAACTATGAAACGTCGATCCATTTTTCCAGCCAGTTTCCAGTTCCTTTTCTTTTTGGGTGTGAGCCTTTTTTTTACATCGTGCCTCTCCATTATCAGTCCGGGTGAGGTGGGTCTGATGTGGCGGCCTTACAGCACGGGCCTTAGCCAAAAACCCTTAGAATCTCGAGTGCAAACCTATATGCCTTGGAACAGTGTTTATGTCTACTCCGTACAATGGAGCAGTTACCAAGAAAAAGTAGAAGTACTCACCCGTGACGATTTAACAATTACAGTCAGTGCGGCAATCATCATCCGACCGATCCAAAATGAAATTTATGAATTAGAAATGGAAATTGGACGAGGGTATTATGAAAAAGTTGTGAAACCACAATTTCGAACTGCGATTCGAAATATTTTGTCTGCTTATAACATGGTTTCTATTTCAAAAGAAACACCTAACGTTTCAGCACAGATTAAAAAATCTCTGAGTGAAAAGTTAAAGGACAAACACGTTGAGATTGATGATGTGATCATTGATGATGTAGAATACAGTCCTTCCATTTTAAAAGCGATTGAAAGTAAACTAACGAAACAACAAGAACAAGAACAAATGAAGTTCGAAATCAATATCGCCAAACGTGATGCAGAAATCCAACAAATCTCAGCTGATGGTAAAGCCAAAGCGGTTTTGATTGAGGCCGAAGCCCAAGCGAAAGCACAAAGGATGATTTCAGAATCTTTAACTCAGAAGTACATCCAATTGAAAGCTATGGAAAATCCGAATAATAAGTTGATCTTCGTTCCAAATGGAAAAGATGGATTGCCTATCATTGTGAATCCAGAGGGAAAATAAATTCTATATTATTTTCAATCTAAGAACAGAGAAGTCAGTTTTTACTTTACTGACTTCTCTGTTCGAAAACAAAGTTTGCGCTAAGAAATCAATTCATTGGTGTTCCTAAATTTTTTAGGTTTTGATTCAATTCAGCTGGTTCAATTTCTGCTCTGAGACTTCTGTTTTTTCCGATCGATGTTAATGGATTTTTTGGGTTTGGTGATTTTGAAAGAGACAAGGATCTAGACAGTGATTTTGTTAATGGTTGCAACAAAGCAACAATTTGATTATGGCCTCTCACTTCCGATAGCTGAAGTGCATTCCAACCATCCACAGAAAAATCAATATTGGCTTGGTGCGAAATGAGTGCCTTCACAGAATCAGTGCGCCCGAAATAAGCTGCATACAATAAAGCAGACCAACCTTCATAGATTGTATTGGGATCGGCTCCTTGGCTCAAAAGGGAAATGGCTTCTTCTTCCCTTCCTTCATAGATAGCAGCCACCATTGGTTTGCCAAGACTAGGATCAATCTTTACTTTTGTAGGTTGTGTTGTTGGACTATCATTCGATGAAACAACATTCGTTTCTTTTTGGAAAGGTGAGGCTAAAATAATTTCTAATTGGTCTGCCAATCCGGTGAGATCGTTGACCCAACCAAACCTACCATCAGGCAAATGAAAAAAACGAGCGGCTGCGCGAAAAGTAAATCCTTTACCAGAACCAAAACTTTGAGGTTTAGAAACGATGGTTCCATCTTTTTGAATCAAACATGTTTCCAAATTCATCTTTGTAATTTTTGGAAACCATTTGTCTTTTTCTGTACCATCTTCTGCCATCCACATAACAAACAAATGATCCTTTCCATATGGAACTATTCGTGGAATCCTTTCTCTTTGTTTGGTTGTACTTGTTAAATAGATTGGTTCTGAAAGGCCATCATTTACTTTGATGATAAGTCCAATATCATAAGAAGATCGATTTAGATTGGAATCAAAAGTAATCCAGGTTGTGCCGTCCTTTGCATATAAATCACCAGTGGAAATTGGTACATATTGGTAGGTTTCATTTGCTCCAGCTTTCGGCACAACAATAGGTAACTCACGTTTCCGAGAAGGAAAACTATCCACCACCAAACCTCTTGGATAAGCATCACCGACTGTGACCATCACCAATTGTTTTCCATCATTAATAAATCTAGGTCGAAAACTATGACTCACATTCCATGTAAATCCTTCTGGTGTTTTGCCATCAGATTTAAAAATTCGTTTACCGGCATTGTCAAACAAAGCTAAATATTCACTTTGGTGTGTGACTCCGTCATCCCATTTACGATAAGTAGAAAAATAAGTCGCATAATTATTGTCAGCTGTCTTAGTGAGAGTTAAAGTTCCAAATGTAGTATCGATTCCCTGGTCACCAACATTTTTGTATTCTTTGGTACCTACAATCTTAGTACTAAAGTTTAATTTTCCGGAAGTAGAGTATTGATTGATATAAGCCGTATGAAAATTTTTAGTTTCGTAATTACCTTTTTTTTCAATCTCAAAGGCAGATAATAAAACTGTCAGTCCGTTAGAATCGGCGATGGTATCTTCTATACGAAAGTTTTTAAGGCTTACCAGTTCTTTTATAATTTTGAAATTAGAATCTAAACTTACAATTTTGCCGTTTGAGCCACCATCATTATATGATAGATAGTATTCTCCTGATTTAACATATACCAACTTTGGTGCCGGACTACCATCAGACATTGCATTCGTATAGGAAATGGAAGTAGTGGTTAGATAAGAATGATCTGTTGGTATTTTTATTGAAATCCGCTCTGTGGATTCGGCAATTTTACCAGTATCTAAAATGATATCGGATTCCGCAAAAAGATAGGTGGTAAGAGGGAATAGAAGGCATAAAAAAAGGAGAAAGATATTTTTTAGAATCTTGATGTTCCTAGGAATACAACTCACGTTCATACTTTTTTTCATTTCAGAATTTTGTATGATAGGAATTAGAAAAACAAGAAAGAAATTTTTGGGATGATAGGTTGAATTTTGATAAGTGAATGTTGTTCAATTAACTATTGTCGATTAATTCTTAGGATTTAAACTATTCGTCTAATTTAGTCTAAGTCGATATGATAAAGTAGAACCTTCCATTCCCACAACAATACCACCTAACTTACTATAGAATGATTTTGCTTTTTCATTAAAATTACTAGCAACCCAATCTATATGAGAGGCATTCATAGATATTGCAATCTCTATCAGTTTTTCCATTAGGTCTTTACCTAAACCACTTCCTCTAAACGATTCAAATATAAATAAATCATCCAACCAAATTGATGGTAACCCACTAAATGAGGAATATCTAGTATGACAAAGAGCAATACCGATTGGTTTATCTTGACTATTAACAGCAACAATTGCCCAAGCAAAACGATTAACACCAAACATTGTTTTTTTGATTAATTCAACATTGGTTGTTACATTACCGAGAGAATCGCCTAAACTACGATCAAATTCAGCCTTTTTCTTAATTAGATTAAATATATCTTCTGCGTCGCCTTGGTGTGCGTCTCTGATAAACATGTTGATTCCATTAGTTTCAATTTTTCTTTACTATTTCCTTTTCTGATCTAGCAATGGTGTCAATAATTTATGAATTTCACCGGAACAATAGTTTGATTCTCAATCTGAATGAAAGAGATCAAAGCATTTCTCCGGTTTTTTGTAAAGTACCAGTGCAAACTTTTTGAAGTTGGCGGGTTTTCCGATTTTTATTGTTGCCAAATATGACAATTGAGCAACGATTGAGTTACAAAAAAGGCCCCTGTTGCAAAGGAGCCTTTTGATAAAAAAGTCTTTAGTTTAAACTTTTAATTTGCTGGGAAGGAAGTCCAACCATCCCACCATTTTGTTCCACCAGTGTTGATGGCACCACGGTAATTGGTGTCGTCAAAAAATGCTTGGTTCATTTGAGCACTACCAACCGTCTTTAAGTTTCCAGAAGCAGTGATAGTTCCAGCAGTCGGAGTCCAATCCGGAGCTGTTACGTTTATGTTTGTCAATGTAACTGCGTCACTTGCTGAGTTTGCACCCAAAGCAGTACCACCAGTACAAGTGCCAATCGCACTAGAAGCAACAATATCACCGTATCTAGTAGGAGCAGTACAGTTCAATGGACCTACAGTTCCTAAAATGGCAGCATGACTAATTGAACCTACGAGCGCAGTTCCGTCAGATCTTCTAACATACCAACCGTTTCCGATATTTGTTCCAGAAGTTGCTACTGCATTACCGTTGGAAGCAACACAAGTTAAATTGGCAAACCAAGGATCTGCACAGTTACCACCTGTTCTTGCGGAAGCGGAACAAGAGTTTGAAGTATTTCCATCCCCTTCTACACAACGAGAAGTATCATCATTTGATGAAGATGCAGCAGTGTCTAAGTGAGCAATTGCGTATTGAACTTTTCCAATGTAACCATCAGTAAAGTCGAGTTGGTCATCACGGTTTGCAGTAGAAACTATGTATTTATGGTTAACAGCTCCACCCCACCACTCAAATCCGTCATCAAAACCTCTATGGCATTGTACGTAATCGATTGTTGTTCCAGATCCTACACCCATAAGTGATAAACAGTTTCTTTCATTTCCTGGAGAGAATGGTGCACCAGCAAATTCAATTCGAACATAACGAAGAGTTCCAGAAGAATCGGCATTGTTATTTCCACCGAAAGTTCCAACGTCCCCTTCACCAATTGCCGTACCTCCGATACTACCAAAGGTTTGAATTCCATTTCCTTGGAGGATGATTCCTTGCCAGTCACCCGGTTGTCTTTGTCCGACAGCTTTTTCAGATGAGAACACAACTGGATTGGTTGCAGTTCCAATGGCTTCTAATTTTCCACCTTGTTTGACAAGTAGTGCACCACCAGGAGATACCGAACCATAAACCTTTGCACCTTCACCAATCGATAGAGTGACTCCGTTTGGAACAATCACTGTTCCTTGAAGAATGACTTGTTCATTAGCTCCGATGAATACGTTTGATGCTAATGTTCCTTCTAAAGTTCTGATTGGTCGTGGGTATTCAACTTCAACGACTAAGTTAAAGATGGAAAACGCATATTTAGATGCTACTTGTTCCGTTGGAGTTGTGTTGTTACCTAAAATGATATCAGATTGGGTAAGTAAACTGGAAGTTCCTGAACGAGCCACACGAAGTCTTCTATTTCTTGCTGCACCATCAACTTCGACAGTATACGTATTTCCAGTGTTTGGGATTACAAATTTTTGAGATACAAAAGCTCCGTTTGAGTCTGTTGTGAATTGAGCCACAACTTCACCTGCTGCTACTAGCGACTCAGCAATTCCTGCAGTCGATGCTTCGGCAGGAAGAGTCGATGTATCACAAATCAACTGGCGGTCACCAAGAATGGCAGCTTGTGTTGCACCATAAAGTGCAAAAACTGCTGATCCACACTGAGAAGAAATTTTAGAATCACCATCAGCATAACGTGTTTCAAATGGAGTAGCAGAAAGAACATTTTTATAATATCCTCTGTTTGCCGCAGTTCCAGTTCTAACTACTGTTGGTGTTTCATTTCTACCTTTTATAGTAACAGTTTTGTTTGCCATAGGTTCATTGTTTTCATCAACAAGAACCCCCGAAATATATACTCCTGGCGCTCTTCCTTGGCTAAGGTAAAGAATTGCGGCAAGAATTAAACTATTGTCCTCTTTCTTTTCCTTACATTGAGTTAGTGCACCTAACATCATTGTAATTCCGAGTAAGATTACTCCAAATTTTTTAGTTTTAGTCTTCATTTTTTGTCCTATTAATTTTTTAATCAAAATTATATGTTGCAGACATTGTGATCGTAGGTCCTGTTCGATAACTATAAACAGTCTCTTCCCTACCTAAAACAGGATTCTCTTGTACGATCTTAACCCTTGCATCGTTTAAATTTCTAGCTGCAACTTTAAATATTAGTTTTTCATCATATTTCAGACTATAAACTGCATCGAAAACACCAACAGGAGATTCATAAGTATCAGGAATACCTAAACCACCAACGGAGTTGATCCTTCTTCCAAATTCGTTAAATAGAAATGTAATAGTGTGGTTCGCTTGTTTATCAAAACGATAACGTAGGTTAAAGTTATAAACATACGGAGATTGTCCTTGTAACGGTCTAGACAAACTAGTAGGCCTGTTTACATCGTTAATCACGCCCATTTGTGCTAGTTGGTAATATGCCCAATCGTTTAACTGAACTTCCGATTTGATAAAGAAGGTGTTTATCCCAAGTGACCATCTTTCAAGATATTCTGAAATAAAACCCAATCCTTTACGAGCTTCAATTTCAGCACCTTGAATATAAGCTTGTTTCGCATTCACAAAAGAATATCTGAATTGGTTATCAACCTGAACCACTCTTTCGATTGGATCGATCATGTTCTTTCGAAAGACACCAACTGCAAAAAAGTCTTCACCACCAGGGAAGGTTTCATAACGCAAATCATAGTTGTGGATGTAAGTTTGTTTTAAGTCTGGATTACCTTTAACCGGTGGTCCTCCGAGGATGTCAGTAAACTCAAAAGGTGACAATTCTCTGAAGTCTGGTCGAGTTAGAGTTTGTGTGTATGCAAACCTAATATTCGTAATATCATTTAAGGAATATACAAAGTTGGCAGAAGGTAAAACATTTCTATTAGCTAATTTTGCATTAGTTTGGCGATAGTTCGGATCCACTAAGTTTCTTAGGAAAGGATCAAGTTCGCTACGATAATCAAATCTTGCAAAAAAATCATCACGAGGGCTAAAAGGGTTAAACGTTCTAACTGCTTGGTAGTTATCTTCATATCTTGCCCCACCAATAAAACGAAGGTCTTTGATTATTGGTAAATCAAATTGTCCATAATAAGAATGGATTTTTTGTTGAGCCATATACTTATCCGTTGGTCTTGTGAACTCACGAATTTGGTAACCATTCGCACCACGGTTAAATGGATTCAAAATTGCTTCGGGTGGTAATGGATAAAAACGAGATCCTAGTGATTGATTCGCTAAACCACGACCTGCGTCTCCGTTTTGATTTACGAATGAGAAAAATTCAGCTTCAAAATTTCTCTCTCTATCAACAGCAGAATACCCAGTTTTAAATTTACTTTCAAATCCTGACCATTGTTTGAATGGTATCTCATAATTTACACCGACATATCGACTGATATCTTTTGATTCTGAAAAAAATCGACTCGAGTATCCAATATTAGGTGAACTTAAAAGAGGAGCACCATTTGTTCCTGCTGTTCCCGGCGTGGTTGCATAAGTTGTATCACGCATATCGGGTTGATTTCTGTTTGCCTCAGAATAGGAAGCAACCCAATCAAATTTTGTCACAGTTTCACCTATTGGAAGTCTATGATCTCCACCAATAGATGAGTTGAATATGTTTCTCATCACATAGTTGAGTTTCGTTGATTGGAGTTCAAAAGGGATATTGTTATTGATACCTTCATATTCACGGACTTGTTTATCGTTATTCACTGAGAAAAAATTCTTCCAATACACTCGTTGGCCTTTACCAAAATCAAGAGTGTTGTTAAACATTGTTCCCCAAGAAACAGTTTCTTCATAAATGCGTGATCGATAATTTAGAACCGGTAGTAAAACTCTGTTTTTTCCATCTCTTGGTAAATCGGGAGAAACTGAACCTACCAAATTAAATCTGTCGATTTCTTGTTTGAATTGATTGTCACGGTTATAAGTGACAGCAAATAGAGTTCCCCATTTTACTGATTCACTAAACTTAAAAACATTACCAGTTGATATATCCAATCCTTTGTTCCAAGGAGCGTCTGTTTGTTTTGGTGACCATTGGTTATTGAATGACAAAGACCCTGCAGTAATAATCTCCCTAGGATATCCACCTGTTAATCTTCCACCTTCCACAAATTGTGCATTAGGGAGAGTATCAACAATGGAAGGTTTCTTTCGATTTCCTTCATCGATACCTAACCAGTCTTGGCCACCACCAGAATAGGTTTTCCAGTTTTGATTGGTAGTATTTGCATTATAACCGAGTTTTAAACCAAACTTGAAGAAATATTTATCCGGATATTCCTTGGTTTCAATTTTAACAGTTCCACCTGAAAATTCAGCGCTGTCTTCTGGAATGAATGTTTTGGAAACAACAATGTTTTTAATCATCGCCGCAGGAAATAAGTCTAGAGGAACAACCCTTTTGTCTGGTTCTGGTGAAGGGAGTGGAACCCCATTAAACATTGTATTCGAATATCGTTCACCTAACCCGCGTACAAACACATACTTTCCGCCAACCAACGTTATACCAGTGACACGTCGCATAACGTCACCAGCACTCGAATCGGGTGTTTTCGCAATTGCCTCGGCAGATATACCATCAGAAACTGCTGCTGCTTTTTTCTGATATTTTAATAGAGAAGCTTCCGTATCGTTCATCGCGCGATCTTGGACAAGAACTTCATCTAATTTTTTGGCACCCATTACCAAGTTAACTTTTTCAGTCTTACCTGCTTGTACGGAAACGGACTTCTTCACTGTCTCCATCCCAATCATTACAAATTCGAGTGTATGTGTTCCTTCGGGAACTCCGACTAATTCATACTTTCCATCTAAATCTGTTTTTGCAAACTTCTGTGGATTTCTAATTAGTACAGTTACACCAAACATCGGCTCTGCGGTAGATGCATCTAGAACCTCACCTCTAATGGATCCTTGCTGTGCATAAGCAACGGAAGGTATCCCAACAAAGAGAATGAGAAAAAATATTGTTTTGAATCTATTCATTTTTTTTACTTACCTTTATTGAACCAATTCTATGTTACAATTTCATTACAAGGGAGTGAAGATTATGAAACTTATCAAGTGGCTCTGTTTCGGATGCCTTGCAATCGTTCTACTTTTCTGCAATAAACAATACCAGCTAGAGAACAGCAAAACCTCGAAGGAAGATGTGATACTGGACACAATGTCAGCAATTCGGAGAGATAATCTGAATGATTTTAATAAAATCCTACTCAGTCGACAGGAACATAATGAATATTTTTGGCCTAATATTGGAGAAAAATTTCATGCAGATAAAGGTATCAACGCAGACATCGCTTACGATATGATGTTGGCCGAAACGAATATGCGTTTAAATGTATTACTTAGTTTTTATAAAGGAAAGGTTTTTGAGATTAAAAATATTCAATGTTCTCGACCAGTAGAGAACTACGGGCCATTTTCGTTGTATTTAGGTTGTAACTTTGATGTAATACTTTTAAACGGCGAAGTGCTTAAAGAAAGAACGTTAAATGGAGTGATTTGTCTGAATAAACAGTGCAAATTGTATCATTTAAAAGATTAGATCATTAAAATTATAAAGATGGGTTATCTTCTTTAATGAGAGAGTAACCCTTATCTAATTATCTTTTGATTTTTGTTAGAATCTTTACTAGGTTACTTTTGATCCGGCGGATCTGGTCAGGAGTCAACGGAAGTTCTCCCTTTTCCGCTTTTTCTATCACAAGTTCTGCTTTGGTCACAAAGGTGATGGCTTCTTCGTCGATAACTTCTTTTCGCTTTTGTTTCTCTCGGTAGGCTTCTAAGGCTTTTTGTACATCCAAAAGTTCTTTGGAAATCCCACCGATCGCAATATTCAATTCAACGATATTTTCATCCATAGATGGTTGATTTTAGAAAAGTTTCATTACCAATGATCTAATTTTGGTATTGCATTTGTTATTGATACAAAACATCTATGAACTTCTTTTTTGCTTCCAAATGTTCTTTGAATGTCGCGGAAAAATAATGGGAGCCATCTGGTTTTAACAAAAAGAATAATTTATCAGATTTCATTGGTTTAAAGGAAGCTTCTAACGCAGGTAAACCGGGATTAGAAATTGGTCCAGGAGGCCATCCACCGTTAATATAAGTATTGTAAGGTGAAACTATTTTAAGATCTGATTCAAATAGTCTTTTTTTGGGTTTATCAAATAAGTATTGGATGGTGGCACAGGATTCCAAATTGATATTTTTTTCAATCCTAGTTAAAAATACACCTGCCATCATCGGCCTTTCTTCTTTTCTAACAGCTTCTCTTTCGACAATCGAAGCCAAAACCACACGAAAATGAAGGTCAGCAGGTTTGATATCTTTTGCTTCTGGTATCGATTCTAATTTTTTATAGAATCTTTTGATCATCATTTCCGTAATTCTTTCTAAAGGATAGTTTAGCGGAACAGAATATGTTTCTGGAAATAAATAACCTTCTAAAGTTTTTGCGGGGATATTGTATTTGGTAAGAAGTGCGGGACTTTGGGTTACTTTTAAAAACTCTTCGCGTGAGATGGCAAGTTTTTTAGAAACTAACAAATCTCCGATCTGGCGATTGTTATATCCTTCTGGAACCGTAAAATTGACTAATTTTACTTTTCCTGAAATGATTACATCCAGAATTTTACGAGAACTCATACCGTCGTTGATGTCGTATACACCTTGTTTAATTTTGTTTCCTGCCCTTGTAAACTTCATCAAATAGTTAAAGTATACGGAAGATTTGATCATTCCTGCAGCAGCTAACTCTCGCACTACACTTGATGATGGTTCTCCTGAATCAATGATGAGTTCATATTTATTTTGACCATCACCAACAGCTCCACCTTTGATTTCATCAATAACGAAAAAACCAATCAGAGCTAAAACCAATAATAAGGAAACACCAAGTCCTGAAAGAATCAGGTATTTTTTAAGTTTCGAGTTCATTCCATCCCCATTCTCATTGTTATATCGACAATTACCAAATCTTTTTTATGGCCGAACAACCGGTTCCATTTCCAATCGAACAAAAAATTTATCAAATACGGTTTGTCTGACTGATTCCGCCATTTCCAAAAGCGCGGTTGTAGTTCCCGCTATATTAATTAGACCCAAACAATGGTTCTCTGAGATCCCAACTCCCCCAGGATATTTGGTTCCTTTTTGGATTCCTGAGTTTTCAATGAGCCAGGCTGCGGAAATTTTTTTGAATCCTTGCGACTCGGGATAAACGGGTGGATTTTGGAATCCATGTTTTTTTGCAGTTTCTATAAACCTTTCCGTTTCCTGATCCGATAGGATGGGGTTTGTAAAAAAAGAACCTGCCGATCGGGTATTGGGATCCGCTAGATCTAAAACCATGGATTTTTTCTTCCGTAGTTGGATCACCAAATTTCTGAGTGTCTCCATTTCTTTTACTCTCGAATCAAAGTTAGTTGTCTCTTGTTTCGAAATGATACTTTCGTTGGTATGATAGTTTTCCCAAACTTTTTTTACTTCTGGATAACGTAAACAAAGGGGATTTACTTTGGACAATTGGAAAGTGACTGAAACAACAATCCAATCTTTATAGATACCCGATTTGAATTCACTATTACGATATTTAAACTTACAATTTTCGTTAGAAAGATTGATTATCTCTCCCGCTGGATTCATACATTCTACTTTTAAAATAGAATCTTTTACTTCCTGGCCATAAGCTCCAATATTTTGGATGGGGGATGCACCCACAGAACCTGGAATTCCTGAAAGGCACTCAATACCAGCTAATCCTTGTTTTACTGTGTATTCAACAAATTGATCCCAAGGAACACCGGCACCTACTTGAAAAATGGTATGGTCGTCATTTGTATCCATACAACGAATTCCAGGGATTAACATCTGGAGGACAACACCAGGAAAACCAGAATCTCGGAACACAGTATTGGATCCACCGCCTAAAATGAAAAAAGGTTGGTTTTCTTTTTTACAAAAATCGAGAGCCCGGCTTAAGTCTTCCGTTGTTTTGATAACGATGAGATATTTTGCCTCACCTCCCAACTGGAATGTTGTGAGTGGGGCCAAGGGGAAATCGTTTTGAACCAACATAGTTCCAATAAAAAGTTTCCGCAAAAATCGTAAGTAAGAAAATCAGTTCTATGAGTCGTTCCAATCCCAAAGTTTACGAATATTCAGGTTGTAGTACCTGCCGCAATGCTCTGAAATTTCTAAAATCAAAAAAAGTTGAATTCCAACAAATTCCCATCCGCGAAACTGCTCCCTCTGTTGCCGAATTAAAAAAAGCAAAACAATACTTAGGTGATATAAAAAAACTGTTTAATACATCAGGAAAAGATTACCGCGAAGGCAATTGGAAGGAAAAATTAGGAACTCTTTCGGAAGAACAAATTTATAAAGAACTAGCTGCCAATGGAAACTTGGTTAAGAGACCCTTTGTTGTGGGGGATGGTTGGTTTTTGGTAGGGTTTAAGGAAGAGGAGTGGAAGGGGAAGTTGGGGTAATGCTGGGTGCGGGTGGGAATATAATATCCCCGCCCGACCGTAGGGTGGGGAACTAGACCCGCCGCCCAATGACTACCTCTTATCACAGTTTCACCGGAAACACAATCACTCCTAACAAAAGCCAATTTTTTTAAACCAAAAGTTCATACTTCCAACAACTTGAAAGCGGATAATCTACTTACGCTTTTGGTTCTTTGGAGTTGCTAACGGTGGCTCTGGTTCGTCACCATCCTCACCTATGTCTATCTGAATGAGTTTGGAACTTCGACTGATTCGATTTTCTTCCTTTACCAATTTTCTTTTTTCATCCAACTTCAAAAGCGATTCCATAACAAACGGTAGAACCAATCTTGAAAGCGCCGTAGCAACTAACACACCAAAGATGACTACTGTCGCAAGAGGTCTTTGAACTTCTGCTCCTGCCATTGTTGATAGTGCCATTGGCAAAAATCCAATCGCTGCAATAAACTCTGTAGTGAGAACAGGACGTAAGGATAAAATTCCAGCGGAGACAACCGCTTTATCAATACCAACGCCAGATTTAATTTCATCTTTCAAAGTCGAAGCATAAACAACTCCGTTCAAAACAGCAATCCCACTCACTGCAATAAATCCAACGGCAGCTGGAATACTAAATGGTAGTCCACGAATTAACAAACCGAGTATACCTCCTGCTGCAGCAAGAGGAACTACGGAAAAAACACCGACGGCATAATACACACTTTCAAATGCAGCGATTAACATAAAAAATATAATTGCAAGGGCGACGGGAACGACAAGAACCAATCGGTCTCTCGCACGAACAAAGTTATCAAACTGCCCTCCCCATTCAATTTCATATCCTTCGGGCAAAGCGTTTTGAATGAATTCCGTTTTCTTTTTGGCTTCATTGATATAACCAACGAGATCCCTTCCACGAATGTTCACTTCTACAAAAATTCTTCGTTTTAATCCTTCTCGATAAATCGCTGAAGCAGAATCAAGGATATCAATGTCTGCCACTTGAGCAAGTGGAACCGTGGTTCCTCGAGATGTCATGATGGGTATATTTCGAACTGAATCGATATCTTTGGCTTGTAAATCTAATCTTAATACTAAATCATATCTTCTCGCACCTTCAAATATTTTACCTGCGGTAGAACCAACTCTCATCATCTCTACAGTCCGCAAAATTTCCGATGCAGTAACTCCATAACGAGCCATATGATCATAATTTGTATTAATCTGTAACATAGGCAGACCTAACAAACGTTGAACGCGTAAATCACCTGTTCCTTCTATTTTTGTCAGAACCGCTGCAACTTTGTCTGCTTGTGTTTTTAATGTTTGTAAATCATCACCATAAATTTTAAGAACCACATCAGCCTTAGAACCAGTAAGCAGTGCATTCACTCGGTTTTCAATAGGTTGGGACATACTAAAGTAAGTGGAAGGAATTGCTGAATTTAATTTTTCCTTTAGAACATTCATTAGTTCTTCTCTTGAATTAGCATTCACCCAATTTTTTTTTGGTGATAGTTTCACCATAACAGAAGTTTCTTCAGTACCTAATGGTTCTGCAGCAGATTCACCACGCCCCACTCGCGAAACAACACTAGAAATTTCTGGAAACGGCTTTAATATTTTTTCTATATCTTTATTTAGATCTTTGGAATAATCAATTGCAGTCGAAGGTAATCGTTTCGCATCAATTTCGATTTCCCCTTCATCTATCCTAGGTAAAAATTCTGATCCCAAATAAGAACCGAGAAAAAAAGAAACGATTACTAAAAGTAATGAGAAAGATAAAATTTTCTTTTTTCTTTTGCTTCCCCAGTTTAAAAGTAGAACGTAATATTCTTCAATTTTTTCCCAAGCATGAGCTTTATGAATAAAAGGTCTTTTATAAAAAATAGCAAGGCTTGCTGGAAATACTGTAATAGAAAATACAAGGGCACTTGCAAGAGCTAAGGCTACAGTGATTGCCATTGGACGGAACATTCGTCCTTCCACTCCCTCTAAAACCATCAGAGGTAAATACACTAACATAATGATAGCAACTGAAAATGCTGCTGCCTTACCGACTTTTTGGCATCTTTCTAAAATGATACCTTCGGTAATATTTTTGATTTCATCTTCATTCATTGGACGGTTAAACTTTTTTCTACCCACATAGAAGCCAGCTAACACAGATTCTAACATCACAATGGAACCATCCACTAACAAACCAAAATCCAGAGCCCCCAAAGACATTAAATTCCCTACTACCCCGATATATTTCATAAATATAACGGCAACTAACATAGAAACTGGAATTGCTAATGCAACGAGTATCCCACCTTTGGCAGTACCAAGAGTAAATATCAAAGCAAAAAATACTAAAATAGCACCCTCTGTAAGATTGATAAAAACTGTTTTTAAGGCACGATTGATAAACTCAGACCTATCATAAAACGGTTCAATTTTCATTCCTTGAGGAAGTGTAGCACGAATCTCATCGATTCTTTGTTTTACATCTCCTACTACTTCGCGGGAGTTTTCGCCGAGAAGCATAATGACAGTGGCAGCAACCACTTCCTTTCCATTTTTAGTTGCAATTCCAAAACGTAATGCTGGCCCTTCTTTTACCGTTGCAATTTGACCCAATAACAGCGGAATTCCATCGTTTGCAGTTCTTACCGCGACTCTTTTGATTTCGTCAATTCCTTCAAACTGACCTTCACCTCTAATGACAAGTTGTTCATAATCTTTTTGAACATATCCACCACCTGTATTAAAGTTAGCTGTTTTTAAGTTATCTAAAATTTCTGAAATTGTTAGATTATGAACCTGCAATCTTCTAGGATCGATTAATATTTGATATTGTTTAAGAGATCCACCTAAAGTATTTACCTCGATGACTCCAGGAACACTTTTAATTTTTTTGGAAAGATCCCAATCGATATAACTACGTAATTCTGTTTCGTTATGATTTTCTGATGTTAATATAAATTCATAAATATCACCTAAAGCTGTGGCAACCGGTGCTAATTCCGGTTTACCATATTCAGGAGGAATTTCTGCATCAACTAACTTCAATCGTTCATTCACGATCTGTCTTGCGAACCAAATATCTGTTCCATCTTCAAAGATCACAGATACAGAACTCACTCCGGCACGAGAAATGGATCTTATTTCCGTAGCACCAGGGATTCCATTTAACTTTAATTCAATAGGGTAAGTTATGAATTGTTCTACTTCAAATGGAGTGAGTGCAGGAGACGATGTTACTGCCGTGACCTGAACATTTGTAACATCAGGCACTGCATCGATAGGTAAATGAAATGCATTTACAATTCCTACCAAACAAAAAACTAAAGCGACACCCATTACCTTAAATTTGTTTTGAATGGAATAGGCAACAATTGATTCAATCATAGAGTTTACTTATATATCAGACTCTCAAAACTGATTTTTCTGGCTAGTGAAACTTGATAAATCTTAGTTTTTAAAAAACAGATAGGTAGGAGGGCAATTAAAAAAGAACATTCATATTAATTCACGAATCACATCAACTTCGACTTTTAATTTATGTTTTCCACCACCAAACAAAATCCCTTTTAATGGGGAAACATCCGCATAGTCTCTTCCAATTGCCGTGATGATGTATTCTTCGGTAATGATTTTTCCATTGGTAGGATCAAAATCCATCCATCCAAACGTAGGGCAATAGACAGAAACCCAAGCATGTGTAGCGTCACTTCCTTGTAATTTTTCTGTACCGGGAGGAGGTAATGTTTCTAAATATCCACTTACATAACGAGTGGGAATCTTTAATGAACGTAAGGCGGCAATCATCAAATGCGAAAAATCTTGGCACACACCTTTTTTTTCGTTTAGAACTTGATCAATCGGCGTATTGATACTTGTTGCCTTTGGATCGTATTGGAAAGTTTGATAGATATAGGTGGTCATCTCCAAAGCCGCAGCAAAAACAGGTTTTCCATCTGTAAAAAACATTCGTGCAAATTCTGAATAACTATCTTTTGCTGCTATAAACGATGATGGTTGGATATATTCAATCGATAAAATATCCGCATCTAATGTTGATTCATGAATGAGTGAATGTATACTTTCCCAAGGAGTTGATTTATATAAATCAATGCCAAGTGATTGGTGAGTTCTTACGGTTGACTCAACAACTACTTCTAAAAAACGGTGGGGATCTTCTACCGAAAAAAGAAATACCTGGTTTCCAAAATAATCCCTACGAAATGAAGAAACAACTGGTTTAGGATTCACAGTCACATGAGTTCTAAAACAATCTTGGTGTGGTGACGTCAAAGGATACATGTGCGCCATATTATGACAATAAGCAACTGTATCATCATAACTATATTTAGTTTTATGAATTACTTTAAAATCAGCCATTACCATCACCGATCCTTGTTTGTTCTTCGGTATAGTTAAAGTATCGTGAGGCTAATGCGTCAGATAAATTTTTCAAATGGTTATGAAGTTCTTCTAACCAAATGGAAACAGATTCCAACGGGTTCTCCGACTCAAAGAAGATAGAGATATCTTTCATTTTAAAGTGAGTATAAAGTTGTAAGGCAGCACGATCTTCTGAATACACGACTTTTTCATTTTTTCCTGGTAAAAACTTAATGTCTGAATTGATTTGTTCTAACTGATAAGCAAATGATCTAGGGTTTGTGGTATCAAATAATAGAATATCCAACACAGACTCTTGGTCGATTTTTCCGCTATACCGTCTATTATATGTTAAGCGAATGTCATTGATACGTAAAAAAGTTTCAAAAGAAGCTTTGTCTCTAAAACTATCCCAACGAATCATACCTTGTAACATCAAAATCATGTTAATCGATCTTTCAATCCGGCGGCCTAGATTGAGGAAATACCATCCCGCTTCCCGACTCATATTTTCAAAAGATAAACCTGTTAGAGATGATAAATTCAACACAATCTTCTGTAAAAAATCGATGATTTGGTCATACGAATCAATTTCATGTTGGGACTGATCTTCTAAATGGAGAAGAATCTTTTTCATATCATCGGACAAACGATCTCGAACCGATTTCGAAGCAATTACCAAACTTCGTAAATGAAATGCTAAACTTCCCACTACTCCGCGATCCGAAGTCAATCTTTGTAATTCAGAAAATGGATTTAAAAATAACTCACTTGCATCATCACCTAGAAATCCAGGATAACTATTAGTGACATGAGTTACTAATTTTAACGAATTTTCTAAAGATTCTCTTTCGTAACCATCTTCTACTTGTAAAATTTTATAAACTGCTTCTCGTATGACTCTTGTTTGGTTTTCTGATCGTTCCAAATACCTTGCTAACCAGAATAAATTATCAGCCACACGACTAGGGACTCCGGAACTTTTTCTGGAAATCATCACTTGGTCTGATTTTGTCACAAGTAAGGATTCTTCTTTTTGTGTTTCTGTTGCGAGTACCCAAAGGTCTTTACTCCAAGCTCCTCTTTGACTCGTAATGAAAAAATCATCCAAAGAAGGGGAAACTCTTACTAAACCACCAGCCATCGTTTGGTAACCAGAGCCGGAGGAGGAAACAAAGGTTCGCATAATCGCTCTACCTGGCCGAAAACCATTTTCGCCTAATACTGGTACGGTGGCAGATGCAATCATTTCTTGTGCAATAAAGCGATTGGGAAACGATTTTAATTTTTGTAAAAACGAATCTTTTCTATCTCCACTCAGTTCGATAAAGGTAACAGGTTTTTCTTCATCTGTGCGTGAGACAGTTTTAAAAACATATTTTTCCGGATTTTGTAGTACCAATTGAAAATGTTCTTTCGTTCCCATCCAATAGGTTGGTGCCATCGGAAGGATTAAATCTTCCCCTAAATAAAAACGACATAGATCAGAATAAAAAGGTAATAGTGCACGATTTTCTAAAAACCCTGTCCCAATCGGATTGGCAATTTTGACATGACCCGACCGAACTGATTCCAAAAGTCCAGGAACTCCCAAAAGTGAATCCCCTCTTAATTCCAAAGGATCCATAAAATCATCATCAACACGGCGCAAAATCAAATCGATCTGTTGTAAACCTTCCACGGTTTTCATATACACTTTATTTTTTCTAACCGTTAGGTCTTCACCTTGTACAAGTGTATAACCTAAATATCCAGCAAGATAAGCATGTTCAAAATACGTTTCATTGGATGGCCCAGGTGTTAACAAAACAATCACTGGTTCACGCCCAGTAACACCTGCAAGTTGAGTTAATGATTTACGGAGTGAACGAAAATAAACGGCAACACGATGCACCATCGCATCGCGGTACATACTTGGAAAAATTCGAGATAATACAATTCGATTTTCTAATGAATAACCGGAACCCGAAGGAGCTTGTACCCGATCATTTAAAACATAAAAGTTGCCATCAGCTGCACGAATCAAATCACATACAAAAAATAAAAGTGCTGGGTTTTTCGTTAGGAAGTGATTGGAATCATACATCCCATCACAAGCCCGCAAAAAAGAAGTTTCATTAAAAAGAATTTCTGGAGGAATTTTTTTTTCGTATAACAGGCGTCTTTTGGAATAAACATCTCTGACAAGGGCATCGAGTAAATCCGCGCGTTGGTTTAACCCTCTTTCTAAAACACGCCACTCTTCACTTTCCATAACCAAAGGAAACAAATCCAAATCCCAAGGCCTTTCCTTAGCTTCTGGTGAGTCCGATTGGTATAAATTGTACGTAACACCATTCTCTCTAAGAATACGATCCGTATCACGTCTACGATTGACAAGTTCTGCTGGTCCAAGTTCTTGAAAAGATTTGACTAAGAACTTATATTTGTTTCGGATCTGACCATCAGCATCATAGAGTTCGTCATAAACTCCAGGAATTGTTTTATAATTTCCGATTAAATGATAAGGATCTTGTGTCATCATCTACTTGAATGTTACCATCCTAAGATCCAATGTTGATGGGAAGGCTTTATTTTCCAATCGAATTGGTGGAAGGCTTTTTCCAATCTTGTGTCCATGAGTCCAAAAACGAGAGATCCTTCTGGATTCTGCTTCATACCCATTGATAGGAATGGTTTGGTAAGACAATCCTCCTGGATGTGAGACGTGGTATGTACATCCCCCGAGTGCTCTATGATTCCAAGTATCATAAACATCAAACACTAAAGATTGTTGCGCAGGTATTTGCGGATGTAAAGTAAAAACAGGAGTCCAAGCCTTAAACCTGACACCAGCAACATATTCATTTTGAACAGCGGTCGGTTGTAGTGGAACTTCGTAGCCGTTACAACTCAAACGATATCTTTCTGGATGAAATCCTTTGACTTTGACTTGAACTCGTTCGGTAGCAGAGTCTACTCCTCTCGATGTTCCTTGTGCTGTGTTTTCTTCACCAAGTACATTCCAAGGTTCCAAAGCCATTCGTAATTCAATTTCCATTCCATCTAAATAACAAATTCCATATTGAGGAAATCGAAATTCAAAAAATGGATCAAAGTCTTTTGATAAAAATCCAAAGCCACTATTTTGTAAATCTTGGATCACTTCTTTAAAGTCACGATATACAAAGTAAGGCAACATAAAACGATCATGTAATTCTGTATTCCAATTGATTGGACTTCCATAATATGGATCTTCCCAAAACCGACAAATGATCGCCATCATAAATGCTTGTTGGATGACACTCATTTGGTAATGAGGTGGCATTTCAAATGCACGCATTTCAATTAGACCCAAACGTCCCGTTGGTGATCCTGGATCAAAAAGTTTATCAATCGATATTTCTGTTCGGTGTGTGTTCCCAGTGATATCGATTAAAATATTTCTGAGAACACGATCCAACATCCACGGTGGTGTATGTCTATTGGAATCAATTTGTTGGAAGGCAATTTTTAATTCATGTAAGGAATCATTTCTAGCTTCATCAATTCTCGGTGATTGAGAGGTAGGTCCAATGAACATTCCAGAAAACAAATAAGAAAGTCCTGGATGATTTTGCCAATACGCCACCAAACTTCGTAGAAGCGAAGGTTTTCGTAAGAAAGGACTGTCGCCAACAGATGCCCCGCCAAGAGTGATATGATTTCCACCACCAGTACCTGAATGACGACCATCGATTAAAAATTTCTCTGCAGTCAATCGCAGTTGCGAAGCTTCTTCATATAGAACTTGCGTTTTTTCTACAATTTCTCCAAAAGAAGAAGAAGGATGAAAGTTGACCTCAATCACTCCGGGATCCGGTGTAATTTTAAAACGATTGAGTCTAGGATCATGAGGTGCTTCATAACCTTCCAATACAATCGGTATATCTGTTTCTAAAGCAGTCTGTTCAATGGCATAAATGAGACGGAGCCAACCTTCCAATGATTGAATCGGTGGTAAAAACACTCTGATATTTCCATTTCGAGGTTCTACACAAAGAGCTGTCCTTGTATGAATTCCTCCGATAGAATAACTAATGTTTGTTGATGTAAACGGAGACTGACCCAATTCCTTTGCTTTTGGTAAAGAAGGTTTCGGAGTCGAAGGATCTTCTGGATAAGGATAATATGGTTTTCCGCCTAAGGAATGTAAAGGAAGTCGTAATCCAATTGGCGAATCACCAGGAATTAAAAACATTTTCCCTCGGCGAAAACTCCATTCATCGGATATCCATGATGAGCGGAAAGAATCATAATCCAATGGAATAGTATATCCAACTTCGCGATGGATACCAGAATCGATGACTCTTAAAATACGTTCTCGTTCCATTTTATCGTAGGTATTTAAACCATCTAACATAAGTTCTGTTTCAGTAGGTAAATTTGCTTCTTGCCAAAGATAATACAAATTATCTTCATAAGCTGTATGAATGGATTTGGAAGGAATGTTTAGATGACTTCCCAACGCACTCACGAACCTTCTGGCATCTTCTGTTGTGGCTGAACCTGTATAACGATCATCTGCAAGTAAATACGGATGGTTCCAGATAGGTTCACCATCTTTACGCCAATATGAAATCATGGCCCAACGAGGGACAGGTTCTCCTGGATACCATTTCCCTTGGCCATATTGAAGTAATCCACCAGGAGCAAAATGTTTCCCCAGCCGTTTGATGAGTTGTTCTGATTTAGAATATTTTTCAAAACCTAAGGCATCAAAATTCCATTCCGGTGCTTCACGATTTTCCGTAGAAACAAAAGTTGGTTCTCCACCAATCGTAAGTCTGATATCATTTTTTCGAATTCGTTTATCAATGGAATCACCCAAACGTATGATGCGTTCCCAATCTTCGCCTTGGTAAGGTAAGGTGACTCTTGGAGTTTCCAAAACACGTTCTACTCCCATATGAAAGGAAAACTCGGCTTTGGCTTTTTCCGCAAATCCATAAATAGGACCCGCTGATTCCGGTTCCGGGGTCGCAGCCAAAGGGATATGCCCTTCTCCCGTAAACAAACCAGAAGTAGGATCAAGACCCACCCAACCCGCACCAGGCAAATAAACCTCTGCCCAAGCATGTAAGTCTGTAAAATCAGATTCTGCACCGGAGGGTCCATCCAGAGACTTTACATCGGCTTTTAGTTGAATCAGATAACCAGAAACAAATCTGGCAGCAAGGCCCATATTTCTAAGAATTTGAACCAGCAAATAAGCAGAATCACGACAGGAACCCATTCTTGAAGAAAGAGTTAACTCTGGAGTTTGGATTCCTGATTCCATTCGGATCACATAACCAACGTCAGAGTAAATTTTTGCATTTAATGCTACCAAAAACTCAACCGTTCTTTTCGGCGTTTTATCTATTGTTTTTAAGTACGGGGCAAGTAACTTCCCGGGTTTTTTAACTTTTAAATAAGGAGCGAGTTCCTTTTTTAAAACCTTATCGTATGTAAAAGGAAAGTTCTCTGCATACTCTTCTACAAAAAAATCAAAAGGATTGATTACGTTTAAATCGGTGACTAAGTCGACGGCTACTTGTAAAATATTGGTTTTTTCTGGAAATACCAACCTCGCTAAATAATTCCCAAATGGATCTTGTTGCCAGTTGAGAAATTTTTGTTCCGGTAATATATTTAGAGAATAAGAAACAATATGATTTTTGGTATGTGGTGCTGGTCTCAGCCGGATCACATGAGGTGATAATTTTATCGACTTATCATATTGGTAGGTTGTAATATGGGACAGTGCAACTCGTATACTCATAGTTAGTTTGTAAAAAATCGTTCCACAATTTTGGAACCTATATGATTGAGTTCTATCTGAATATCATCCAGGTATTCATGTAGACCTTTATCAAAAATGGATTTGATATTTTCTGATCGCAAACGATTCAAATATACTGTAGTTGCATCTTGCGCTAAGTTCCTTGGCAAACCTTCCTTAATTCCAGAAATTTTTTCCAAAGCCTCTTGCATCTCTTGGATACAAAAGAAAATGGATCTAGGAAAGGTTTCATTCAAAATCAAAAACTCTGCAATATCAGTGGGATCAACACGTTTGTATTTTTGATTGTACATCTCATGTGCAGATGCCGATTTCAAAAGGGATAACCATTGTAATAAATCTAATGTGGAACCCACATCATGAACAGAAGGAAGTAGGATAAAGTACTTCATATCTAAGATTCGTGTGGTTTTGTCTGCTCGTTCTAAGAACCTGCCCAACAAGGAAAAGTTCCAAACCTCATCATGAGAGATGGTAGCATCAGAACATCCATAAAAACTTTGGCAACTTTTTCGAACTGTACTGAGAAAATCGGAGAGCCCCATCGAAAGAGTATCTCCATGTAGTTCAGAACTTTCTAAGTAAACTTTACGATAATCTTTTACAAAGAGATAAAACTCGTTTAACACTTCCCACATAGAAGTGGAAATGTTTTCGCGAATGGTTCGGGCATTCTCACGGGCTCTCGAAAGACATTGAAAAATAGAATTCGGATTCTCTTCGTCAAAAGTCATAAACCGTATGACATTGACTGGACTTGGACTAGAATACCTTTTCTCAAATAATTCAATATCTCCTGTAGTATGTACGAGAGGCAACCATTGGTTCGGCACCTCTTCATGCAAATCTAAAGATAACTGGTGATTGACATCAATAAATCTTGAGTAATTTTCTGCCCTCTCGATATATCGATTCATCCAAAAAACTGATTCGGCAACTCTGCTTAACATATAACACCTTTATCCTAGAACCCAGGTGTCTTTTGAACCGCCTCCCTGGGATGAATTGACCACAAGTGATCCTTTACGAAGCGCAACGCGAGTTAATCCACCCGGCATTACATATATATCTTTTCCGTACAAAATGAACGGCCTTAAATCAACATGTCTTGATTCGATTTTATCTGCAATGAGCGTAGGAACTGTGGAAAGATTTAAAACCGGCTGAGCAATATAATTTCTTGGATCTGCTTTGATCAGTTCCTTAAAATCTTCTTGTTCTTGTTTACTTGCTTTTGGACCAATGATCATTCCATAACCACCAGCACCATTTGCAGCTTTGACAACCAGGTTGTGAATGTTATCCAAAACAAATTTTAAATCGGCTTCTTCAGAACAAAGGTAAGTAGGAACATTCGGAATGATCGGTTCTTCACCTAAGTAGTATTTAATGATCTTTGGAACATAAGAATAAATTACTTTATCATCAGCCACTCCAGTTCCAGGAGCATTGGCAAGGGCAACATTTCCTCTTTTGAATGCTTCAAAAATTCCTTTCACACCAAGTAAAGAGTCCGGCCTAAAACTTGACTGATCCATAAAGGTATCATCAATCCTTCGATAAATCACATCGACTTTACGAAGTCCTTTGGTAGTTTTCATATAAACTTTGTGATTTTCTACGATGAGATCCGATCCTTCAACAAGATATACACCCATCTTTTGTGCCAAAAAGCTATGTTCATAATACGCAGAGTTAAAAACACCAGGAGTCCAAACAGCAATCACTGGATCGACTACGTCTGTTAGATTCTCTAACATTGATCTTAAGTGATAAGGATAATCATAAACTTGGCGGATGTTTAACTTTTCGAATAGTTCAGGAAAAGTTCGTTTCATCACTTCACGGTTTTCCAATACATAAGAAACACCAGATGGGCAACGTAAGTTATCTTCTAACACATGGAAGGCACCAGCTCCATCACGCACCAAATCCGTTCCAGTAATATGAATCCAAATATCTTTGGGAGGTTTTAAACCAATACATTGTTTGAGATATCCGGAACTTGACTCAATCAATTCGCGAGGAATGATTTTATCTTTAAGAATTTTTCCTTCTCCATAAATATCTGTTAGAAATAAATTAAGTGCTTGGATTCTTTGTTTGAGTCCTTTTTCCATACTGATCCATTCTTCACTTGGAACAATACGAGGAATGACATCAAAAGGCATGATCCTTTCTTGTTCACCACCATCACCATACAGAGTAAAGGTGATCCCAAGTGACATGAGAGCCCTTTCTGCCGAAGTACTACGTTTTACGAGTTCGATCCCACCCAAACTCTCCATTTTTGTTTTTACGAAGTCATAACTTTTGCGAGGAAAACCTTCGCTGGAAAACATCTCATCATATATATTTTTGGCACTATAGTCTGCGATAAACATGGAGGTACCCTCTGCTTACTTAGTTAGCAATATTTGTACCAAATGGAAGAAATGACCCGAAAGGATGGATTGCATCACCATCCGACATAAGACCGTTAAACGAATGGTTTTTTATGTTCAAAAACTAAGCACGTGGAAGGAATTGAAAGTGAGGTTGTATATAAAGGGTACGAAATGACTAATTTTCGGGGGAAGTTAACAAATCGACTTGGGAAATTTTCTTCTTTTTCTCCTGTTTTAATCGAAATGCATAGGCTAAGGTTCGGAAAAAATGTAAAAAAGGTAAAAATTTTAATAAAAACCGGTTTCCCAATTGGTAAAAATGTTCGTACCTACGTTTTTTAGGTCGAAGGATCGATTGTAAAACCCGGTTTGCGAGGCGGCTCGGCAATGAAAGTTTTGGTTCCATAGCAATGACTCGGGAAAATCGAAACTCTCTCCCTATTTGTCCTCGGAAGGAATCCCAAAAATAATCCAAAGCAGACTTAGAAGATCCATAAAGTCCAAATCCTGGGGTTGGTGTTTTACTTAAATCAGAACTAACTACGACTATATGGAGCCCAACAGAAATTAAATTTGTTAATCGTTGTATGGTGTGAATAGGAGCTAAAGTGTTTGCATTGAATAAAATTTTTAATCTGTTCCAATCTTCTTTTTCATCTTCCGCATACGTGATTTGTTCTGAGTTTAAAATGAAAACATCGATTTTATCTAAAGTTTCGATGGCCGATTCAATCAAACGTTCCATCTGTTCCGGTTTGGTTGTATCAATTTTATATTTTTGAAGATTTGGATGGTTGGGAATTTCTTCTGGGTTTGAATCTCCCACAACAACGAGTGCACCTTCCGAAAGTAGTAGCGGCAACAGTTCCTTTCCTAAAGGAGAGGAACCAGAAGAAAGCACAATCTTTTTGGATGATAGTTTCATATCAGTGATTCTAAGTTTGAATCAATTGAGAGATGGATCTTTTGTATGGTCAACAAAGTATTTGTAGATTCCACCTTTGTTGCGAAGGGCCTCTCGCCAAACAACCTCAGACTCACCTTCACTAAAAACAACAGATTCATCTACTAAATCGGAAACAACCCAAGATAATCTTTCAAATTCGCTTTCTAATTGGCCGGAAGACCAACCTGCATATCCTTGCAGAACACGAAACTGAATTTGATCAGAAGATAAAACTTCGATCATTGTATCAAAACTTCTGGCCATATAAATGCCAGGAACAATTTCTACACCCGGATCTTCTGTTTGTTTTCCGTTGTGAAGGATTGATACGAACATATTGTCCACTGGGCCACCAGAAAACACTTGTTTGTTGGCATAAACTGTATCTGGAAGATTTTTGATCAGTGATTCCATGGTTTGGTCAGTGGGTTTATTTAAAACCAAACCAAAAGCCCCGTCATCATCATGATCTACCATAAGGACAACGGATTTGTGAAAAAAATCCTGAATCACACTAGAATTGGAAATCAGTAACTTTCCGCGAGTTGAATCAGGAATATTTGTCATTATTTTTTTCCGTGAATCTCTTCCAGGATTTTATAAGCCACTTCTAACGTTTTAATATCAGAATCACCCTTCACCATGGGATCGGATTCTCCTTTGATACATTTAACAAAGTGTTCATGTTCCTGTTTGAGTGGATTGTCTTTGTGAACAAAGATTTTTTCCACGATAGATTCTTGTCGGTATTTGATTTCTCCACTTCCGAGTTGAGTTGTTGAACTTGCTTGTCTATGTAACTCAATTTCTTGGTTGGTAAAATCTAAAAATACATAAGAATCTTTTTGAGAAATATTAAGTGTTCTAATTTTTGCTTGGGAAGCACGAGATGCGTTAAGAGAAGCAACACATCCATTCGCAAAAGTTAAAACCACACTTGCAATATCTTCGTGATTCGATACAACAGAAGATCCAACAGCCTTCACTTCTTTCACTTCAGACTTTACCAAGTTCAAAACAATGTCAATGTCGTGAATCATCATATCCAAAACCACACCGACGTCAGTGATACGACTGTTGTAAGGTGCAATCCTTCTGGATTCAATGAGGAGTGGATGTTCAGCAATTTTTCCCAGTTCCAAAACTGCTCCATTAAACCTTTCCACGTGCCCAACTTGCAAAATCAAATTGTTTTGTTTTGCTAAAGCCACTAGTTCTTTTGCTTCTTCCACAGTTTGTGAAATTGGTTTTTCAACCAAAACATGTTTCTTTGCAGCTAATGCCTGTTTTGCGATCTTGTGATGAAGGAACGTTGGTGCAGCGATAACCAAAGCATCTGTTTCTGCCAACAATTCTTCAATTGTAGGAAACGCTTTTGTTTTATGTTTTTCAGCAATTTGATTGGCGCGTTCCAAGCTGGCATCAAATATTCCGATGAGTTCAGCATCAGAAAGCTGTTTAGCAACGTTTACGTGGTATTGGCCCATATGACCAGTACCAATGACTCCGAGTCGGACTTTTTTATCCATAGATGCTCTCAATACTCCAAAAGTTCAGCGGAAAAACAACTTAGATTTTCCGCCACTGCCGACCTTTTCGCCGGACTCACGGGCAAATTCTTCCATCAGTTCTCTCTGTTTTTTAGAAAGTTTCTTAGGAATTTCTACTTTAATGATTACGTGTTGGTCCCCTTTGCCATAAGAACCAAGGTATGGGATTCCGTGTCCTTTCAATCGGAAGATTTGTCCACTCTCTGTTCCTTCTGGAATTTTCAAGTTGATGGTCTTTCCGTCAATGGAAGGCACTTCAATCTCCCCACCAAGGCAAGCCATGGACAATGAAATTGTTTTTTGAACAATTAAATCGTTTCCTTGGCGTTCAAAGGTTGGGTGTTTTTTGATATGTGTGACTACATACAAATCACCACTTGGTCCACCGTTCGGGCCAGACTCCCCTTCCCCAGAAACTTTGAGTCGGCTACCCGATTCAACACCGGCAGGGATTTTAATATGAATGGTTCGTCTTTTCTCTGTTAGGCCCTCACCTTTACAAGTTTTACAAGGATTGGAAATAACCTTTCCTTTTCCTTTACAACGAGGGCAAGTGGTTGTCACACTAAAGAAACCTTGGGTTCTTCGTACTTGGCCTGTTCCCGAACAATCAGGACAAACTGTAGGTGAAGATCCTTTGGAGGCTCCGGAACCAGAACAATCCACACAGGTTTCCAGTCTTGGAATTTCAATTTTATATTCTTTTCCAAGAGCGGCATCTTCTAAACTAACTTCTAAATTATAACGGAGATCCGATCCCCTTTGAGGACCGGACCGTCTTCCACCACCGCGGCTACCGCCACCACCTCCGCCTCCGAAAAATTCACTGAAGATATCACCGAAGTCGCCAAAGATATCGGAGAAGTCTGTATAAGCTCCTGCTCCGTATCCTCCACCAGCTCCAGCGTTTACACCTGCTTTACCAAATTGGTCATAAGCTGCACGTTTTTGTGCATCACGTAACACTTCATAGGCTTCTGTAGCCTCTTTGAATTTTTCTTCCGCTTCTTTATCACCCTTATTTTTGTCAGGGTGATACTTGATGGCTAACTTACGATAGGCGCTCTTGATCTCATCATCAGAGGCACCTTTCGAAACGCCTAATACTTCGTAGTAACCACGGTCGCTCATAGTTTTACTTCTTTTTCTCTATTTATTTTTTATCTTCATCAACTACGGTGTAATCCGCATCAACGACCTTTTCGCCACCGGCAGAAGATTCACTTGCACCTTGACCTGCAGCACCTGCTTGGTCTGCACCCGGAGCTCCTGCTTCAGGGCCAGCTTGTGAATAAATCTTTTGTCCAATTTGCATTGCGACTTCTTGGATGGAATCACGAGATGCTTTCATTCTTTCTACGTCACCAGATTCCATAGCTTCACGGCCGCGTTTGATTTCGTCCTGTGCTCTTTGTTTTTCTGATTCATCAAGTTTGTCAGCAGATTCACCGATGGTTTTTTCTAATTGGTAAACAATGGCTTCCAATTCGTTTTTAGTATCAGCAGCTTCACGAAGTTTTTTATCTTCTTCTGCATGAGCTTCTGCATCCTTAACCATCTTTTTGATTTCTTCTTCAGAGAGTCCGGAAGAAGATTCAATACGAATCTTTTGTTCTTTTCCTGTTCCTAAATCTTTCGCAGATACATGAACAATACCGTTTGCGTCGATATCAAAAGTTACTTCGATTTGAGGTACTCCTCTTGGTGCCGATGGAATTCCCACTAAGTCAAAACGACCGAGGGTTCTATTGGCACTTGCCATCTCACGTTCCCCTTGTAAGACATGAACCGAAACTGTTGTTTGGCTGTCTGCCGCAGTAGAGAACACTTGTGACTTTCTTGTAGGAATGGTTGTGTTTCTTTCGATGAGTTTTGTCATCACACCACCGAGAGTTTCAATCCCAAGTGAGAGTGGAGTGACATCGAGTAACAATACATCAGTAACATCACCTGCAAGAACTCCCCCTTGGATAGCAGCACCAACGGCTACCACTTCATCAGGGTTCACAGATTTGTTTGGTTCTTTACCAAAAATTTCTTTTACAAGAGCTTGCACTGCAGGAATACGAATCGATCCACCCACAAGGATGACTTCATCAATTTCACTAGCAGAAAGGCCTGCATCTTTTAATGCATTGATACATGGAATACGAGTTCTTTCTACAAGAGATCTTGTAATTTCATCAAACTTTGCTTTGGTGAGTGTCATATCCAAATGTTTTGGACCAGAAGCATCTGCTGTGATGAATGGAAGGTTGATTTGAGTGGAAGATGTTCCAGACAACTCGATTTTAGCTTTTTCAGCAGCTTCTTTCAATCGTTGTACTGTGTTTTTATCTCCAGAAATATCAATTCCTGTTTGTTTTTTGAATTCGTCGATCATCCACTGCATGACCACGTTGTCAAAGTCGTCACCACCAAGATGAGTGTCCCCATTTGTGGATTTTACTTCAAAAACTCCGTCACCAAGTTCGAGGATAGAAACGTCAAAAGTTCCACCACCTAAGTCGTATACGGCGATCTTTGCACTGGTTTTTTTCTTATCAAAACCATAAGCAAGAGCTGCTGCTGTTGGTTCGTTGATGATACGTTCTACTTCGAGACCAGCAATGCGACCTGCGTCTTTTGTTGCTTGTCTTTGTTCGTCATTGAAGTAAGCAGGAACAGTTACTACTGCTTTTTTTACTTCATGACCAAGAAAGTCTTCCGCAGTTTTCTTCATTTTTTGAAGAACACGAGCTGCAATTTCTTGTGGAGTGAATTCACCAGAAACGGTTTCAAATTTCACACCATCATTTCCAGCACGGATCACTTTGTAAGATACCATCTTGGATTCGTCACCAGCTTCGTTAAAACGACGACCGATAAAACGTTTCGCAGAACGGATTGTGTTTACTGCATTCGTAATTGCCTGGTTCTTTGCGAACTGGCCCACAATGGTTTCACCCTTTGCGGTAAAGGCAACAATCGAAGGAGTGGTTCTTGCCCCTTCTGAGTTTTGAATGACAACAGGGTCTCCACCTTCCATAACCGCCACACAAGAGTTAGTGGTTCCTAAATCGATACCTATAATTTTTTCCTTAGACATAGTCTTCTCCTTCTTACTAATATTAACTTTGTGGTTTTCCCACTTTCACACGTGCAGGGCGAATGGATTGTTTGTTCTCACCTTCTTCATGGTAATAACCAGCTTGGTAAGTTTCCACAACCGTCTCTTCCGTAAACTCTGCACTTTCCTCAGAAGCAATGGCTTCCATAAGCATTGGATCAAACGCCATTCCTTTCGGATCTAAACGTTTGATTCCTTCTTTTTCCAATACGGAATAAAATTCCTTTTGAACCATCTTGATCCCTTCTACAAAAGCGACCACTTCCGGAGTTTGGTTCGGAACATTGGATACTCGTTCCAAGTTGTCGAGAGCTCCTGTGAGTCCTTCCGCGAACTTTTTGATGGATTCCTTTCTTGCATTTAACAAGTCGTTTGCGGTTCTACGTTTGTAGTTTTGAAACTCCGCACGTTCTCTTAACCAAGAATCTTTTAAAGTTTCGATTTCCTTTTTGGCGTTATCGAGTTCTTTTTCAGCACCCTCTACCGCTTGTGCAATGGCTTCATCCGTAATGGCCTGCCCTTCTTCGACTGACACATTTTGTTCATCAACGGATCCGTTTGTTTCTTCTGCCATTTTTCCTCCTACTTATCTACTTAACTTCGTTATCATTTCTGAAACTAACTTTGAAGTGAATTCAATCAAAGGTAATGCTTTGTTGTAATTCATCCTCTGAGGACCAATGATTCCCATGGAACCAATCCTCTTCTCTCCCATTCGGTAATTGGTTGTAATGATGGTTACCCCACCTAACTTCGCATTACCGTCTTTTCCAATAATGGTATAAACCCCATCCATCGGAACATAATCGCTAAAAAACTCTTTGAGAAACTGTTTTTCATCAAACAGATGCAGGATGTTTTCTAATTGTTCCTCTTCATCCTTAAAGTTTTCGTATAAATTTTTTAATCCATCGATATACAAGTTATCAACGGACAAACTGTCCGATCCCATGGCTCTCGCAATTGATGGTGCAAATTGTGAAAATCCTTCTGGACCTTCCTTTTTCATCATCATCTGAGGGATCAGATTACTTTGAATTTCATGAACATCAAAACCTTTGACGTTATCATTCAAATACCTTGAGATTTGGTACAAGGTCTCTTGTGAGATATGGTAATCGAAAAAGATATTTCGATTGAGCACCGTACCTGACCGCATCACAAGGATCATAAGAACTTCTCCACCATTTACATGGATGAGTTCAATGTGTTTGAGTGTATCGAGTGACCCTTCAGGGCCTAGAACCACACTCGCTGATTGCGAAAGGGAAGCCAAAACTTTGGATGTGGCAATGAGAACTTGGTCCAATCGAAATTGCATCCGAAGATACTCTTCCTGGATCCTTTGTTTCTCCCGCATGGTTAACTCAAAAAGAGTTACAAGACTATCCACATACAACCGGTAGCCACGTTCTGTGGGAACACGACCGCCAGATGTATGCCTTGCCACGATGAAACCCATCTCTTCCAGTTCCGCCAAACAAGAGCGGATGGTGGCTGGGGAAACACCGATATCGTATTTTTCAGAAAGGGTTTTGGATCCGACCGGTTTGTTGTCCGATACAAATTCCTCAACCAAGGCTTTCAAAATAGATCGATGTCTAGGGGATAGATCCATATCCTTCTGGCACTTCCTTTAGCACTCTGATGATTAGAGTGCCAATCTATGCTTAAAGTTTATGGATTTGGGATTTTTTCGTCAAGCAGGAAGATGATTGGAGTCTGGAATTTTAGCAGAGTTTGTGAGAATCTGCTAAAATTATGTCACACAGGGTAGACTTGGATCCGATTTCGGCCATGATTCTTCGCTTGGTAGAGTGCGATGTCTGCCAATTTCAAAATCTCTTCTGGTTTTTGGATGGGGTGCACTTTGGTGTATCCAATGCTCAGAGTGATGTTGAGGTAATAGTTATCAAAGATGAAAAAACGATGGTTTTCTACCGATTCCCGAAGGCGATCGAGAACAATCGTCGCTCCTTCTGTAGTTGTGTCAGGCAGGATACAACCGAACTCTTCTCCCCCAATCCTTCCCACGGTATCCTCTTCTCTCAGGCAATCCACAAAGATATTGGCCATTTTTTTGAGAACCAAATCCCCGATGTCATGTCCATAGGTATCGTTGATGACTTTGAAATGATCGATATCTAGCACCGCAAGCACCGATTCCCTGTTGCGACGTTTGACAGTAGCGACTGTTTTTTGCAAACTTTCTGAAAAGGAACGGCGGTTCGGTAGCATGGTGAGTTCATCCATATAGGCCAAACGTTTCAAACTACTAATGAGAACATTTTTTTGTTCTTCCAGACGTCTTCGTTCGCGAACATCTCGAATGATGGCCGCATAGAACATTTGGTTTTCGTTACGAATGGTAAAGGCCCGAATTTCCACAGGAATGGTGCCTTTTGGTTTAGTGACAAGTTCCAGTTCTTTTAAAAACCCTGCGATGTAATGAGTGTCTTTGGAACTAATAAAAGATTCGATAGAACTTTGTTCCCCTTTTTCATTGGGAGGAAAAAGAAAAGAAAACGTTTTTCCAGTTAACTCGTCATTGGAAAAACCAGTTAACGATTGTAATGCTAAATTGCTAAATAGTATTTTGTTATTCGTATCTAAAACTACGATCGCATCGATGGATTGAGAGACAATTTCTCTCGCAAACATATCTGAATAAATCTCATTCATAACCCCAAATTTCCCCATAACCTTTTTCGCTTCGGAATGAATCCCGCCACTTATGGATGTGACGAAAATTAATTTCCGGTTTATTGGTTCGGAATTCTTTTTTCGGCAAAACCTTCATTGGTTTTGAATTCAGACTCTGATACCAATAAGCAACAGAGATTAAATCTAAGGTCAAGGAATTTGCATGCCCATGTTCTAATAAGAATAGGAAATTTTTTTCAAAACGAATAGGGGATTCCACCCAAAATCTATACAAATGTGTTCTGCCTAACCAACCAACAGAATCAGAAACTCGTGGATATCCGAAGTATGGATGCATAAAGATTTCTTTTGGTGACCAAGCTGTGTTAAAAACATCTTCGGTTCCAGTTCCTTTTAAATTGGCTTCCGTTTGGTTTCCATCAATGAAAATCAAATCATCTCCTTCTCCATACCAAAGTGGTGTTGGGGAATCGACATACAAATTGAGACCAACAAACTGGCCTTTGCCTTCCGTTTCGAGAACTGAGAAGTAATTTTCCTTTTTAAATACAGTTTTTTCCGTTTCTCCGAGAAGTCCCCACTCGTTTTCTTTCCCATTCGTTGTGTTAGGTTGAGTCACTGACCGGTTCCACTGCGCATGAAAACGTAAATTCGAATTTAAAGGTTCTTTCCATTCTTCATAATCAATGTAAAAATAAAAGTTGCTGATGTCTTCGTCTGATTCATTTTCAATTTCTATTTTGGCACCGGATTCAAAAGGCATAGGAAAGTAAGAGTTCATTGACTTTCCTTTTTTGGGAGCGGCCACAAGTGGTGCCGAATTCATTATGTATTCTTCTCCCCAACCTTGCCCAAAAAATTCGCCTAACGGAACTTCCACGGAAGGATGGGGTTGGTTGTCCCAATACATCCGAATCACTGCATTTTTTCTGGCCATTACATCTTTACTGGCAAGGGTCATCCAAATGTGTTTGATGACTCCTCTTGTTTTGATCTCTGCAATCGTGATTGTTTTTTTCTTTGGAATTTTGATGAAGTCATCGTTTCCGTTGGTTGGATCTGCGCTTGAAACTCTTTGGTTACGATAAGTTTTATCTTTCCAAAGGGAAGATTCCCATCCATCAGCAAACAAAACATTGGTGGAAAGACAAAAAATTCCGATAAATAAAATCACCACTTTTTTATTTACGAAACCAAACAAGTTTGGAATCGAAACCATTGGAATTTGAAGATTACGAATGTGCATAAAACAAGATCTCAATTTAATATATTATTTGGTGTTTTAAAATTTAATTCTATTTTCCCTATGACCTTAGTCAGTTTTTGAGTTTGTTTTCCACCGATTCACTAAACCAAGGAAAATTCCT
Organism: Leptospira kanakyensis; assembly: GCF_004769235.1. Lineage (NCBI taxonomy): Bacteria > Pseudomonadati > Spirochaetota > Leptospiria > Leptospirales > Leptospiraceae > Leptospira > Leptospira kanakyensis. Next base: position 1,306,271 of record NZ_RQFG01000005.1, on the reverse strand, counting down.
GCTTGGACAACTGACTGCAAAAAGATTTCAAAAGCTACATAAAGATGGATCGAAATAGAAATTTCAGGAATCATAAATACCATCCCTTCTAAACTTCCGACAGCAGGGGAAATGGCAGCAAGTCCACCAAGAACTGTCCGCATCCAAACTAAAACAAACATTTGTTTACCGAAGGTCTGCAAACAAAACCAGTCCCAAATCAGAATTAGAAAACTAACCATAAGGACAGCTTGAAAAATAAGGGCCGGGAACAACCAAGACATGGCTCTCGACCAAGCAGCACCGTCACTTGCTGTGACAAGAAACCATCGGAAAACCGCTGTATCTCCCTCATAATATTCTTTCATCACCAATTGAAAGTAGGGAATGGAAACAAGGAGATAGGCGCAAAGATGACTGAAAATAAACTGAATTGTGATTTTAATCTTCGGATTCATGTTAAAGTTGTCCAATAAGGTAGGAACACATCTTAACATGATGAAATCAGAACTCAAGGCAAAACTGCAACGGACGTTCCCAAAAGCCAAAACAGTTTCATCTGGTAGGCTTTTTACACGCCAATTGAGTAATCTTGTCGACGAATCCATTCGCACTCTCTTCAACGAAGTGTCGGAAGGAATCCCTTTAAAAGACCATCTTTGTTTGATTGCTGTCGGTGGCTATGGTCGGCGGGAACTCGCACCCTACTCTGACATCGACATTCTTTATCTTCATGATGGAAAATTATCAGATAAAGTCCTCGGCGAAATCATTTCTAAAATTAATACATTTTTATATAACAATGAAAAGGAAGTAGGACATTCTTGCCGGACAATCAAAGAATCTTTTTTGTATTTGGATCAAATTGAAACTTTCCATGCCGTTCTTGATTCACGTTTCCTCGTAGGATCCGAAGTTCTTTTCCAAAAATACAAAACAGATTTCCTCGGAAAAATTCCTGAAAAAACCATCAAAGTTTTTAATGAATGGAAACTCTCTTACCTTCGCGAACGGATCATCAATTCTTATAACCCCATTTTACTTTCTGAACCCAATATTAAAATAGACCCATTAGGTCTTCGTGATATCCAACATATGTATTGGATTGAAAAAACCAATCCCCTCGCTGATTCCGCTGACGGTGGCATTTTTGATTTTTATTTGATAGGCGATAGTTTAACTCTTCTATCTGCTTATGATTTTTTACTTTTAACAAGATCAGCACTTCATATCATCAGTGGCCGAAAAAATGACAGATTGGATTTAGGACTCCAACCGGAAGTTGCCGAGTTTTTAGGATTTGGTCCGAAAAACGAAATCAAAACTCTCGAATCCTTTATGAGTCAATTTTACAAAGCCCAAAAGGATGTGTATTTTTATATTGGAACTTATTTGGATGAAAAAACCAATTTTAATAAAAAACGAATCCAAAAAGAACTTTCGAATCCAGATAGTTTGTATGATGATATCATCCAATTTTTTGCTGAGTCCCAGGAAAACTCAGAAGAACCATCTCGTATCGATTTAAACCAAATTCGATTCGCATCACACTTCTTAGATGATGATTTTAAAAATCAAAAATCTGTTTTAGATACTTTTATGGGAATGTTACGTAAAAAAAATCGAATTGGGCATACACTCACTTTGATGCATGAATGTAATATACTCGGAAAACTCATTCCTGAGTTTGGAGCTTGTACAAACTTTCCTCTTTTTAGTTACCACCACCAATACACAGTCGACGAACATACACTTTTGATTTTAAGAGAATTGGATGTTCTCATTGCTGACTTATGGGAAGATAGACAAGTACAAGATGTATTCAATGTTTGTGAAAAAATTGAGATTTTGGCCCTGGCCATTCTCATCCATGATGCGGGAAAAGTAAAAGAAGGAGATCACAGCCAATACGGTGCGGAGCTTGCTCTCATCATTGCCGAACGTTTCCGGTTGTCAGAAGAAGACACAGAACTTCTACGATTTCTTGTTGCTGAACATATTGTAATGTCAGAGTTATCATCCAAACGAGACATTTATGATCCCAAACTCATTTCTTCTTTTGCAAAACAATTTTCAAACGAAAACACATTAAGGTTATTGTACATCCTTACCATCATTGATACAAAATCAGTAGGGCAAGGAATCTTAACCAATTGGAAAAAAGAAATTTTACATTTTCTCTTTAGTTCCACTCTCACCTATTTACAAAAAAAAGGCAACCTCACCGACACCCAAGAACGGATTGAATCCACTTTAGAAACATATTTAATTGAAAAAGAAGGCCTCACCTCGGAACAATCCGAACATATTGTAGAGTTTGGTATGAAAATAAGACCTTCTTCTTACTTAAACTACAATACACCAAGGCGTGTTTTCCAACATTTTGGATTACTTTATGAATGGCAAAATTCAGGATTACCTTTCCGAATGATTACCGAACGAGAACCAGCATTTGTCACCTTGTCAATATTTGCCAATGCAGACAAACAAATGTTACTTTATCTTTCTGGAACTATATCTTCATTAGGACTTAGTTTGGTGGGATTAAGACTTTTCCGAACCGAAGAAAACCAACTCATCTTACAAGCGCAGATCACAGACGAATTTGGTAGTGGGGAAATTGTAGAAAAACAAATTTCCGATATCGAATCCACACTAACAGAATGTATCGAAGGTAAAACCAATATCGAAGACCTTGCATCCACAACCAACATTTGGAAAACATTACCACAAATTCCCGATGGAATGGTGGAAGAGTTGGTAAAATTTTCAAATGACATTTCTGAGTTTTATTCTGTTTTAGAAGTTCGAGTTCCCGATTCCATTGGGCTTGTGTATCGAATTTTGAAAACATTACTCGACTTTGAGTTAGAAGTCATTTTTGTTAGGATCTCTACCAGCGCGGATTTTGCTTATGATTCCTTTCATATCCAAACGAAAGATGGTAGAAAAATTGAGGACACGGGTTTACTCCTAGCCATCAAAGAAAGAATTTTGTCCGTAGCACGTGTGAAAGAAAACCAAGGAATCATGGAGATTAATTTTTAATATGGCATGGTGGAAAGAAGCAGTCATCTATCAAATTTACCCACGTAGTTTCCAAGATTCCAATGGAGATGGAATTGGTGATTTAGAAGGAATCATCAGCAGATTGGATTACCTTGCCGGTTCGAAAGATTCGCTTGGCATTGATGCCATTTGGTTATCACCCGTGTATCCTTCTCCTATGTTTGATTTTGGTTATGATATTTCTGACTATGAAGAAATTGATCCCGTATACGGTGACGTCCAAACCTTCAAACGATTGTTAAAAGAAGCACACAAACGTGGAATTCGTATCATCATGGATCTTGTGGTCAACCATACTTCCCATCTCCACCCTTGGTTTGTCGAATCCAGATCTTCCGTCAACAGTCCCAAAAGAGACTGGTACATTTGGAAGGAACCAAAACAAGGTGGGCCACCTAACAATTGGCTTGGTGCCTTCGGTGGATCTGGATGGGAATATGATAAACGAACGGGTGAATACTATTTCCATTCCTTTCTAAAAGAACAACCGGATCTCAATTGGCGTAATCCCGATGTAGAAGATGCCATTTTTAAAATGATGAAGTATTGGTTGGATATGGGAGTGGATGGGTTCCGACTCGATGTAGTTAACTTATATGTAAAAGATGAATTTTTACGTAACAATGCTTCTTATTTTATGAAGGGGCCAAGACCTTACGACAAACAAGTCCATGCTTACGATCGGGATCGTCCCGAAATGCATGGGATCCTTCGTCGTATGCGTAAACTTCTCGATTCCTATTCCGAAAAACGAATGTTTGTTGGTGAAATCATGCAAGATTTTCCCGGCAATGTCCTTCTGCCTGCAACTTATTGCGGGCGTAATGATGAATTGCACCTTGCATTCAACTTTATGTTCCTCTTCTCACCATGGAAGGCTGAACGATTCTTTCAAATTGTAAAAGATTTTGAATCGGCACTTGGGGATGACAATTGGCCAAACTACACCCTCTCCAATCATGATTTCCCGCGTCACATCACAAGGTATGAAAAAGGTGCCGATACAAAAGCACGTGCGGAACTTGCAGCCTGTATGATGTTAACTCTTCGTGGCACACCGTTTCTTTATTACGGTGAAGAGATTGGGATGAAACGCCAGAAAGTTGCTTACAATAAAATCCAAGACCCTGTGGGAAAAAGATATTGGCCTTTCCATCCAGGCCGTGACCCGGAACGAATTCCTATGCCTTGGAATGGATCCGAAACCACTGGATTTACTACAGGCAAACCATGGCTTCCACTCTATGAAGATGCAAACAATATCAATGTAGAATCACAAAAAGAAGATCCGGATTCACTTTTTTTCACGTATAAAAAACTAATCCAACTGCGGAAGGATAGAAAGTCGTTAAGAAAGGGGAAATTAAAAATACACTTAAGTTCCGACAAACAAGTATTATACTACAGAAGAAGAGAAGGCAAAGAAGAGACATATATATTTTTAAACTTTTCTTCAAAACCGGTGAGTGTTTCTTACCCAAGAAAATGGGATTTGAACCAAATTTTATTCAGCACAAAAAACAGAACTTCCTCTTTTGAATTAGAAAAGGAGTTGGACACTGGCGGATTACTTTTGTTCCCGAATGAAGCAGTTATTTTTGCAAAGTAGAATATTTTTTATAACAGAATGACCGATCATTCATTATTCATAAATATGAATTAGATTTATAATTGTTTTAAACTGTTGACAATTCTCCTTTCAGGAATTCGCTGGCAGTAGATGGTTCAGGTAATGACAAAGACTATCGCAAGTAGGATCGCAATCATGCTATTCTCACTTGTATTCATCAGTACTAACACTGAGGGTTACCCAACAAGTCTTACCAACTATACAAAAACAAAATCTTACAATACATCTAGTTTGTACGATTTAAACCTATTCCTTAGCAATATTTCGGAACCAACCGAAGAAGAAGCTAAGTTAGATTCACTCCACCAAAACCACATTCATTCATCTTTATCTTCGTATATTCCCTCACCTATTGAAATTTCATCTGTTTCTTTAAGTTTCCATCTTCTGGAACCTGTTTCTTATGAAATCGTAGAAAAACAGAAGAACCGCGCTCCTCCCAAAAATTCCATCTAACATCTTTTACCCTTAATGGCGCATACTTATGCTGCCGGTTGATTTAAGATCTTAATCATTTGTTCCAACATCGGATTGGACAAAGTGAGGATACCATGGAATTTTCTTTAAAAAATACAAACTCGCATTTTCGTAAACTTTCGATACTGATCGTTAGCATCACTGTATTCAATTTATTTTTGGTGAATTGTCATTCTCGTAACCACGAAGAAAAAAATTCGTTATCGGCAGCATACCCTTGGAAACAAGAAGTAACCATTGAGAAAAGTTATGTGGCACAAGTAAAAGCCATCCAACGAATTGAAATCAGAGCTTTCGAAAAAGGATATTTAACCAACATCTATATGGATGAAGGGAAAGTAGTTAAAAAAGGCCAAAAACTTTTCCAAGTGATGCCCATGCTCGTCAATGCCCAATATGAAAAAGCAAAAGCAGAGTATGAATCCACTTCCATCGAATACGAAAACACAGAAAAACTTTTTAAAGAAAATGTAGTATCTCAAACAGAATTATCACTCATCAAAGCTAGGCTGAAAAAAAATAAAGCCACTATGGATCTGGCGCAGATTCATCTTAACTTAGCAACAGTGACTGCTCCTTTTACCGGGATTACTGACAGGTTCCAAGTTCGATTGGGAAGTTTAGTGGAAGAAGGAACTCTCCTAACAACGATCTCAGACATTTCCAAACTTTGGGTTTATTTCAACGTATCCGAAAAGGATTATCTGAATTTCACAAGTGAAAAGAAAGCAGGTGATAAACCATTAAAGGTTAAATTCTTAATGGCGAATAACCAATTCTTCCAACAAGAAGGAATCGCCGATACCATTGAAGGTGAGTTCGATAGTGAAACAGGTACTATTCCCTTTCGTGCGACATTCCCCAATCCCAATAGACTACTCCGACATGGAGAAACTGGTAACGTTGTCGTTCATGAAAAACTAAAAGATGCTTTGATCATTCCACAAAAGGCAACCTTTGAAGTTCTAGATAAACACTATGTTTATATCATTAATCTTAAAGGTAAAATCAAAGCTACTGAGATCAAAATAGCAAATGAAATTCCTCATCTATTTGTTGTAGAGTCTGGGATTTCAGAAAACGATATCATACTTTTAGAAGGTCTTGGGAAAGTTCACGATGACGATGTAATCAAATACAAAGTGGAGTCTCGTGAAAATATCTTAAAAAGTTTTGACTTAGCTGCGCACTAGGAGGTTAATTTATGTTTACTAAATTTCTCCAAAGGCCCGTCCTTGCCATCGTCTTATCTGTGTTAATTGTTTTTGTTGGATTGATTTCCATTAAAAACATTCCGGTATCACAATTTCCTGAAATTGCACCACCAAGGGTAACCATTACCTTATCCTTTCCAGGTGCCAGCGCTCAAGTATTAGTGCAATCAACCATCACAACTCTCGAACAAGCCATCAATGGGGTTGCTGGGATGAGGTATATGATTTCTTCATCTACCAGTTCTGGTGATGCCATCATCCAAGTTTTATTTGAACCGGGAACCAATCCAAATGATGCCCTTGTTCAAGTAAAAACGAGAGTAGATCAGATGATGTACCGAGTTCCAGAGTTAGTGCGATTGGAAGGAATTTTTGTACAACCTGTTCAACCAAGTATGTTGCTGTATGTGAATTTATACAGTAAAGACCCCAATGCGAGTGAAAAATTCTTATACAACTATGCGACAGTCTTCCTACTCCCTGAACTAAAACGTATCCACGGAATTGGACAAGCTAAGATTTTAGGAACAAGACAATATGCTATGCGTGTTTGGTTAAATCCAGATCGAATGCGAGCATACAATGTAACCACATCAGAAGTGATGAAATCCATCCAAAACCAAAGTATCATTGCAAGACCAGGTCGACTTGGTCAAAGTTCTGGAAAACAAGCTCAATCCTTAGAATACACTTTGACTTATGAAGGTTGGTATAATGAACCTGGGCAGTATGAAAACATCATCATACGAGCCAAAAATGGTGGAGAGGTTCTATACTTAAAAGATATAGCCAAAGTAGAACTGGATAGCGAGTTTTATAATATTTACTCCGATGTAGATGGACATCCCGCAGCGGCAATCATGTTCAAACAAACGGAAGGAAGTAATGCCAAAGAAGTCATCGAGGATATCAAATCAAAGTTAGAGGAACTGAAAAAAACGTTTCCACCGCAAATGGATTACAAACTCAGTTATGATGTCTCTAACTTTATCGATGCTGCCATTGAAAAGGTAATTCATACTCTTGTAGAAGCCTTCGTTCTGGTTGCCATCGTTGTTTTTATCTTCCTTGGAGATTGGCGTTCCACTCTCATCCCCATCATAGCAGTCCCCGTATCCTTAATCGGTGCGTTTTCTTTTATGTTGGCTTTAGGTCTTACCATCAACTTAATCACACTCTTTGCCATGGTGCTTGCTATCGGAATTGTTGTGGATGATGCCATCGTTGTTGTGGAAGCAGTACATGCAAAAATGGCGGAAGAACACTTAAGTGTTTATGCATCTGTAAAAAGCGTTTTAGGAGAAATCAGTGGTGCCGTCATTGCCATCACACTCCTTATGACGGCCGTATTTGTTCCTGTGACTTTTTTACCAGGACCTGTGGGAGTATTTTATAGGCAGTTTGCAATCACAATGGCAACATCCATTGTTTTATCTGGATTCGTAGCATTAACACTCACACCTGTGCTCACAGCTATGATTCTAAAACCTCATTCTCACGATAAAAAAACTCACAATCCCATCGATATTTTCTTAACCAAATTCAATTTCTATTTTGATCAAGTAACAGAAAAATATGTAAACCTAATGCATCGTTTTTCTGGATCAAAAGTGTTTATTGTTTCCATCCTCCTTAGTTTTACAGTGGGATTTTTGTTATTAACACAAATTGTTCCCGCAGGATTTGTTCCTGGAGAAGACCAAGGTATGATTTACGCAGTCATACAAACTCCTCCTGGATCAACCATAGAAAAAACAAATGATGTAGCTCGCAAACTACAAGAGGTCGCATTAAAAATTGAAGGTGTCGACTCTGTTGCATCCCTTGCCGGTTATGAAATTCTAACAGAAGGAGAAGGTTCCAATGCAGGAACATGTCTAATCAGTTTAAAAGATTGGTCAGATCGAAAAAATTCCGTTCACGATGTGATGGAAGAACTCGAACACAATACAAAAAACTTTGGTGCCATCATTGAATTTTTTGAACCTCCTGCCGTACCAGGATTTGGTGCTGCTGGTGGGGTTATGTTTCGATTATTAGACAAAACCAATAGCGGGGATTATACGGCCTTTGACAAAGTGCACGAAGAGTTTATGGGAGAACTTCGCAAAAGAGAAGAGTTAACAGGACTATTCTCTTTTTATTCCGCAAAGTTTCCACAACTCGAAGTGAAGTTGGATCGAAAACTGGCAATGCAAAAAGGTGTCAACATTGGAGAAGCAATGGATAATTTGGATATCCTTGTTGGTAGTACTTATGAACAAGGATTCATTCGTTTTAACCAGTTCTTTAAAGTTTATGTCCAGTCCCTTCCAGAATTTCGCCGATTGCCATCCGATATTTTGAGTTTGTTCACTCCCAACGACAAAGGGGAAATGGTTCCTTACTCTGCCTTTTTGTCTCTCGAACAAAAACAAGGAGCCAACGAAATTACAAGATACAATGCGTACACTTCATCGGTGATCAATGTTTTGCCAAACAAAGGTTATACGACTGGTGATGCGATCAAAGGAATCAGAGAAGCATCTAAAAATCTTCCTGCTGGATTTGAAGTGGGTTGGGAAGGTCTCTCTTACGATGAAGCCGCACATGGGAATGAAGCGATCTTTATCTTCCTCGCGGTGATTGTCTTTGTTTACTTGGTTCTTTCCGCCCAATATGAAAGTTTCATCATTCCTTTTTCTGTGATTCTATCACTCCCACCAGGAATTTTTGGAACCTTCTTTCTACTAAAACTTTTAGGTCTAGCCAACGATATTTACGCACAAATCGGGATGATTATGTTAATCGGCCTACTTGGAAAAAATGCCGTGCTCATTGTAGAATTCGCAAGGCAAAGGCAGGAAGCCGGTTTAACCGTGTTTGAAGCTGCTCTCGAAGGTGCCAAAGCAAGATTTAGGCCGATCCTAATGACTTCCTTTGCCTTTGTTGCCGGATTATTACCTCTTGTTTTTGCAACGGGCCCCGGAGCTATCGCTAATCATACCATCGGTGCTTGTGCGTTAGGTGGAATGGTATTTGGAACGGTCTTTGGTGTCATCATCGTTCCGGGATTATACATTATTTTTGCAAACATTGCAAAAGGAAAAACTTTAATCTACAAAGAAGATCTTATGCCACTCACAGAATCACCTGAAAGTTACATAACTTCTGAACTTGAAAGAAAACAATCAAAAAGGGGAAAGAAGTAAGATGAAACGAATTCTCATTACCTCAATATTTTTATTCACATTCTCTTGTATTCCCGCTCTCTTAGAAAGAGACAAAGAAGATTTAAAACTTCCAGATGAATTTGTAAATTGGGAAAGTTCTGAAAAATCAGAGAAGTTAGTAAACCAAATTTGGAAGGAATTTTTCAAAGAATCGCAGTTAGTCGAACTTATCGATCTTGCGATTGAGAACAACCAGGAACTTGCCATCTTAGAACAAGAGATTAACATTTCTAACAATGAAGTGTTTGCAAGACAAGGGGAATATCTTCCCAAGTTATCCCTCCAAGCTGATGGTGGGAGCGAACAAAAAGAACGCTTTAGTACACCGAATGCCAACTCCCCGACCCTCTTTGCCCACGGCGGGCTTGTGATGAGTTGGGAGATCGATATTTGGAAAAAACTAAGGAATGCAACCAAATCAGCTTACCTTCGTTATCTGGCAGGGATCGAAGGAAAACGGTATGTTGTCACCAACTTAGTTGCAGAAATTACCGATACCTATTTTGAACTGATTGCCCTCGACAACCAACTCACTTTAGTTGAAAACTACATTGAAGTACTTACCAAAGTCAAAGAAATCGTAGTTCTCCAAAGAGAAGCAGGTCGCACGACTTCACTCGCCGTAAAACGTTTTGAAGCAGAAGTTTCAAAAAACTTAGCTAGAAAATTCGATATCGTCCAACGAATCGCCATCACTGAAAACCGTTTGAATTTTTTACTCGGAAGGTTCCCAGAAAAAATCACAAGGAAACAAGGAGATTTTTTAGAGATCTCATTACCTGAAATTCAAAAGTCAGTACCAGTGGATCTTTTGGAAAACAGACCTGACATCAAACAAGCAACACTAATGTTAGAATCCAGAAAGTTAGATGTCGAAGTGGCTCGTGCCAAATTTTATCCATCACTTCAAATTGATGGAAACATTGGATATGAAGCCTTTAACTCTAAACATTTTAAAGGTACACCCGTATCCTTAGCTTACGGTTTAGGTGGAGGAATCATTGCGCCGCTCATCAATAGAAAAGCCATTGAAGCAAACTATGCCACTGCAAACAATATGCAAATCCAAGCTTTATACAATTATGAAGTGTCACTCCTCAAAGCTTTTACAGAAGTCACCAACCAAATTGTAAAGATAAACAATCTAAACCAAAAGTTTGAAGCAAAAACCAAACAAGTATTAAACTTAAAAGAATCTGTGGAGATTTCCAACATTCTCTTTAAAGCCGGCCGCATCGACTACATTGATGTTTTATTTACACAACGTGACTTCTTAGAAGCTCAAATCGAAGTGTATGAATTAAAATATAGTTTATTAGAATCTAACGTTGGTTTGTATAAGGCCCTTGGCGGTGGTTGGAGAGGACAAAAAGAACCGGAAGGGGAAAAAAAGAAAACTAGCAACTTCTAAGTTTTGCTTTTATCTTTTTGCTAAAAAAGGAAACTTATATTGATTCAGTGGGGCGCCTCGAATCCATCGAGGGATCCCACTTTCATCTTTGCCCGATCCCGCTCTCCGCTCCAATCTTTCCAATTTCATTTTAAAATTTAAATTAATGGAATCAGGAAAGGATTTCCGCTGCGATCGGTGGCGCGAGGGAATTTCAATTTGGATACAGAATTTATAATTAGCCTTGATTTTTGTTTTAGCTTTTAGCCTTATCAAATTTCTTTTCCAACTGTAACAACTGACTCACCTCTTCCGGTAGCGATACAATCTTCTTTGTGACATGACTCACTGTAATATAAGTAAGAACTCCTGAACAAATAAGTTTATCTCCACATTCCATTTGAAACGACCAAAAAATCTTCGAAGATTGATAACTTGGATCTAAAGAAATCGCCAACTCATCATCGAACTTGGCTCCATTCCGATAATCAACGAGCGATTGTACGACATGAAAATCAAGTTGGTAACGATCTATAAATTCTGAATAAGAAATTCCCTTTGTACGAAAGTATTCGGTAATAGCCACATCCAAATAATTTAAATAATTGGCATTAAAAACAATCCCTTGCGAATCCACTTCCGAATACCGAACCCGAAACGAATATTGGAAAGAACCTTCCTTTGGTTTCATGATCTAAACTTTCCTCTTAATCCATTGAATTGCTATGAATGAATCAATTTTTCGCTGATTTCTAAGATAAATCTAATTTTTTTTTATGATACAACAATGCTTTCTTTAAACAAACTATGAGTTTTGTTTTAGGAAGCTTTTTACTGGATGATAGATACAAGGCTCTTTTCCCATCGCAGTTCAATTCGGGAAACTCTATTGCGATTTCTTTGGCAATCGTGGTTTTACAATTAAAATAAAGAGCAAATTCTGAATCGTTTACCTTTCCGATTCGAATGGTAGAACCTGATTTTGTTTTAGGTGTTAAAAAACTGGGCTCTCCCCATTTCAAACATTCCTCAATGACACCGATCCTTTCCTCCGCTTCTGATAATTCATAAATCCAAGTTCGGATCTCCATAAATTTCTCTAACATTGCGGGCATTAGGTTAAAATAATAGGATGATACTTCCTCTGAAGGAAGGGGATATTTTAGTTTGGATTTAGGATTTTGTTTTGAAGAAGAAGATTTCATTTTTGCTATATGACTTTCAAAACAGATTCGTTTTGTTTTTATCCATTCGCACTCTCAGATTCGACTGAAGATAAAGATTCTTTGAAAATTCTAATATTGAAATACAGGGCCGATCTTATCGTCCATACCTTTGAATCGAACCTTGTCTCCAATTTTCACCGTATTAAAATCTGTAACACCTTCAATGACAGTAGTGAGTTTTACATTTTCTTCTGTTTGCACAATTGCCAGAACGTAAGGGGCACGGCTTGCCATATGTCCAAATCCAACATACACAACTGTAAAAGAATGGATGGTTCCATTCTCTTTTAAATCCACTTTTTCAGTGGATTCACTCCCACAGGACGGGCAACCATCTAAAACTTCCGCGACTTTGAAGTTACATTGGTTACAAGATGTGCCTGGGAAAGTCTGTGTTACGCTCATAGTACATTTCTCATATTGGGCAGATTTAATTGCAATACGTTTATAATGATGTTAGGCGTAGTTGATATGAACTATTTTTTAGCTTATATCGACTATTTTTTAGTTGATATTTATAATAGAACTTATACTGATTAATCATGATACTTGATGGTATATTTGGGAATAAAACAGCTTCAAGGGTACTTCTCCATTTATTCCATTACAATGAAATTCATTCTGCTGCCATTGCAAAGGATTATGCTTTGGCGCCTACACCCATTAGAATGCAACTAGAACGTTTCGAAAAAGCCGGTATCCTCGTTGCCAAAAACGTAGGAAGAACTAGGGTTTTTTCATTTAATCAAAAATCTCCTTTTGTTAAACCTATTAAAGGAATTTTAGAAATATTTTATAATTCTTTAACTATAGAAGAGAAAGAAAAAATATTTTCCGCAAGACGAAGGCCTAGAGAGAAAGGGAAACCCGTTTATGGAAGAACCTAATTGGTCTGAAGTAAATGAAGAAGAACTTTGGAAATTTGTAGGATGGCATCTCGCACATAAAGGAATCCAATCTGTTTTGGTTGGTGGTGCTGTTGTTGCCATTTACTCAAGAGGTGCGTATCGTTCTGGTGATTTGGATTTAGTTGAACCTCTTCTATCTAAGGCATCTGAAATCAAAACTACGATGGAAAGTATTGGCTTTAGTAAGGTCAATCGTCATTATGTTCATCCAAAATGTCAGCATTTATATATTGAATTCGTATCTGCACCAGTATCAATAGGAGACGATTATAAAATTGTCCCTGATGAAAAAGAATTTCAAGGGAAGATTCTTAAAATTCTATCTCCTACAGACTGTATCAAAGATAGACTTGCTTCCTTCCTACACTTCAAGGCTCGGGAATGTTTGGATCAAGCATTGTTAGTTGCAAAAAGTCAGAACTTTGACCTAGAAAAAGTAAAAGAATGGTGTTTAAATGAATCTAGTAGTGGGAAAGAAGTTTTCGAGGAATTCGTTAATTTGTATAAGAAATAATTAATTCCCCACAAAGGGAGGTCTGAAATATCAAGGACGTGTGTAATCAACGAAACACGTTTAAATCCTGTTTTCGAAGGATCTAAACGTGTTTTTTCAAAAGGTAGGTCTTACTTCAATCTTTCGATGATAGTAGCGATACCCATACCGCCACCGATACAAAGAGTGATGAGTCCGTAACGAAGGTCTCTTCTTTCCAACTCGTCAAGAACCGTTCCAGTAAGGATAGCTCCTGTTGCTCCGAGTGGGTGTCCAAGAGCAATTGCTCCCCCGTTCACATTGATTTTGGATTCATCAATTCCGAGTGTTTTCTTTACGTATAACACTACAGAGGCGAATGCTTCGTTGATTTCCCAAAGGTCAATGTCCTTTACACTAAGGCCAGCTTGTTTCAAAGCTTTTTGAGAAGCAGAAACAGGACCAGTTAACATAATCGTTGGATCTTCACCAGTTGCCACTGTTGCAAGAATTTTTGCACGTGGTTTCAAACCGTATTTCTTCAATCCTTCATCATTGGAAACTAAGATTGCAGCAGCACCATCAACAATACCAGAAGAGTTTCCGAGTGTATGGATGTGATTTATTTTTGTTACTTCTGGGTAAGAACGTAATGCAATCGCATCCAATTCTTTTTCACCAATGGTTTTGAATACAGGGCCAAGACCAGAAAGGAAAGCGTAGTCTGATTCCAAACGTGGGTTCTCTTCTTCTGTCACAACGGTTCCATCATCCAAAGTAATTGGGATCACAGATTTTTTAAAAAGTCCGTTTTGAATGGCAGCATGTGCTTTTTGTTGTGAAGATTCTGCAAAACGATCTGCTTCTTCACGAGAAATATCATACTTAGTTGCGATTAAGTCAGCAGAAATCCCTTGTGGCACTAGGTTGTAATGTGCAGCAATTTTATCGTTACCAACGTTAAAATCACGACCAATCATATCATCACCCATTTTCACACGGCTCATGGATTCAACTCCACCTCCAACCCCAAGTTCCATCGCTCCAGAACCAACATGGTTTGCTACGTTGTTGAGTGCTTGTAATCCGGATCCACAAAATCGGTTCACAGTATAACCTGGAACATCTTTTGGCCAATGAGCAGCCATAACCGCATAACGTGCGATACATGCAGCTTGGTCAGCAACTTGGGATACACAACCCATTACAACTTCTTCAACCGTTTTGGGATCAATTCCGGTACGTGATTGGATGGCTTTTAATGTGGCAGCAGCTAATTCTTGTGGGTGGACGGATGCAAGTGTCCCACGTTTTTTGCCCTTTCCTCTCGGAGTTCGGACAGCATCAATAATATAGGAATTCCCCATGGGTTTACCTCTCTCTGGGTGTTTCTAGGAAAAACGTACAGAGTTCGCCTCACAAGAAAAGTAAAAAAATCATCATTTCGTCATAGTTTTCATGAATTTGTGACGGTAGTAGATCATTTTTGCTCGAATTTGGCACCCAAACCCCGAAATCATCGAATCTAGCCGGTCAGCCTTGCTTTCATTTCGTTCTTCAGCAATGCGGATGTACCGATAGTTGGGTTCGATAGCCTCCGAAAATTCCCTTTTGTTCCAATCCACATAACGCCAGGCACTGAAACTATGGTTCACTCCTACCTTTTCATCGATGGTTCCGAGGAGTTGGAATTTGGATTCGCAAGGTGTCCGGAAGAAAATGTAACGATTGAAGAAATATAAAATGGTACGGTGGGGATTGGCATCGAGAACCGAACGAAAGTGATCTCGCATCTCTTCCACTGTATAAAATAAATCAGGTCCAGAATTGGTACTACGAAAGATCACCGGTGAAAATTCACTGGGAGTGTAAAGTTTCGTTAAAATTCGGATGTAAGAAGGATCATCCAAACGGTAAGGAATTTCATTAAAAGCAAAGGGAAAAGGATCTCGTTCTGTTAAGTGAATTTCGATATAACGAGTGTGATCGTATTCCGGATCATTGATGTCGGTAGCCACAATCTTTTTGATATACCGTGCAAGAAACTCGTCTTCGTATAAATCTCTCACTGTCACGGCACCTTCTTCATAAAGAATGGCACTTCCAAAATCGATAAAACTCGCACCATCTAACAGTCGTCCAATGGAACCATACTCATGATGTAAAATCCGATTTCGGAATATAGAACGAAGGATCAAATTATGGTCATACAATCGTTTGCGACCCGATCGTTGTTCTACAACAGTGTTTTTGGTTTTTTTAACTTTATAATAATGAATATGATTGGCGAGGCCAAATCGTAACTTTTCAAACGCGTGATTCTCAAGGACACGCCTTTCATCTTCTTCGTTTTCAATGATGGTAGTTTCAGCAGAAAGTGCAAAATGAAATCCAAACACGATAATCCAAACAAAAATACTGAAAAGGTTTCTCAAACTTTTGATTGTTATCAATTTGTTTGCGAATTTTATATCAGAAGAACTGTATTTGAATTTTTGAATCAAAGAAAATGAATTCACGAAGGTTATAATAAAGTCGGTTTTACAAACAAAACCCGGTAGTTTTAATTAAAAAACAAAAACCGGGCTATTGTATCAAAAAGAAAAAATAAACTTAATTCCTTTGGCCGAGGATCGGTCCGCCAGTTTTTTCCATCATTCTTTCTTTGGTTAAAAATAAGTCCTCACGGTTGTCCGCAGCCATTTCCCCAGTTCCATCTAGGTAAATCGCACCCTTAGGACAAGCTTCCTCACAAAGACCACAAAAAATACAACGGAGTAAGTTGATTTCAAATTTCTTAGCAAACTTATCTTCTGGATGGAGGTGTTGACGGTCCGTCGGGACTTCTGCCGCTTCGATATGAATCGCGTTGGCCGGACAAATCCACATACAACAAAAACAAGCCGTACATCTTTCCCGACCTTTTTCATCTCGTTTCATCGAGTGCATTCCGCGAAACCGAGTGGAATACTGGCGTTTTTTGTCAGGATATTCAATGGTCACTTGTTGGTTGAACAAAGCTACCTTAATGAAATGTTTCAGTGTGATCCAAAGGCCTTTCCCAATGGACCAAAAATAGAACTTCTCATACCAAGAAAACTGATGTTTTTTGGCGACGTTGACTACATTAACGGTTCCCAACGGATGCCTCCACTTTTTCAGTTAACTTCTGTAAAATCAAATCCACAACACCGGCAGCACTTGAAAGTCCCTTGATGGGATTCAATGACTGTTCAAAGTTTTGTTTGAGACCGTTTTTATTGGTAAAACTACCTGCAGATTCTGCAAAAATTTGAATCGGTGCCGCCAAACTTGCGTTCTTTGCTGCATCCGTCAAATTGGTATCAAAAACAATTACTTTAGAAGGATCAATTCCTTCAGGAATGGACTCTTTCAACACAATTACTAAATCAATAGAACCGGACTTAACGGCACTGATGATTCCAGAAATTCCGGAAGGAGTAGTGATTCCTAAATCAAGAGCCCCTTTTGTATTAGGATGATTATCCTTTGTGAGTAAAAAATCCACTTGTTCGGTTTCTTTGTTTTGTGCATCAGTCACTCTCGATTCCCATTGGATGGATTTACCACCTAACTCGCGCGAAACTAAATCAAAACCTTTTTTTAAGGCTTCCAAAGATTCATTGGATTCATGAGCACCACCAAGAACGGCAATGGACTTAGCAGATTTCATTCGATCTACAATTTTAGAAACTACTTCTTTTGAAGTCGAAGGATTGCCAGCTTCCAAATAACTATGGAGACGATTTTGATTCATCCAATCCAAATCAAATCGACCTTTATCACAAAGGAAGAACATACCTTGGTCATAATTTTCTCGGATCATGTAACGATACATTTTATTGTCTCGTACATTCGTTGTTACATTACAACCTGTGGAACAGCCGTGGCATACAGATTTCTGAGATTTATACCACCAAACACGCGATTTAAATAACGTCTTATTATTTAATAGAGCACCAACGGGACAAATATCTGCCAAAGCACCTTGGTAGTTGTGATCGATTGGTTCTGATTTCGCAAGCCCAATGATGGAATGGTTACCACGTTCAAAAAGACCAAGATTGGATTCCCCCACCTTCTCTTCTTCAAAACGAACACAACGATAACAAACAATACAACGATTATGATTGATGATGAGATTGGTTCCAATCTCTTCTTGAGGAATATTTCGTTTATCAAATTCAAATCTGGAATGTCCAGAACCGGAACCAAATGCGTTGTCTTGCAAACGACATTCACCAGCTTTATCACAAACAGGGCAATCTAACGGGTGATTTGCGAGAAGGAATTCCATAGTACCAGCGCGAGCTTCTTTCACTCGGTCTGATTTAGTAACAATACCCATTCCTTCTTTTACAGGAGTATTACAAGCAGCTTGTAAACGTGGAACACCTTCTATTTCGATAAGGCACATGCGGCACATACCGACGATACTGAGTGCTGGGTGGTAACAAAAGTAAGGGATTTCGACTCCGACTTCTTTTGTGGCATCGATGAGGTTTTTCTTTTCGTCGACTTCGTATTCGAGTCCGTCTATCTTTATCTTAACCAAAGAACAGGCCCCCTAGGTTTGATTAGACCTAGGTCTTTCGATTTTGTCAAACCTTCATTTTGAAATTATATTTACTTCGGTAAGATAAGAGTACGGTTGCAAATCCACTACATTGTTATTGAAGAACTCCGAATCTAAAAACAAGGAACTTGCTCGGATATTGGTCTGTTTGAGTATTTTTGCAATGAGATCGTCCAAGATTTGTAAGGATCTGACTTCATAAAAGAAGGTGTTATCGAGATTGATTCTCAAATTGGTAAAACTACCTCGTCCCCCCAGAGATAACATAAATCGATCGTAAATCTCATCTAAAGATTTTTTACCCGGACAACCCTTAATCTCCAAAAGCATTTGTGAAATGGAAAGTTCAGAGACATTGATCACCAAAGGAAATTCTTTTTTATCAATGATGTTCTCTGGTTTTAACTGCAAAACTAATGCGATTTTTTCAAGAAGAGCTTGGTTGGCAATCGGCTTCAAAAGATAAGCTGTCACGTGACTGAGAGCAGCTCTCTTGACTTGGTCTTTTTCACCCACTGCGGTCAACATGATGACAGGAGTCATCTTCAACATCTCTTTCCCTTTCTCTAAAAAACTGATTCCATCGAGATAAGGCATATTGACATCACTGATCACCAAATCATAACTATTGTTTCTGATTTTGGTAAGGCCTGACATCCCATCCGCAACATGAGTGACATCAAAGTTATATCTTTCCAAAGTATGTAACAATAGTTTAGCACTACTTTCATCATCTTCGAGTAAAAGAACTTTATAAACTTTTGGACGGTTCATTTGATTACATTACCTTTATTGCTCTGGAATCGAATCTAAATTCGCATATTTCATAAACCATTTTGGTTGTAAGGCTCTTTGATAAAGATAAGCATCCACAAGCACAAGATTTACCACAGCTTCCACAATGGGAACGGCTCTTGGCAAAACGCAAGCATCATGACGACCTTTCGCTTTTAAAATGGTTTCTTCTTTTTTATCGTTAATGGTTTTTTGTTCTAGTTTGATTGTAGAAGTAGGTTTAAAAGCCGCGCGAAGGATCAAATCCATTCCGTTGGAAATTCCACCTTGGATTCCACCAGAATTATTAGTTCTTGTTTTTACTTTTCCTGTCCCTGCTTCAATATAAAATTCATCGTTGTGAACTCTTCCTGTTTGGCGAGTACCAGAAAATCCCGAACCCACTTCAAATCCCTTACAAGCAGAAATTGATAAAATTGCTTTTGCCAAATCGGCATCTAACTTGTCATAGACGGGATCACCGAGGCCAGGAGGTAAATTGCGAACGACAATTTTTACAACCCCACCCACAGAATCTCCTTCATCTCTAAGTTTACGAATGAGAACTTCCATTTCATCGTTCACAGATTGTTTAGGACATCTCGTTGGAAAATTATCTACAATATCTCTTGTGATAGGAAATTCAGATTCACCAATATTAGAATCAATTGGACCAATCGAATCTACCCAACCAACGGTTGAGATTCCTAACTCGCGTTCTAAGATCACACGGGCAAGACCTGCAGCGGCAACCCTACCGATCGTTTCTCGAACGGAAGACCGACCACCACCTACATGCGCACGGTGACCGTATTTTTCTGAATAAGTATAATCGGCATGAGAAGGCCGGAAGACATGGGCCATTTCATCGTAGTCACTTCCAATGGTGTTTTGGTTGTTCACTTTCATAAGGATCGGGCTTCCCGTTGTTTTTCCTTGGAACACACCCGATTCCACAACCATCCGATCCTTTTCATCTCTTGGAGTGGTGAGATCATTTTGGCCTGGTCTACGGCGCGTTAAATCTTTTTGGATTTCTTCTTCTGGAAAAGGCAAACCAGCTGGGACTCCATCCACAACCACACCGACGGAAGTTCCGTGGGATTCACCATAGGTAGACACTCTGAAAATTTTTCCCCAACTTGAAGGCATATACGGACAATGAAAATGGAGATTGCATTCTCTCCAATAAAGTTTTTCATGAACTTGGAATGCACATCCTCTTTGAAGGTTCGAAATACAAGGCACTGTTCATTGCTTTTGGATCGCATTTCTTGTTACTTTTGGCTCTCGTCACCTATAACCTTCAAAGTGACATAGATTCGCCATTCCTCCACCTCACAGAAGGAGGGGCGGTTTCTTCCATCCGATTACAATTTTCTTCCGGATTTGGAAATACCACAACTTCATCGGCGGCAAATGCTTCCGAGGTGGACGGAACCAAAACCTGGGAAGACGAAATTACCGAATTTCAAAATTGTCTGAGTTATCCTGCTCTGGCCTTGGAACAGAAATTAGAAGATGTTTGTGCATACAAACTTACGATCAAAGAAGATGGTTCCCTGGAAAAAATTGCAGTGGTCACCCCATGCAGGTATGAGGTCTTTGATTTACAGGTGCGTCGGCAGCTCGCCGATTGGCAGTTTCAATATTCCAAAGGTAAAGAATTTGTTCTACCCATTAGGTTCCGCTTAGATGTCCGAGACTAATCCCCCCATAGAAGAGAGTGCTTGGTACATTGTGTATACAAAACCAAGAGCGGAAAAAAAACTCAGTGAACTTCTAAAAAAATACCATTTGGAGAACTATCTCCCCATCCGCAAAGAAAGGAAAAAATGGACAGACCGATTCAAATGGGTTCACGTTCCTATTCTACCTTCTTATATTTTTGTTCATATTGTTTTCTGGAGAGATAAAAATAAAGTCCTCCAATTACCGGGTTCCCACCATTTTGTATTTCACAAGGGTCAACCTGCTACTGTATCGCAGGACGATTTAGATATTTTAGAAGAAGGCCTTAAAAAGTATGCTGATTCCTTGACGGTACGTCCTGAATCCGTTTTAGAAAAAGGAAAAATGGTTCGAATCATCAGTGGACCATTGCAGGGGAAAACAATGGAAATATTAAAAGTTAAAAATAAAACCTTAGTGGTTCTAAGGATTCCAGGAGTCGAAACTGCGTTTTCTTATGAAATCAAAGTGGATGATTTGGCCTGGGAGGAATTGCTCACATGAAAGAAAAAGATACTATATCAATCGTAAAACAAGCACTAGATGATGAAATTTCATCTCTCGTCCACTTCCGTGACAAACTCGATCCTTCCGTCAAAGATTGTATCGATCTCATTTTAAATTCCAATGGAAAAGTGATCGTCACTGGTGTTGGTAAATCTGGTGACATTGCCAAAAAAATTTCCCATACACTTTCTTCCACAGGAACCTCGGCTTATTTTTTACACCCAACAGATGCTTCTCATGGAGATTCTGGAATTGTTGGGCCTGATGACGTGGTGCTTGCAATTGGCAAAAGCGGAGAATCTGAAGAACTCAACTACATTCTTCCGACTCTTCGCAAAATTGGAGCAAAAATTGTTGGGATCACCGCTAACGCCAAATCAAAGTTAGCTTCTCTTTCCGATGTAGTCATCATTACTCCAGTTTTAAAAGAAGCCTGTCCTTTGGATTTAGCTCCCACATCTAGTACAACCATTGCATTAGTTCTTGGAGATGCCATTGCCGTGGCTCTTATGGAATTAAAAAATTTTCAAGCCAATGATTTTGCTTTATACCATCCAGCAGGAAGACTAGGAAAACGACTTTCCTTATACCTATCCGATGTTATGCGAAAAGGAGAGAGGAATGCTTCTATTTCTCTGGATGCCAATCTTGAAACCATTCTCAAAGAAATTACAGAGAAAGGGATCGGTGCTACAGGCGTTGTGGATGCAGATTCCAAACTAGTTGGCCTCATTACTGATTATGACATCCGCAAATATCTAACTAAAAACACACTTCTACCTACGGTCACTGCCAAAGAAATGATGAACGCAAATCCCAACAGTTTCCGACCCGATGAAAAGGCTTATGATGTTCTCATCAAAATGGAAGGCCGTGAGAGACCGATCTCTGTTGCTCCCGTTGTGGATGAAAAAGGTTTATTTGTGGGAATGATATCCCTTCACGATTTATTACAAAAAGGATTATAAATTATTATGCCAGAATCTTATAAAATCATAGCTTCTGTTGGTGAAGATGACCTTCGCCATTTACAAAAAAAAGATGTAAAGGATGTCGATGTCATCGAAGTCCGATTGGATCTTTTTTCCAGAAATTACATCCAAAAAGAAATGAAAAAAAAACTGAAGGCACTCGGTCTTCCGGTTCTATTCACTTACAGAAGAGCAGAAGATAGCAGTGTAAGGTCATATGTAAAACTTTTCCATGAAGATGTAGAAGGAATCCTGAAAGATTTTAACGACAATGCCAACTACCTAGACATTGAACTCAATCGAGAAGACACCATCTTTCGCAATTACGAAACTCTAAACTATCGAATCATTTATTCTTATCATTCTTTCAAAAAGTCTATCCTTGCAAATGAAATGACCAATTTCATAAACAAAGCAAAACCTGTTAAAAAGAAGAACCCTATCTTCAAATTTGCGATCACACCAGAAGACATTGAAGAAACTGCAGATTTTTTAAACGATATTAAACTTTTATCTAAATCAAATACAATGATTGGAATTTGTATGGGTGAACTTGGTCTTATCTCTCGCGTTTTCGGTGATAAGTTTCATTCAACATTCACCTATATGACACTTGGCGAACCAAAAGCGCCAGGCCAAATCTCCGTAGATACCTTTAAAAAACTACGCGCAGATTTGTTTAAAAGCCCAGGTTCTGGAAAAGATTCTAAAGAAGATTAGATCTGATTGCCTCAGAGAATTATATCCGAGGCATTTTGTTTTTAATATTTTTAATCAATCCCTGTATTCGATTAAGGTTTCACTTGGGCACTCACGGTACCCGCTTTTGTGCCAATAAAATCCCGAAAAGATGAATCTTTCCAAACCTCTTTAAAATCTTTCTCTAAAGATTCAGATGTCCAATACTCTGGTTTTAAATCAGCAGCTAACTTAAACTGTTCTTTGGTTTTAGGAACGTCACCCTTTCTGGAATAACATCTAGCCAGTAGATAATGTCCCGAGGAAGATCCTGTTACTTTTTGAAGGATAGAAATGGCAGAATCCACTTTCCCTGAATAAAAATAATTACGCCCACGATAGAATAAAAACTCCCGAGATTCGGCACGAGCCGGATCTTTTTCCAAAACGGAAAAATAAGTTTCTGCTTTGTCAAAGGCATTCGTTTCCGTATAACGCCTTGCTAGTTTGATAAATCCTACTTGGTATTTCTCTGGGGTCTGGGTCAGGTCTGGAAATTTCGAATCAATAAACTCTGAATACTTGGCAAAACTTGTATCAAACTTTTTGGTTCTTTTACCTGCTTCAAACATACAAACAAAACGGAACATATGAGATTCTACTTGGTTTGGATTGAGTGACAAAGCTTTGTCAGCAGAAGAAATACAATTTTCCCAATCTGATTTTTGTTCGTACAACCTTGCCAATGCCAAAAGGGGAGGGTCTTTTTGTAATTGTTTGTATGCTTGTTGGAAGGATGTTTCTGCTTTATCAACTTCGGCTAACTTTTGAAAGGCGAAACCTTCATTCAGATATACATAATATAAAAAAACATTGGTGTCTTTAGAAAACGGATTTTTTTTAGCCCGCTCAAAAGATTCAATCGCCGACTTAGGATCATCCTGTCTTAATTTTACAATTCCCAGTTTGTAATGGTATCTGGACCTAGATGGATTTTTTTCGATTAGGATTTTAAGATTGGCTTCCGCTTTATCGTATTTTTTTTCATCAAACAAAGATAAAACATAATCCCAACGAACATCTTCTAGGTGGGGTTGGTTAGCCAAAAGTTGTTCATAGGATTCACTTGGTTTTGTGGTTTCTGTCGATTCTGAAACTTCTTCTGGTTTTTTAGAATTGACTTTTTTGACTTCTGTTTGTTTTGGTTCTGAAGGTTTAGATTCTACTTTTGTTGGGTGCGAATATGTATGTGTGGATGAAGGATTTCCTTTGTTTCCCACAGCGCGATTGTAAATCTTTTGAACTTCTTCATTTTTAGGATCGTATTTCAAATAACGAGAAGAGTACGTTGCTGATAAATTCCAATCTTGGTGGTAATTAAAAAATAATGCGAGTTTTAAGAGGACAGTTTTTCTTTGGTCTTTGTCCAAATCCAAATCGGCTGCTCTTCTAAAGTTTTGAATGGATTTAGGATAATCTTTTTTATATTCGTAAATATAACCCAAATACATATAAGCCTCACCGTCTTGCGGGTGTGAGTCGGCGTGTTTTGTAAATTTTTTAATCGCTTCGCCATAGGCTTTTTTTGAAAAAGCCTTTTTTCCTTCCTTCATCGCATCACTATCAATTGCGAAGAGTGTAGGTTGAAAGATTACAAAGATAAAAACTAAGGAAAGATATTTCCGCACGGATTCCAAACTAGTTGGAACCCATGGGAATGAAAGGGATTTTTGGAAAAAAGTTAGATCTTCGTTCTTTCTTCTTTTTGTGAGGCCAGATTTCTTGAGGCTCTGAGAACGATACTCATCGTCGTTATTTGTGGGTTCACCGAAAGTCCCGTGGGATAAACTGAGGCATCCATGACAAATATGTTTTTATGACCATAAATTTCCAAATTTAAATCAACTGCACCCTTTTCTGGATCGTTTGCTGACTGGATGGAGCCATGTGGATGAGCCGAACCAACCGTTAGATCCCCCGGTTTTGTACTTTCTTTCAAAATCCAATCAAAGTTGTCGTTTCCTGTGACTTTGTATGGTTCTGTAAACCGAGTGAAAGGAAAAATTAGTTCTTTAGCACCGGCAGCCACTGTCACTTCGGCCAGGGCTTTCAGGCCGCGTAACATATTGAGACCGTCTGTGGGTGTTAGTTCAAAATAAACCTTTCGTCTCCCTAAACTATACTTCACACTGGCATTGGCTTCCCCATCGGCTCCATCACGAACAAGAACAATCCCTGCATTGTATTTAGTAAAATCCTTCATCACATCAAACTGTTGTTTGCCGTAAAAAGGAACGAGGGAAGAAGCAAGTGTAGGTCGGTAAGGCGCCGCTTCCAACCAAAATCCATAACCAGTTCCATTTTGATTGTGACCGTCTTTGATGACGATGGATTGCGGTGGGCCTTGGAACATTTTAATTTCAGAATCAAATTTTCCAAAGATGGTAGATGTAGGATGGACTTTTAAATTTCTACCCACCCATCCATTCCCAATCCCACTCCTTTGCAAAAGAGCAGGACCTTCAATGGCACCAGCACTCACTATCACAACAGGAGCGCTGATTTCCATGATTTGGATGACTTCTTTCGGAGCCGTTTCATAAGCATCAGGTGTAAATTCGGCAATGACCGTTTTGATTTTTCCTTCTTTGATTTTTGCCGCTCGCATATTCGAAACAACAATGGCACCGGCTTCAATCGCATCCGGAATCCAAGTTAAAAATGCGGATTGTTTTGCATTGATTGGACAACCCAAACCACAACGACCAAGTCCAATACAACCTCGGTTGTTATTGCGAAGCACCTGGGGAGTGAGGCCAATTTTTTTTCCACCAACACGAAGTACATTGTTATTCGCATTCACTAAGTTATCTGGAACTTCATGAACCCCCAATCTTTCATGGACTTCGGAAACATAAGAATCCATTTCTTCACGGGAATAACCTTGCCATCCAAATCGTTCACTCCATTCATTCGTTACATAGTCAGGAGGGTAAAGTGAAGTTTGCCAATTGACAGTTGTGGATCCACCGATGGACTTCCCTTGTAAAATCGATAACGTTTGTTCTTCGGTAACAATAAAACCCGCATCCCTGTAGAGCCTTGCTTGCGAGATGAATTCATCAGAATTGAACTGTGCTGGAGTAAAATAACTTCCCTCTTCAATGAGAACTACCTTCCAACCATTTCTTGCAAGTTCACTGGCCGCAACGGCGCCACCGGCACCAGAACCAATGATGACAACATCGGCATTCAATTCCCATGTTCCATTTTCAATTTTGTTTTCTTTGATGATCTCTGCGTGTTTTTTTGGTGTGATGATTTTTTCGTTAAAAACAGGAATTCCCATGGTGTCCGCCTTATTGGATATAACCGACAAATTTTTGGTACTCTTTGTCGGAACTTAAAAGGAAAAATGAAATTTGTCTAAGGATCGCATAAACCCCACGTTTGAGACCAAGTGAGGAATGTTTCCACTCTTGTAACCTTTTGATCCTTTCTTCCATAGGAAGTTTCACAATAGGAGTGAAAGAAAAATCAAGTGCGATGGCTGCTAAAATGGAGGAAGGAACAGTAGCTAACAATTGTATAACGCTTTCTGTTTCAATAGGATAAGGATGTCCGTACACATAATTATCCAATGCTAATCCTAAATCAAAATTCGGAATGGGGTTGTCGCTTAAGAAGACTTCTTGCAAGCTACGAAAACTATGGTATTGTTCTGGGGAAATTCCTCGGAGAGCGGGAGTGGCAAGGCCTGGACCACAATTCACTCCCTGAATCGAAACTGTAGTTAAGGCAAAACATTTGAGAGAAAACTTTAAGAAACGATTTCGCGATAGGATAAAGGGTGTATACGGCTCCAAGTCACTTGTCCTTGTTTTATTTTTGAACCCATTGTGTCAGAAACTTGTAAAATTATCACTCATTTTCCTTATTTTTACTGGATGTATTGGTATTTTTCGAAGGGAACCCGACTATCCATCCATTCGCATCCAAGGTTTGGTACCTTATAACGAACTAGAGTCGGTAAAGAATGTAAAATGGAGTTCTCTCTCCAAGTCACGAGACCCAAAATCAGTTTCCGCCATCATCCTTCACAATTCGGGAAAACGTAAGTTCCCTGATTTTCTCAAACTTTCCGTTGCTAACCAATTTATGTTTCATGTTTATGTGGACTCAGAAGGAAATATCTTTGGAGATCCAGAGTTTTTAAATCATGAATGGTCGGCCGCACCGGGAATCGATTTAGAATCCATCCATCTCGTTTATGAAGGAACCCAAGAAACTCTCTACAACAACCGAAAACAACGCGGCGCCTTAAACCAAGTCATTTCTTACCTGACAGAAGAACTAAACATTCCAAAATCCAATTACGATGTAATCTCCAAAAAAGGAGTTTTTACTCACAATCAAACCAAACGAAGGTTTGGTGGATTTGTAGATTTTTCTCCTTGTGGAAGTGAACTCGCACTCAAACAAATTCTTTCTGAAATCGATGGAAAATATTATGAGGAAGATGATTGGAAAGATCGTTTTGTTACTGGTTGGGTTTTAAAAAAAGAAAACAAAGATATTTTAAAAGAAACTTTCAAACCTACCAATGGTCGAGGAATCACCAAACCAGAAAAAATATCTTTTACATATCTTGAGAAAGATGAGAAAGGTTATCCTCCTGAAGAATACCGTGTTAAGTATACCTTCCGAGGAAAAATCAAACCTAGCTGTGTGGTTTTACACTACACTGCCATTTCGGAATACTTTAAATCCCTTCGTACACTCGAAGCGCGTAACCTAACCGCATCCATCATGATCGATAATAACGGAAAGGCTTACCAACTAGTTGATGTTTTAGAAGACAGAGCAGCAGCAGCCACCGGAACAAACGACAACTGCATCCAAATCGAAATCATTGCCAAAGATACAGAAGAATTACTCAAACAACCCGAACAAATCCAAACAGTGAAAAATCTTGTGACAGAACTCACAACCAAATACAAAATTCCACTTTCTAACGAAAAATTAGAAGATTTGTCAGGTGTATTTAGCCATACCCAAGCCAAGAAAAAGTGGGGTGGTTCCATTTTCCTAAACGCAAAAGACTTTGATCCAGGCGAAGACTATATGGAAATGATCCTAAATTCGATTGGTGGCAAATACTATAGCGAACCAGAATGGAAAAATCGAAAGTCTATCGACTGGGCCATTTTATATCGTAATTTTCAACCTTAACGAGACGGAGCTTCTATGAAAAAACTTTTACAAATTTTAACCTTAATTCCCTTTGTTTTGCTTTTGGATTGCCGTCTCAAAAAACCGGTTTACCACCTAACGCAATCAGAAGCCGAATCTCGGTTCGAAATCGTTGAAGACATTCATTATGAATTGGATGTTCATTTAACTTCAGGAGATAGTTTTACAGGAAAGGTCAAAATTCAATTTTTGGGAAAAAAACTCAAAGACCTACGATTGGATTATTACCAAGGGAAAATCAAAAGTATTGTTCTAAACGAAGAAAATCTCACAAATCTTCCTTACGAAAATGGTCATATCCAATTGCCATCAAACCATCTAATGATTGGAAACAACACTCTCACTGTTGAATTTGAAACACCGTATGCAAAAACGGGAAACGGTCTTCATAAATTCACCGATCCTGATGATAAAGAAGTGTATTTGTATTCACAATTCGAAGCATTCCATGCGAACAAAATGTTCCCTTGTTTTGACCAACCCGATTTAAAAGCCACATTCAAACTCAATGCAACTGTTCCTAAAAATTGGAAGGTCATTTCCACAACACTTCCTAATGGCCAATCCAAAGGAACCAACCCCGATGAAATTTCGTTTTCTTTTCCAGAGTCGGCAAAAATTTCAACCTATGTTTTTTCTCTCCACGCAGGCCCTTACCAGGTTTGGGAAGATAACTTTGAATCCATCCCTTTAAGATTATTTGTTAGAAAGTCTCTCGCAAAATATGTAGATCCAAAAGATTGGTTTACTTTTACCAAAGAAGGATTTGCTTTTTTTAATTCTTATTTTGGAATCCCTTATCCCTTCTTAAAATATGATCAGATCATCGTTCCAGAGTTTAATTTTGGAGCTATGGAAAATGTTGGGGCCGTAACATTTTCTGAACGTTTTGTATCTCGTGCGCCAATGACAAGATCCCAAAGAGAAAATCTTTCTGATGTTGTTTTACACGAAATGGCCCATATGTGGTTTGGAAATCTTGTTACCATGCGTTGGTGGAATGGATTATGGCTTAATGAAAGTTTTGCGACTTATATGGCGAGCCTAGCCCAAGCAAAAAATTCCGAATTCAAAGAAACATGGATTAGTTTTTTTGAAAAAATGAAACAATGGGCTTACGATGAAGATAGTTATATTACGAACCATCCTGTAGAAGCAAAAGTTTCTGACACGGAAGAAGCTTTCACTCAATTTGATGGAATCACCTATGGGAAAGGAGCTTCAGTCCTCAAACAGTTAGTTTATTTTATTGGAGAGGATGCCTTCCAACGTGGGGTACAAAACTACCTTCGTAAATATTCATATTCAAATTCGACACTCGCTGACTTTTTAAAAGAGTTGGAATTTGCGAGTGGTTTCCCAATGAAAAAATGGTCCAAAGATTGGTTGGAAACCAAAGGAACCAATTTGATTGAGCTAACAACGGTATGCGCAGACAATCAATGGTATGCAAAAATCGTTCAATCGGCTCCTGGTTTAGATAACAAACTCAGAGATCATAAAACAAAACTTGGTATTTATTATTTTGATAAGCCAAACAAACAAATTAGTTTTGAGGAATTTCCCGTCGTTTATTCTGGCCGTTCTTCCAACGCTATTTTTTCTGTAAAAACTTGTCCTGACTATAGTTTTATCAATGCGGAAGACCATGACTTTGCCATTTGGAAATGGACAGAACCTAACAAAGAAAATTTGGAATATGTTTTAGAGTATGATTCAGACCCAATGAGAAAACTCATTTTGTGGACTGATTATTTTAGACAAGTCCAGTTGGCAAATATTACCTATGATGAATTCAAAGATACTGCCATTCGTTTGTACCCAAAAGAATCTGATACCAAAATCAAACGTTGGATTTTATCACGTGTAGCCGGTGATAACGGTTCCACCTACGTCACCAGTCGTTTTTGGTTTCCCGAAGAAAAACGAATTCGTGATTTTGATTCCTTACAAAGTTTTCTCTGGGAAGAGTTGAACAAAACAAAACCAGGAAGCGACGAACAAAGATACTTGTTTGTGTCCTTGATTGATTCCACGTATTCGGCCACTTCTAAAAAAAGATTGTACGACTTTTTGGAAAACAAACTATCCATTCCTGGATTAAAAATCGACCAAGACTTACGTTGGAACCTCATCGTAAAACTAAGTTCCTTGGAAACCGACAGAACCCAAATCCAATCCATCATCGATCGTGAGAAAAAAATAGATCCTTCTAGCCGAGGAGTGAACTCTAGTTTGGCGGCCGAAGGAGCCGAGCCCAATCGCACTGTAAAAGACAAATGGATTCAAATTCTTCTCAATCCGAAGTCGAGCCAATACTCATCTTCTACACTTCGTGTAGTTTCCTATTCACTTTTTCCTGAGAATCAAAAAGACATCCAACTTAGTTTTTTAGATACCTATTTTGATGCCCTCGACCGCTTCAATCGAGGTGAAGATGAAAATTATTTAGATGCCTTTGCTAAAAGTTTGGCCCCAGATTTTTGTACAGACGAAACACTTCTCATTCTAAAAAAGTTTACTGGAAACCATCCAAAACTTCCAGCACCGATCAAAAAAACTCTTTTGAAACAAATTGATTCGGAAAAAAAATGCATCCAGATGAAAAACAAACATAAAGACCTCATCACAAACTAAGGAAATTTTTTGAATCGGACTTTTTTCTTTTCTACTCTGCTTGTGGTTTTTTCTAGTTTGTTCTTTGGAAACTGCGCTTCCCCTGGGTTTGGGCCCCGGGGTTTTCTTTATACAAAAACCAAAATTGGAATTTTTGGAACGGGGGAATCTTCCAAAAGACGAGCCACTTCTTGCGTACACTCTGTACTAGGACTTGTTTCTTTTGGGGATGCTTCTTTGGAATTTTTAAAGTCTAGATCCAAAATTCAAAATGTTACCGAAACCAATTGGACAACACTATCCATCGTTGGAATTTATGCAAATCTCTGTGTTGAGATCTCTGGTAACGAATGAAACTAAATTCCAAATCAAAAATAAAATCATTCGTAATTTTGATTTCCACCGCTCTAACTCTATCTATTTGTAATTGTATTAATTTAGGCCAACCACAAGGACTAGGACCTAACGGTTTTTTGTATGCTTCCTATTCCTTGGGTTTGTCTGAACGTAACTTACCAAAACTCCCCTTAAAAAAAGGAAAGGCTTGTGTCAAACGTTACGGTTTCTTTTTTACTTCGGGAAATGCAAGTATCGAATCTGCAGCCAATGCAGGTGAGATTTTAGACATCTATCGAATCGAAAAAGAGGCAACGAATTACCTCTCTCTCTATTCTTCACTTTGTACAGTGGTTTGGGGAATTTAAGGTTCTTTGCGAACCACTCCATCCAACAAATCAGGGTAGTCAGAAATAATTCCATCCACACCGCAAGAAACAAGTCGTTTCATTTCTTTTTCTGTATTGACTGTCCAAGGAATGACAAACAAACCTTTGTCATGCGAATTTTTTACAAACTTAGGAGTTACATACAGAAAGTAAGGAGAAATGATGTCCGCCTGTTTTTCTTTTGCTACGGAAACAATTGTATCTCGGTATCCATTTCCAAATCCTATCGTCATTAAAAAACCTTGGAAATAGGTCGGAACAAACAAAGCACTGGTTTTCACTTTCGCATTTTTTGCTTTTGAAAAAGCCAAGGTGCGAAGGTCAAAAGATTGGATTGTGGAACGATCCACAACTTTATACTTTTCAATGATTTGAATTAGTTTTTCCGTATGTTCTTTTACCAAACTATCGGGAGCCGATCCATCGTCAGGAAATTTTGTTTCGATATTAAATTCATAAACTTCCTTTGATTTTTTTTCAGAAGAAATGACTTTTTCAAAAAACTCTTCTAAGGACAGAAGTTTGGTTCCAGGAACAGGGGTTTGTTTTGGAAAATTAGGATTTTTTTTAGATCCACAATCATAAGATTGTAATTCAGCTAATGTCAGTTCATACAGAGAAGTTTTTTTGATTTCTGTTCCTTCCGCATTTTGGCAAATCACTGGATTTGTATCGGAATCATGGTGGATCACAATTCGTTTGTCTTTGGTGAGAACCGTATCCAACTCCAAAGTGACCATTTTGTATTTCATGGCTTCTTCAAAAGCTGGCCAAGTATTTTCTGGTTTAAGACCTCTCGCACCACGATGTCCTTGTAAATCCAGCACCTTACGCAAACGATTCGGTGTCTCCACGGTCGCGCAGTTAGTGGAATAAAAAGCAACTAAACTAATAAAGATTAAACTAATTCTAAGTTTTTGGATTTGGTTCATCAATGGTTTCCTTTCGATCCTTTCTAAAGGATTCCATCTTAAGCATCTATGATGGTGATAAAGGAATTTTTCTCCTCCCGATTTAAAAAGAAAATTCTGTCTTTTTCTAAATCTAGGAGAATTACGGGGAAATGAGCAGAGTTTCCGCAGAAAAGGGTGGAAAATTAGAGAATTCGAATGATCGAAATAAGAAAAGGGTGGAAAAAACGAGTCCACCGCCTAGGGTAACCTCGGTGGCGGACTCCAGAAAGGAAATTTAGCGTAACTTGAGCCTAACGGTTCTTTCCTGCTGTAAGTCAATCCATTCCATGCGAATCTTATTCATCCAGAACGTTAAGAACGTTTTTGGAGCCTTTTCAGACCGTTATTAACGGTATTTTTGAATTTTTTTTTACAACATGGAAAAACAGAACTATTTTAGAACCTATCGCGAGAAACGAAAGCTAACACGAGTTGAATTATCTGAGAAATTGGATATACCTCGTTCGGCTCTAGAACTTTTAGAATCTGATGATTGGATCCGATCAAAATTTGATTATGTCGTTTTGGTCGCCAAAGAACTGGGACTTTCTCTGATTGAACTCATCAAACAAGAATTCGACTACGATTTAGAAAAAGAATTTTTTAACGAGGAAGAATTTGAGGAAATTGTGGCACGTTATGCCAACGCCAGGGTCACATTGATTCTATCGGAACTCAAACTGTTCTGTCGAAATGCAAAAGTTCGTTTGGATGATTTTGACATTACT
This sequence comes from Leptospira kanakyensis, assembly GCF_004769235.1. Lineage (NCBI taxonomy): Bacteria > Pseudomonadati > Spirochaetota > Leptospiria > Leptospirales > Leptospiraceae > Leptospira > Leptospira kanakyensis. The sequence continues at coordinate 1,273,161 of NZ_RQFG01000005.1, read as the reverse complement.
GAATTGTCATTCTCAATGGGAAACCTTCACAAACTCATTACTTTAAATCAAAAATTGGAACGAAATGAAATTTCCGCCAAAGATGCACTCATTGAATTCCCTCCTAAATGGGGAAAGTTCAGCAATCGCAACAAATAGATTATAGATTTTTCGAATTTTCTAAAAAACTAATGAAACCTGGAAAATAGAACTTGTGAACTAAACCACAAGTTCGTCTTCTCCCGCACGAGCCACAACGATCTCGCCCGCTTCTTCCAGTTTACGGATGATGTTTACAATTTTTTGCTGTGCATCTTCCACGTCTTTCAAACGAACAGGACCCATAAAGTCCATATCTTCTCTGAGTAGGTTTGCCGCACGTTTGGACATGTTTTTAAAGATTTTATCTTGTACTTCAGAATCCACAGACTTTAACGCTTTCGCCAAATCGGTGTTATCCACTTCTCGCATTACCTTTTGGATCGCACGGTCATCGAGGAGAACAATATCTTCGAATACGAACATCCGTTTTTTGATCTCTTCTGCAAGTTCCGGGTCTTCTTCTTCCAAAGCCTCGATGATGGTTTTTTCCGTTCCCCGGTCTACAAGGTTCAAAATTTCCACCACAGAATCAATACCCCCAGCAGAGGTATAATCCTCAGAAGCAAGAGTAGAGAGTTTACGCTCGAGCACCCGTTCTACCTCGCGGAGTACGTCCGGTGATACCCGGTCCATCGTTGCAATCCGTTTGGCCACTTCCGCTTGGATCTGGTGTGGAAGGTTCGATAAGATATTGGATGCTTTTTGCGGATCCAAATAAGAAAGAATAAGGGCGATGGTTTGCGGATGTTCCCCCTGGATAAAGTTGAGGAGGTGGGCCGGGTCAGTCCTTCTGATAAAGTCAAAGGGCCTTACTTGTAAAGACGAAGTGAGCCGGTTGATGATATCGATGGCTTTCTGATTTCCGAGAGCTTTTTCGAGTAGGCCCCGAGCAAAGTCAATACCACCATTGGTGATAAACTCCTGGGCCATCATGAGTTCATTGAACTCAACAAGTACCTTTTCTTTATCTTCCGGAGTGATTTTATCTAAACGAGCAATTTCGAACGTAATTTGTTCGATCTCGTCTTCACGAAGGTGTTTGAAGATTTCGGATGCCACTTCGTTTCCAACCGCAACCAAAAAGATGGCGGCCTTTTGTCTTCCTGTGAGCGATGGCTTCTTATTGATCATACTTCGTCCCGAAATCCGTACTACTTAGTTTATCGGCCGGGTCTAGAAAAAACAATGAGATTTATTCTGAAGGAAAAAAGCGATCACCACCGATTCCCCTCTTTTGATTCGGATTTTTAGACTTCATTCTTGCCGATACTTTTTTATGTTGACCGGTCTATTATTTTCTTTTCCAATGGTTTTGTGGGCAAAAAAGGCGGAGAAACCAAACAAAAGATGATCGAAGTCATGTCTGGACTTTTAGAAGAATCCGGGTATGAAGCAACGGGCCTTACCGAATTAGGGAAGGAAACGGGTACACCTAAAGGTTCTCTATACTTTCACTTTCCTGGCGGAAAAGACGAACTCACAAGTCTTGCCCTCCTTCATTCCGGGAACCAATTGAATTTGTTTTTCCAATCAGTTTTAGCAGAAACGGAATCTCCAACACAAGCCATCAAACAAGTATTCCATGCATTGGAGGATCGAATTGTATCTAGCGATTACAAAAAGGGATGTCCCATCGCAACAACTGCTATGGAAACTGCCGGTTCCGTTCCTAGTGTTTCCGATGTTTGTGCCGAGGTTTATTCTCTATGGTTAAAAACCTTTGAGACTTATTTGGTGGAAAAAGGTTACAGTAGTCGTTTGGCAAAAAATCTTTCTCTTTCTCTACTCTCTTTATGGGAAGGGGCCATGTTACTTTCTAAACTACAAAAATCACCAGAGCCATTACGTGTGGCCGCAAAAACGGCAGAATTACTTTTCAAACAAAACTAAATTTTTATAGGAAAATCAAAAATGAATCTCAAATCTAAAATATTTTTAACCGTTAGCCTAACGATTGTAATCTGTTTTTTTCTCTATTTTCTTGGATACCCTAAAGAAGAGATTCCCTCTTTTACGGCGGAAAAAGAAGTAACCTCTCCTCTCATCCCAAAACCAATCGGAAAATCAAATGTAGTTTTTTCTATTCTCAAAACGGGAGAAGCAACAACATTGGAAGCCTTTGTCATAGAAGGTGGTTCCGTATTCAAAACTGTCACGGTTGCCCATTCCGCTTTTTACATCCAACATCCCAAAGGAAATTTTTTATTTGATACGGGTCTTGGAACCAAAGTCAAAGAACAGTTCCAAGTTTTTCCTTTGTATCTAAAACTTTTAATGGATTACAAACCATTCCAAACAGCCTACAAACAATTGGAATCCAATGGAATTGCTCCTACATCGATCCAGGATGTATTTTTTTCCCATCTCCATTGGGATCATGCCAGTGGTTTAAAAGATTTTCCTTTAGCTAAAATACATAGTTTACCAGATGAATTGAATCAGCCTAAAATAGAATTAGGTTATATCCCATCTCAGTTTGATGGAGATTCTGTCAACTGGAGCTATCTACAATTCCAAAATAAACCTTACGCATCTTATGCGAAAAGTATCGATTGGTTTGGAGATGGAACTGTTGTATTTGTTCCCATGAAAGGCCATAGTGAAGGTTCAGTAGGTCTTTTTTTACATACGAAAAATGGACAAGTTTACTTTCTCACAGGGGATATTGTGTGGCGCAAAGAAGGTTTTACGAACAAAAGCCACAAACCAAGGGGAGCCAGATGGATTGTGGATTTTGATACAAAAAGTCTAGGTGATGAAATTGCTCGAGTTCATGATTTGGTCCAAAACAACGAAGAATTACAAATCATCCCGGCCCATGATCACGATGTACAATCTAAACTTGGTTTTTATCCCGTGTTAGTGGGAAACAAATGATTCTAAAATTTAATTGATACCATTAGGTTGATTCTTCTGGATTTTTAATTTCTGTTTGTTTCTCCTTCGAAAGTAAAGATTTGATTCCTTGGATCGATTGTTCCATTTGTTTTATTTCTTCTAACAAATGACCCCGGTTCTCTTGGATATTTTCATGAAACAAATGGGCGTTCCCTACCAAATTGTGGTAATCCTTAGAGAGTTGGTGGAGGGCGGATTCCCAAGTTTTGGGTTGGATCCGTCTTTTTTTCCAATATAGTTTTTTTCCGAATCTATAAACCCATTGGCCGAGACCGATGGCATGTAAGGGAAGAAGAATGTAGAATGAAGCAAGAATAACCTTTCCATAAGAGATTTCTTTCGAAAACAAACCCCAAAAATAGATCCAAAGCACAGAGAGTAACAAAACTGCAATGGTGAGGTTGGCCTTCGGAGTTTTAGGAGAAACCGAATTGAAAATGGAAAGGAGGATGACAGAAAAGATAAGTAAAAGGAGAACTTCCCAAGGGACTAAAGTAAAAAACAAATCCCAAAACTTTTGAAAATTCTCCCAACTGGTTTTGATCTGGTTGATTGTGGTTTGGATTTCAACTATTTGGTTTTGAATTTTTTGAAAGAAGTCTGTAATCGCCGACATGAAACAAACACTATCTAAAATCAAAAATCATGCAAGTGGTTTCTTTGCTAAGTTCTTGGCTCCCAAAACCCCAAGAAACTTACTCATTTTATATGCAATCATTGCCATTCCCTTTTTCATTTACCACGAATCCCATTTACCTTGGCATTATATTTTTGTCCTCTGCCTAGTTTCATTGGTCGTTGGGCTTTTGATCACTTATGGGAGTTTGTATGTCATCAATCGTTATTGGGCAGAAACTTTTCACCCATTCATCGAGTTAGGTGTTGTTGTATTATTTATCTTCGCTTTATGGTTGGCTGAGGTTCTGGTTTTTGAAGCCGGAGCCGTGTTCCTAGTTATATTTGTGGCCATTGCATTTCTCATTCGTGTCCTCCATCTCGAGGAGTATGCGCGCCTTTTGATTGCAGCTTGCCTGATTGCTAGTAACGCACTCATTGCTTTCAAAGCTTTACAAGGTGCAGAAAAATTATCTGCTTATCTCCTTTTTAAAAACAAATACCAAATTGAAGAAAAGGACATGAACGGTTGGGAAGTCACAGACAATAACCAATATTGGAACCAGGAATTGCAGTTTGGATTTACTCTACCCGAGGGATTTTATTTTTTTAAACCAGAAGACTTAACCATGGAGAACAAAACTGGGGCCGGTCAAATTGCGGGGCTTCTTGCTTTCAGTGATCATGATGCCAACAGATATCCTTTTGTACGGATCTTTTATTTTCCTGATTATTTAGGATTTCAGGAAAACCAAGCTGTCTCAGAATTTTCAGAATACCTTAAAATAGAAGTGAGTAAGGGAGATATTGAAGACATCCAAGAAATCCAACAAAAAGAATTGGAACCTTTTATTATCACATCAAAGTTTTGGACTTTTTATGACCTACTTAGACCTCGTTATGCGAAAACAGGATTTGTTTTAGTGGAAACTTCTAACCACGACAAACTATTATTACACATTACTGAGAATTTAGAAAAAGGAGAAATTCACGAACAAGGCATTCGTGAATTTTTAGCTTCAATTCGATTCGGCAATCGACTGTAAGGCGATCAAAGAAAGAGGATCCACAAGTGTGTCATTAATTTTGGCACCCAAATGGAGATGTGGCCCAGTAGACATTCCAGTTGTCCCTACAGCTCCTATGATCTGACCTTGTTTCACAACATCACCTACTTTGACTTTGATTTCATCTTGGTGCATATAAAATGAAAAGATTTTATTGCCGTGATCTACAATGGTAAAATTTCCCTCATAATAAGTTTTTCTCGCAAGAACCACAACCCCATCTTGGATCGCAAAAATCGGTGTTCCTGTTTTTCCACGAAAATCTACTCCACCATGTGGCCGACCTTGTTTGTTATTATAGTCTCGCCTAACATAAAATTTACTTGTGATAAAGATTTTTTCCAGAGGATTTTTAAAGTTATTAGCAAATTGTAACGGACTTTGTTTTGCAAAAGCAGCTTCTTTTGCTGTTTTACATTCTTGGATAAAATCTAAGGTTTCTTTGGGAAGTTCTTTGGTAACAAACTTCTCATCCACTTTGATCTGTTGATTTTTTTTGATCACTTGGAACTTGGTTGGTTCTAAGATGATTTGGTATTGTTTTTGTCCTCGTTTGACAAAAAAGATTTTTGATACAATTTCGAGGGTCATAGCCCCTGCCGGTGTATCAGGAGAAACAGGCAAAAAAGCAACCATACTCTTTTCCCTTTTCGTGAGAATCACATCTTTTCCCAACCAACTAACTTTAAAGGATTCGTTAATCCATTTTTTATCTTTAGGAGTTAAACGAAGGAAAATCACTTCCCCCCTTCCAAATCTTCTTGCTTCCATTAAAAGTGAAAAATTCTTTTCTTCTTTTTTTACGAAGTAATTGGTGGGAGATACTTTTGCAGATTTTTTTTTCACCTCGCGCGATTCCGCAGGAACAGCACGAACAATAGATAAAATTAAAACTATAAAAGATAAGAACCGTATCATCTCTTTAAACTTCGGCTATTTTGTTTTAGCAGATTCGTTAAAATTTTTAACGAAAGTAACAAAATCTTCTGCAGGTAGAGGTTTGCTATAAAGATAACCTTGGATCATATGGCATCCTAAATCGTGTAATAAATCCCTTTGAACAGGGTTTTCTACACCTTCTGCAATCACTTCCATACCTAAGGAATGTGCCATATTGATAATGGCTTTACAAATGGCCCTATCATCCTCGTTTATTTCCAAATCAATCACAAACGATCTATCAATTTTTAGAACATCTGCATTGATTTTTTTCAGATAACTCAAAGAACTATACCCCGTTCCAAAATCATCGATCGAAACCTTAATTCCAAGACCCGCTAAGTATTCAAATGCTTCGATACTTTTTTCTGGATTCTCCATGATGGAACTTTCTGTTAATTCCAACTCGATTTCTTCAGGATGGATACCAAATTGGAGAATTGTTGATTGAACGCGATGAGACCAATTAGCGCGTGCTAACTGCTTTCCGCTCACATTGATACTTACGGGAAAGGATGGAAGATCTAGACAGTTCCATTCTTTTTTTAACCGACAAGCTTCCTCTAAAACCCAATCACCGATCCTTTCTATAATTCCAGAATCTTCAGCAACAGGAATAAATTCCACAGGAGGAACCCAACCTCGTTCTGGATGTTTCCAACGAATGAGAGCTTCGGCTCCACAAACTTGATTGGTCACAGTAGATATTTTTGGTTGGAAAAAAAGAATGAGTTCTTCGTTTTGAATGGCCTTTCGTAATGAATTTTCAATGTACAATCTTTTTTCAGAACGAAGGATAAGTTCGTTGGTATAAAACTTAAAATTGTTTCTACCAAGTTCTTTAGCTTTGTACATTGCCATATCCGAATTTTTTAATAACTCGGAAGTAGAAACTCCATCGTTAGGAGAAAGTGCGATTCCCATACTAATGGTGGTAAATAAATCACGACCCATAATATGGAATGGTTGGCTTAAAATATCTAAAATTTTTTGTGCAAATTCTGCTGCGGCACTTTTATTCAAAACATCTACTTTTAAAATAGCAAACTCATCACCACCAAACCTAGCTACCGTATCAACCTCGGTCATCACTCGTTTGAGTCTGGCACCTACCATTTGTAAAAGAATATCACCTTTAGTATGGCCCAAACTATCGTTGATGAACTTGAAGTTATCGATATCAAAAAAATAAAAAGCGAGTAAAGTCTCCGTGGACTTATGATTTTTTAATGCTTGGTTTGCATGATCAATAAATAAGGTTCTGTTTGATAAACCTGTTAATGCATCGTAATACGCTAGATATGTAATTCTTTCTTCGGATAGTTTTCGTTCGGTAATATCAACACCGAAACTAATAAAACGTTTTTTATTAGTTTCTGCATCATCAATTGGAATGTACTTTCTTAAAAGATAAGTTACTTTATCATTACTATCTTGAATCAGTTCTTCAAATTCTACAATTTCGTTTTCTTTAGCAGCTACATCTAAATATTTTTTTCGTTTTTCATGAAAATCGATTGGCAGTTCTAATTTTTCGGCAAGTTCTACGTCTGTTTTTTTATATAACCATTTTCGAATTTCTTTATTCGATAAAAATACCGGGTTTGTGTATTCGTATTGGTAATTGGAATTTAACACTGCAATGTCTGAGTCCAAGTTGTCCAAAATGAACTCATAAAATGCCTTTTGATTTTTTACTTGTTCTTGGGATCTTTTTCTTTCTGTGATATCACGGAACGTTGCCCAAATTGCCATTTTACCATTCACAGGAAACAATCGAAAAGATGATTCTGTTGGGATCAAATTTCCCGATTTTGTTTTTAGAGCAGTACTTTCAATGAGGTTTCCTTGAAACTCTTCATCCTCATCTACTTCCACAGGAGGCATAAAAAATGAAAATTCTTTGCCTACAATTTCTTCTAAAGGATATTCTAATACAACAACTGCCTGTTTGTTGGCGTTGATGATCTGGTTGGTTCCAGGATCAATCTGCATTAAAATATCTAACGACTCTTCGAAAACGTTTTGAAGGACAATTACCTTTTCTCTGATTTTATCATAAGCAATCGAACGGTTCATATCCTCTATGAGCCTTTCCGCAAAGTTTAAAATTAAATCTAAAATCCCAATGGAATAAGTTGGTTCTGCGAGATGCAAAAAAGTAGGATGGGCTGCTTGTTCCAACTCGGTAGGAGTTAATGGTGTTACTGATAATAATATATAGGGAGATTCTGGAAATTCTTCAAAAATGAACTTTTGTTTCTCTAGAACTTTAGGATCATTCCAAAATAAGAAGACAGCAGACTCTTTGATGGTTCCTGGTTTGATTTCTAGAATAGAATGAAAGCTATGAACATTGCATGATTCAATGTTTGTTATGTCACGTAGTATGCGATTATAAAAATCATGATCAGACTCTTCGATATAGATCGTAATTTGTTTGAGTGACATGACCTTGGCATAGTAGACGAAAAATCGTTTTCCTTACAATTGATTTTTTTGAGACTATGTTCTTAGATGAATGCGAACCATCTTATATCAGAGTTAAAAAATTTTAATGACCAAAGTTCGGACATCCCCATGGGATCTGTCATGATTTTGTCAGTTTTCTAAAAAAAATAGATTCTAGGTAAAATGAATTTGATTCTCATTACTAGTACTCAAGTTTGGATAAAAAAGACCGAGGTTCTATGAAATCCCTTCAAAATAAGACAAAATTAATCATTCTATTAGGTTTGGTAGCTGGACTTTTCCTCCAGTGTGAAAAAAAGGACGATGACAAGGATAAGACACTCCTTCTTGGTCTTGCTGCATTGACTAATTCTCCTGGTGATTGCACAGTTTCTGCACCTCCTAGAGCAAGTATCAATACTTGGAGTAACCCCGTAACCGCAAACGGAACAGCAACCATTAGCAAAATTGGTTCAGTACCAATAGTAGGTCATCAAACAGCAGCACTCAAACTAACAGCAAAGAATGGAACTGCCGTTGCTCTTAGTGGTAATGCTTTTGTCATCGTATACCAATCTTCAACTTGCCCTCTATCCAATTCAACTAGATCTGGTTTTACACCGACAAGTCTAACAGACTCCAATAGCGAGTTCACTAACTCTTACACAGTGTCTGGAACAGGGACTATAACTTTTACGACTGCTGCTGATTATTATATTTTCTTTTATGCGATTCCATCGCGCGGACAATCTGCAAGCGTAACTTACGTTGTTACTGGCTTATAAAGAAATTTGAAGTTCTTAGTCATTGGGATTCTATTTTTATTGAGTTTTTGTGCAAGGCAGAAGTCTGCCTTGTCTGACGAAGACTTATATGTAAACCAATTGATCACCAACTTGGTCAATGCGGGGAATCCCAATGCTTTGGATAAAATTGTATTCTCTAAATCCAATGGAGATGGAAGTTATACAACTAGGTTCAATGCAACCAATTTAGATTTTTATATTTACTTTCAATTTGACGGAAACAAACAAATTCCTTTTTCAGAAAAAGATTCTCTTACTTGGGATCTTGCATTTAACAGATACAAGGCAGCTACAAATTCCGGAGAAACTAATCGTTTTGGTCTTGGCGGCGCATGTAAGAGCAATACAACTGATTTCGGTATTGCTAGTTCCACTTCTGCTGCAAGCCAAGGATGTTCTTCCTTTACCGTTGATGTTGCCACCACTACACAAGGCATCGGTGGAGCAGGAACAACATATATAGGAAGCGCTATTGTAACTGAATGGTATTTTTACACCATTGGATTTTTAACTCCGAAACCTGATATCTTTCTCATTCGAGGAGGAACCGGTCTTTCTACTTACGCTGTTCATATTGAAAACTATTATAGTGATGCGGGAACTTCTGGTTATCCGACCATCCGATGGAAAAAACTTCCCTAATGCATTCTTTCATTCAGTTCCTATTTCCTATCCTTTGTCTCTTTGTACTTTTTATTGGAGAGGTACATTCCCAAACACGTCCGAAAGATACGGGAAAAAATACCAAAACAACTGACCAAATTCCAAATACACAAACAACACCCAAAGAATCAGAAACAAAGGATTCTAATCCTCAAACAACGGGAACAACAACTGCACCAACTTCTGAAACAGGAACCGGTGAGCCAACAACTCCTAACGAAGAAGTAGACCGGTTTAAAGATTTGGACAATAAAAATGGAATTGTTGTTACGGGATCAAGAGGGGAACGCCGTTTAAAAGATTCTGCGGTAGCGACAGAAGTTATTTCTCGCAAACGAATCGAACAAACCGGGGCACGTAACTTAGGTGAGGTGCTAGAAACTCAAACGGGAATCAATGTAACTCCGTTTTTTGGTGGGTCACAGGTGCAAATGTTAGGCCTCGATTCCAAATATGTTCTGTTTCTTGTCGATGGACAACGGATTGCAGGCCGATTGAACAATACAATTGACCTCACTCGATTTAAGGTTCAAAATATCGAACGAGTTGAAATTGTAAAAGGAAGTTCTTCTTCTTTATACGGCGCCGATGCCATTGGTGGAGTGATCAATATCATCACCAAACAAGCTGAAAAACCTGAACATTACCAATTCCGAACTACTTACGGAAACGGAAGGCAAACCCATTTTGGATCCCAAGGTGAGAAGAACATGATCGCCGATGTTGGGTTTAAAAATGAATATGTTGCTTCCAATTTTTTTGGTGGATTCAACCAATCAGCAGCTTACGACTTAGATCCCAAAACTCCAGCCACTACAGGAAATGCATTCCAAGATGCAAACGTTGGTGGAAACATGATCTTCAATCCCGATGGCCAACTGAAAGTAAAAACAGGTATTAATTATTTAAATCGAAACCAAGCAGGGATTGATTCCAGAGCCAATGGTGGAGTTTTTGATAGAACCAACCTAACAAACGACTTTCTTGGATTAGGTGCTTTAGAATATACTTACGGTAAAAAAAATATGGTTTCATTTCGAGGAAATTTTTCTCGTTGGGAAAACCACTATAAATTAGACCAAAGAAATTCTAATGAACTCGATGTAAAAGAAATCACCAATGAGTTCTCTTCCCAAGGTGTCGCACAGATTGATCACGAAATTAATAATGATCATATGATCACTGCTGGGGTTGAATCCTATTCGGAAGAATTACAATCTGACAGATTACAAAGAAGAAATGCTTATAGAACAAGAAGAGCTGCCTTCATCCAAGATGAATGGGTGATTTGGCGCCAAGGTTTTGTTTGGCGACTTGTTCCAGGGGTTCGTCATGATGTGGATTCCCAATTTGGTGGACAGACTACTCCAAAAATTGCAACAAAAGTAGATATCACAAGCGACTTAGTTTTTCGTGCTAGTTATGGAAAAGGATTCCGCCCTCCTTCATTCAGAGAATTGTATTTACGTTTTGAAAACCCAGGTGTTGGGTATGTGGTTGATGGAAATGACAAACTTAGACCTGAAAAATCTACAACTGTCAACGCAGACATCGAATACACTCCTTTTAAATTTTGGACTCTATCCTTAAGTGTATTTCGTAACGATATCACAGATCTCATCCAATACAGTTTTGGAACGAGAACCAGTGAATTTGCCAACTTCCAATTAAAGAACATCCAACGTGCCTACACTAGAGGTGTGGAAGCCGGATCCCGAGTTCGATTTCTTAAATATTTTGCTTTGGAACTAGGTTACAACCAAACGGATACAAGAGACCTAACAACCGATAGACCCTTGGAGGGAAGAGCCCTACACCAAGGAACAATGAACTTTTTTGTCAATGCCCCAGGCGGTTGGGAATTTGCCCTGCGTGCCAAACGTTTAGACAAACGGCCGTTTTATAGTACAACCAACGAATTCACTGCGGGATCAAGCACTGCTCTTATAGACCAACAAACCAAAAGCGTAGAAGAGAACAATAAGGTCGTTTATGGAAAACCATTTACCTTACTGAACGTACGGATGGAGAAAAAATTCTTCGATGGTAGGATGTCTTTGTTTTTAGGAGTAGACAACGTCCTAGACCAATACGAGCTTACATACAATCCCATTCGGCCCAGGTTTTACTATGGTGGACTCCAAGCCACTTTTTGAACTTAGTTCTCATAAAACAACATTCATTGTTCTTGTTTTTTACTTGGTTTACGGGGTCGTTTTGTACGCCGACGAATCCAAGTTAAATGCAAAACAAACAAAAGTTTTAAAAGAATCTTTTTCCTATTTAGAATCTCTAGAACCCAAACGGATCAAAATCGACAAACCCACCTACACCAAACTCACACAATTCGAATCTATATTTAAGTTTGGTTTTTCAGGAAAAAAACTATCCCGTTGGATCCAATCTCGAATCAAAAAATATTCTTACGGATCTACAGGTGAATACATAGCAATGTATCATGATGGAGATGTTTTACTGGGTCGCCCATTTTTTAGTTTGAGTCGTTTAGATCGAGTCCTTGTTTTACTACACGAAGCAAGGCATGCGGATGGAAAAAACTATGGCCATGTAGTATGCCCAGAAAATTTCCAATTTTTAAATCCCCGCGATTGGAAAATCCATCCCGCAGGAAAAAAGGGCTGTGATTCGGTTGTCGATGGTGGTTATGGAATCACAGCTGCGTTTTTATTTGAATTAGGTGCTTATGGTTATCTCAACCCAACAGAAGCAGCACATAGATACAATTCAGAAATTTCGCGAGTCATCCGCGACTAATACAAACAGGCTTGTTTTAAAGTTGGATCTTCTGCAATTTTAGATTTGATCCTAGATAAAATCAATTTGGATCTTGGGACAGAATCATTAGCTGCAGTTTGAAAAATATAGGAATATTGTTCTTTCATTAACTTTCCTAATTCCTGGTCATGAGTTGGACAACCTAATAGAGATGCGATCGTTCGTATCCTTTCTCCCGTTCCCCTTGATGTTTCCACTTCTAGAGGGCCTTCATTATAACTGAGAAAAACTTCCTGAACTCGATCTGCTCGGACAATCCCATCAGTGGTACAATTCGATGTTCCTGAAGTGATTCCAAAAGTTTGAGATGACAAACTTGTATTTGTGGTGGCTGCAAGGACTTGGCCAATATCATTTTTCCAAACAGGAACCATGGATCCAAGTCCACATCCTGCCATCCCATAAGGTTCGGCTGAAATCTGATTGGAAATTGTAAATAAAAAAACACTAACAAGCGCTAGTTGAATGTTGACGAAAATACGGATACCGAGTCTAGACATATAAACCTCGTTAATTAGAAAGAAAATAAAGAATCGGAATTACGATCGATTTGTGGAAGTCTATGTCCATGTGCCAAAATTTCCCCTGACATAGAGAGAACGGCCCAGGATTTTTCTTCTTTTGTTTTGGTTTGCAGGGATTGGATCATCGAATTTGTGAACGATTCCAATTTTTGATGAAGTACGGTATTGGGAAGTGGCAACGGTTTCTTTTCTTGTGCTTCAGTTGATCTCATGCAATTTGTTTTCCCCGTTGTCTTTAGGATCGGCGAGGGGGCCGGAATGACTAAAGTTTAAAAACTCCAAAAAATGAGTCAAGAAGAGACATAATTCCGAGGAGGAAAAATGAAAACTCTAACTTCTCCTTTTCCCGAAGCATCGGAATGCCAAACTTGACCAAAAACCACCTGTTACGAGGACGACTTTGCTTACCCCTCAGATCAATCTGTTTAAAAAATCCAATCCTATCTTAGCCCAAGTCCTAGCGAACACCCGTTTGACTCCCGAACCGGGAAAAGGCAAACGACCCGCGAAGGAAGGAGATTCGGCAGTACATCGAATCACCATTGCCGTAGACCATAATACTTATCCTTATATGATCGGGCAAAGTGCGGGTATCATTCCTCCAGGTGTGGATCCGGAAAAACAAGCCAAAGGATCCGCCGACCCATCATATACCATCCGTTTGTATTCTATTGCTTCACCATCATTCAGTTTTGGACAAACCAAAGATAATATTGAATTCGTGGTGAAAAGGGACAATGTGTACGATGAAAATGGAAACCTTGTTCATAAAGGTGTTTGTTCCAATTATCTTTGTGATTTGAAACCAGGTGATACGGTTACGATGACAGGACCCGCTGGAAAAAAATTCCTTTTACCTCAAGTGGATTACTCAGGAGATATTTTCTTTTTTGCCACAGGGACAGGGATCAGTCCATTTTTTGGAATGGTGGAAGAACTTCTCGTCCAAAAACTAATTTCCTTCCAAGGAAATGTTTGGTTGGTTTATGGAGCACCTTATTCCGATGAAATCGTTTTACGCGATTATTTTGAAGATATGGCAAAAAACCATCCCAACTTTCACTTTGTAACGGCGATTAGCCGAGAAGAAAAAAATTCTTTTGATGGCGGAAAGATGTACATCACACACCGTGCAAAAGAAAATGCAGAATCCATTAAAAATGCTGTCAATGGAAACGGTAAGTTTTATATTTGTGGCGGTCCGAAGGGAATGGAAAAAGGAGTCATACAAGAAATCATGTCTGCTTGCGGAACTGATCTTTCCTATGATGAATTCAAAAAACACCTGGAAGAAAAAGAACAACTTTTTGTAGAGACGTACTAAAATGGCAAAAACAGGAATCATTCGAGACATTGACAAAGGTAGAGGAGAAGTCATCCGCGTGGAGATTTCCGAATACAAAGGACAAACTTTTTTTAACATTCGAGTTTGGTATACCGATCCCAACGGAGAACTAAAACCGACGCAGAAAGGAATCGCCATTGCACCGGCTTTGGTTGGTGATTTAAAAGAAGCAATCGAAGAAGCAGAACGTTGGTTGGCTTAAACTAACTAGGTTTTTTATCTCCTTCGTTTGCATAAATAATCCTCTGTAAAATTTCTTTGGCAGAGGAAACAGTTTCTGCCACACGAATGTGGTTGTACAACCGAGTGATTTCGAAAATCTTTTTTACCGAATCATGGATGTTGGCAACCACAAGTTCACCACCTCGCCTTCGCAACCAACCCACAATCTGAATCACCATTCCAATCGCAGAAGAATCAATATGTGAGGTATTGGCAAAATCAAAAACAATATATCTATATCCTTCTGAAAGTTTTTGTTCAATCAAAAGTTTGATTTCTGGACATTTGTACAAATCAATATCACCGATTGTCTTATATTCAAATATTTCATCATGAAGGACAATATCCTTTAGATCCAATTTTTCTGGGCCTTTCATGAGTATTTGTGAATTCATAAATAAATGTTTATTTAGGTCATCGGACTTAGTTGTAATTTTAGTTTCTAAAACTTGCAAACGACTAAGAACAGATCCCAGTGCGTTGGGAGCAAAATGTAAATTTTCTTTTATATCTTGAATAAGGCCAAATAACAAAGCTTTGGCGTCTTCGTTATGACCACATTTGATTAAGTCAGAAATTTCTCGAATCCCACTCGTAGCATTGGCAACCAAAATTTCGACCAAAACATCTGGGTCTTGTTTCCCTCGATTCTTTCCCTTTGGAAATTGAAAAGATTCCTTTGTAGACTCTAAAGCATTTTGTTGTAACAAATTATAATAAGAAACGTTCACTTCACAAAAAGGCGATTCTGTTTGGTCCACTCGACCATCGATTTCCAAACGTAAAACTAAATTACGAATGTCGTCGGCTCTCAGATCACCTAACTGCAAATTGATTTTTTGTCTCGAAATGGTTTTAGAATCACCTAAGAATTCATCAAATTCCTCTGCAATTTGGTGGGATGTTTCTGATAAAACCTGTTTCAATCGAACACCAGGAGCAAGTTGTAACTCCACATCGATGGCTTGTGCATACAAGGCACCAATGTCTCCAAATTCATCGAAGAAAATATCAGCAGCCTTTTCTGGATTGTCTATATAATGAAAATTTCCTCCACCCGCCTTTGCTATTTCCACCAACATCTCTTCATTAAAATCGTTTCCGACCCCAATCGTCGTAGTCGAAATTCCCATTGCTAAATGGTCTTCGGCAATTTTTACCAATGCTTCTTTTTCTTTAATTCCAGAAGTGGGATTGCCATCGGTAAGTAATAAAACTCTTTTGTAGGCATTTGGGATTTTTGACTGGCTTAGGTTTTTCAATGCTGACAACCATCCGCCGCTTAAATTGGTAGAAGTAGCAACCTGGATGTTTCGAATTTTATCCGTAACAGAAACTTTTTCTGTTAGGTGGGTGACTGGTTGGATGATTTGTACATCTGCTGAATAAGCAACAATCGCTACTGCATCATGTCTTGTAAGCCAATGTATGAGGGCACAAGAAGCATCAATCACCGCTTCCATTTTTTCACCTTTCATCGACCAACTTTTATCAATCGTAAGACCAATGACCAAAGGTTTACGTTCCTCAATCTTCGGGTTTGCCGGAGTTCGAAACCGTAACAAAAGATGGGTTTCCTGAATCTCTTTTTCTTGGATGATTGGGTATTCCAATTTAGCATCTACGAACATGACCATCAAAAGCAAATTCTGAATAAATGTTTTCGCAAGAACAATTTAAAGGATTCTGACATAGAAGGAAACATCACAATGTTTGGAAAAATTCATGAAGTCTATTCTTCCATTTCTGGCGAAGGAATTTCACAAGGAATCCCTACAGTTTTTATTCGTTTTGCCGGATGTTCCTTACGTTGTGGCAAAACAGATTCAAGAGCATTATGGTGTGACACAGCTTACGCTTTGGGACCAAACCAAGGTACAGAAAAAAGTTTAGATTCCCTTTGGTCAGAGTTAGAAAGTTTAGATTCCCATCATGGATACCAAGTTTTGCTTACTGGTGGCGAACCCTTAGAAGGAAAAAATAGAGATCTATCCACAGCCCTTGCCAAACGCATTTATCATTTCAGAACCGATCAAAATTTACCCTACCCTGCTTCCCGCGTGGAAACCAATGGAAGCGAACGAATCACCGAAGATCCATTTTTTATTTTCACTATGGACTATAAATTACCTGGGTCAGGGATGGAAGACCGGATGGATCAGGAAAATTTCCGGATTCTAGAAAAGAGACATAATTCACTTGACGAAATCAAGTTCGTTGTGCGAGATAGAATCGACTTTGAAAGAAGTATCGAAGTCATTCGCGAAAAAAAAATACACACAAATATATTGTATTCGCCCGTCCACGGTGAAGTGGATGCCAAAGAACTGGTTGAATGGATCAAAGTAGACAATCCACCTAAGTGTCGTTTGTCGCTTCAAATTCACAAAGTGCTTTGGGGAAATCAGAAAGGAGTTTGATGGAAGTCCCTACTCAATTAAGTTTAGATTTTGAAACAACGGTTGAACCAAAACAAACAAACGAGTATGGGTTTCTCATCGATGAACCAGAGTTAGGTCTCGCAAAGGTAACAAAAGAATCACCCACTTCTGTGGAACTGTTCTTTGAATCCAAAGAAATTTTTCGAACACTCAACAAATCAAATAAAAACTTACAGTTTTTAAACCAATACCCCGAATCACTTCGGGCCTGGGAAGAATTTCCGAAAGCAATGGACTTGGCATTAGATGCAAGCCAACTCAAACTCACTTATAATTTTAATAAACTATCCTCTCTTTCTAATTCTAGAACTCGTTTATTACCTCATCAGATTGAATCTACCTTCATTGTTGCCAATAGTTTAAAACCAAGGTTTATTTTAGCAGATGAAGTGGGTCTTGGAAAAACCATTGAAGCTGGTCTTGCCGTAAAAGAACTTATGTTTCGGCGCGGCCTCAAACGTGTGCTTGTGGTGGCACCTTCTCCTCTCCTTGTCCAATGGCAACAAGAGATGAAAAACAAATTCAATGAAGAATTTGCCATTGTTCGCAGAAGGAACTTTGTCACAAACGGCCCAGACCATTGGCGAAACTTTAACAAAATCATTACCTCGATAGATTTCATTAAAAACCCAAGATATGCAGAAGAAATCCTGGGAACCAAATGGGATATTGTGGTATTTGATGAAGCACATAGACTTCGTCGTGATTATTCCAAAATCACACGTGGGTATTTGTTTGCTGAAAAAATTGCAAGAAAAACCGAATGCCTCCTCCTTCTCACGGCCACTCCATTTCGTGGAAAACTAGAAGAACTTTTTTATCTCATGCACTTAGTCGATCCCAATATCCTTGGGCCGTATCATACATTCGTAAATGACTATGTGGTTGGACAAAAAGGGGACTTAAAGGAAAAAATCTCCAAAGTATTACTTCGTCGTCGGAAAGTAGAAGTAGGTGGGTTTACCAAACGTTTTGCAAAGACGGTTCGGATCGATCTTTCTCCCATTGAACGTGCGTTTTATGACGAGACTACTGATTATGTAAAACGCGAATACAATATGGCAATGGGTACAAAAAACCGTGCCATTGGTTTTGTGATGGTGGTTTTCCAAAAACTTTTGGATTCTTCCGTCATTGCCCTCCTTTCTGCCTTACAAAAAAGAAAATTTATGTTGGAATCCAAATTCCATTACATGAAAGAACATGAAACCACTCTCGATGATTGGGATTTAGATGAAACAGAAGGTGTCGAAGATTTCATCACTGAGTTAGAAGATGAAGAAATGTCTAGTTTCCAAAGGATCAAACGAGAGCTATTCACTCTCAATCGCCTCATCCATTTGGGAAAACAAATCAAAGAAGATAAAAAAACTCAAAAACTAAAAGAAACTCTCTATCGTTTAAAGAAAGAAGGTCATAAAAAATTTATTATCTTCACACAATTTCGAACCACACAAGACCATTTACAATCAGTTCTAGAACCAGACTTCAAGGTTTCTCCTTTCCACGGTTCTTTGAGTATGGATGAAAAAGAAGTCGCTATCCAAAAATTTAAAGAAGACTTTGAAATTTTAATTTGTACAGAAGCCGGTGGCGAAGGTCGTAACTTACAATTTGCCAATATCTTATTTAACTATGACTTACCTTGGAGCCCACTAAAAATCGAACAAAGGATTGGAAGGATCCATCGATTTGGACAAAAAGACAATGTTTATATCTTTAACTTTGCTTCCAAAGATACAGTAGCAGAAAGAATTTTAGAAGTGCTCACAAATAAAATCCGTTTGTTTGAAGAATCCATTGGAGCTTCGGATGACTTACTCGGAACCATCGAAGAGGAACTTGATTTCAACTCAAGCCTTATGAAATTTGTGACCGGAACTAAAACAAAAGAAGAATTAGAAACCGAATTTGACCTGCGCATCCAAGTCGCCCAAAAAGGATTTGAAAAACTCAATGCCCTGGTCACACCGAAAGTTTTAGACTTCAATTTAAAAGACTACTACGACCATACATTAGAAGAAAGAGAATGGAATAACAGCCATCTCGAAGAAGTAGTCGCCCAAGGTTCTAAGTTTTTCCAATCTTATCTACCTGGAACTTTAACTTCAGTTGGCAAGGGATCCTACGAATATAAAAATACCGACGGGAAAATCAAAAAAGCTACTTTTGATTCCGATTTAGCACTCACAAATGACTCTCTCGAATTTATGGCCTTTGGTCATCCCTTTGTCGAAAAAGTAACGGAATTACTCACACAAAGTGATGTGGGGCGTAAAAAGAAATACCTACTCTCTAGTGCCTTAGGTCAAAAAATCCTTTTTGTTTTCCAAGTTGAATTTGATTTTTCTCTCAAACGAAAAGATCTTTTTTTCGTTGAATTTGATTTAAAGAAAAAAAGAACTTCTGTCCTTACCGAAAAACCAGCAGAATGGGCAGATGCAAAAACTTATGTGCCTGAAAAAGAACTTCCTCTTTCAAAACTAGAAGAGGCGTTGATTCATTGTTACCCGGTAGTGGAATCAGAGGCAGAAACTAAAAAAGAGATTCTTCGAAAAGAAACTTTGTCTATCTTTCAAAAAGAAGAATACAAAGTAGAACTTTCTCACCAAAAAACCATCCGTCAGTTAGAAGAAAAACTAATGCGCCAAGAGGCCGCTTATAAATGGGACAATCGTCCTGAAAAAAAAGCAGTCCTACATAAAACAATGAAAGAAATCCAACGTGCAAAAGACGAATATACAGTGGAAATTCGCAAAATCAAAAACGGTGCGAAAATTTTTCATAAAATCCGACTCTTTCAAACTTATATAAGTATTTAAATTCATTTACATAGAATTTCTAAAAGATAAAATTTGGGAATGTTCTTTCCCAAAATTCCTTTTTGGATTCAGATTCTCGTATCTTTATTGTTAGGTTTGATTTTCGGAATTCTTTTGAATCCGGAATCTGGTTTTGTCTCGGCTCTCAGTTTAAAGCCATATTTACCGTGGATGAAACTTCCTGGAGATCTTTTTTTAAATCTACTCCAAATGATAATGATCCCATTAGTCATTGTTTCGATTGCCCTTGGGGTTTCCAGTTTACGAAATTTAAAGGATCTTTGGAGTTTGGGAAGCAAAACTCTGGTTTATTTTATTTTTACCACTATTGTTGCCGTCAGTATTGGGATTTCTCTCACACTGATAATCAAACCTGGAAACCATATCCAAACCCAAACAACTACAATAAATCAAAACATACCTTCCACTGACTTAGACTCAAAACAAGAATCCATCCCAGAAATCATAGCCAACATCATTCCCAAAAACTTAGTTAATGTTTGGTCCAAACAACAAATGTTATCTGTTGTTTTTTTTGGAATGATTTTGGGAATATTTTTTCTGACTTCCCGCGATTCAGGTGCGGCCTTAAAAGCATTCTGTCATTCGCTGGAAAGTTTTTGTTTATGGGTTGTGGCCACAGCAATGAAGTTAGCTCCTTTAGCTGTTTTAGGGCTTATGAGTTATGCTATGGTACAAATTGGATTTTCTCTTTTGTTAGGACTTGTATCTTATATTGGAACAGTTCTTTTCGGACTCCTTTGTGTTTTGATTTTTTACGGAATTTTGATTTTGATTTTTACTGGGAAAAATCCCATTCGTTTCCTGATCCAAGTTCGTGAAATTCCCTTACTTGGTTTTTCTACTTCTAGTTCCAGCTCTGTCCTTCCCTATTCCTTAAAACTAGCAAAAGAAAAATTGAAACTAAAAGAAACAGTGTCTGACTTTGTTCTTCCGCTTGGTGCAACCATCAATATGGACGGAACGGCATTGTACCAAGCCGTAGCTACGGTTTTCTTAAGCCAAGTTTACCAAGTAGATCTTTCCCCTCTAGACTTGTTTTTGTTAGTTGGGACAGTAACAGCTGCTTCCATTGGGACTGCTGCCACACCAGGGGTGGGACTTGTTATCCTCGCATCCATCCTCTATACCTTCCAAATCCCGATCGAAGGAATCACTATTCTTTTTGGAGTTGACCGGTTTTTAGATATGTGTAGAACTTCAGTAAATCTGACCGGCGATCTATCTTGTGCCTTTATCATGGACCATATCTGGAAGGAAACCAAACCCAATGAAAAAAATTAAATACGCTGCTCTTTTAGGAATCTTAACCTTCCTAATCCATTGTGATACCAAAAAGGATTATTTTGAAGATGTTGGGGCTCATTTCCTTTGTAACACCTACGCCGTTTGTAATGGGGAAACTCCTGCAAAAACAGGAATCATTGGTGATAGTTGGACAGACATTCTTCTCGGATATCCAGCGGTCGAAACTCTAAGACCCCAATTGGAAAATCGTTTCCAATATAAATTCGTTGGTGCTACACTCGGTGGAAAAACTTTACAACAAGTAGTCAACCAAGGCCTACAATTCCAAGTCATTGACCAAGGCGGAGCTGATATGAAAGTCATCATCCTATCGCTCGGTGGTAATGACATCCAAGCAAATCTTTCCGAGTACATAGGAAACGTAAGTACAGTTCAAGCGCAGAGATTTGCTACCATCAAAGCCAATCTCAAACAAATGATTGTTACTGGTAATGCTTACAAAATCGCTAGATTCGGTGGAGCCCCTATAAAATGGATCATCCATGGATACGACTATCCCAATCCTTATATGTCACCGGCGATTGCAGGTTCCGACGAAGGATGCAAAACCAAATTTGATCGTGTAGGACTTATTGTTCCTGATGCGGCCGCATTCACTTCAGCGCAACTAGATTCTTTTAACAATCTACTAGTAGATATCGCCAGAGAAGAACCTTCGTTTATCTATGTGGATTTAAGAAACACATTAGGTGGAAAACCATTTTCACGCGCCGAATTTATGTTAGATTGTATTCATGCAAACAACTTAGGATATACACTTCTTGCCGACAAATTTGCAAGATTAATTTATCCGATCACAAATGTAGGATTTTAAATATGAAAAATATAATCATCATTTCTCTAGTTTTTCTATCTTCGGTTGTTACGTTATATTCCCAACCAACATCCTCAAATACTGGTTTTGCGCATCCCCTCCAAGTAGAACCTGTAGCAGTTTATACAAAAATCAGAGGTAACGTAGGTTACTGGGATAAAAACTTCAACGGTGTTAAGGAAATTAATAAAAACGTAAACATCGAAGGTGAATATAAATTCTCCGAATCTTTTTCTGTTATTTCCTCCATAGGTAGAACAGAATACTCCCAAACAGATTCAGCAAAAGAAATCACTTGGGATCGTTGGAATGGAGGTATTAAATATGGAAAAATTTTTGATAATGGATCTTCCCAATTTTTAATTGGTGGGGGTTTGCGAATTTATGATAAAAAAAGAAACGCAGAATTTCGCGAGAAAGAAAATCCCGATTTTTATTTGATCCGACCCAACTTCGGACTGGGTTACAAACGCGGTATCTTCCAAATCATGTCAGAGTTTCGTTTCCAAACAGAAACCAACCGACATGGAAAAGAGTCTAGTTTGGAAGAATTCAAAAGATACTACCAAGTAGGAATTGCTCCTTCTTTTGCCATTGCTGATTCTGTTCGTATCTTTACCGAACTTGAATATAGAGAACCCCTTGATAAAACCGCTGATAAAAATTTACGTTATTTTAATTTTTATCCAGGTGTATCGATGAATACAGAAAGTTTTGGTAATTTTAGTTTTTCATTTTTAATGGGAGTTCTTCCCAAAGGAGAGAACGCTATGGACCGAGGTGTTCGATTCTCCTATTTCTACTTTTTTGATACAAGCCAGTAGAGTATGAAAAAAGTTTTATTCTTACCGTTGGTGTTTTCTTTAGTTCACTGTCTCAGTGTACAAACAGGAAATCCTTCGGTAACAATATTTCAAAACAAAGGACAAGAAGGTTGGCATTCTCCAGGCAAAATTCCGTTACCCACCGATCGTTTTGTTGAATCCTGCACTACAAATTACTTTGGTCTTGTGAGTTTAGGAAATGCAAGTTTCGATTTCATTCCACGGAACACTCGCCCTAAAGAAATTCACAGTTTGGATCATTACTACAAAAACCAATATTTCTTTTTCCAAGAACTTTGTTTGCGTGTCACCGGACGATGAAACAGAACATTGACTCCCTCAGCGAATTTGCTAAAAAACTAAAGAGTGGACTTATCTATGAAGAAATAGAATCCAAATTGAAGGATTTCCATTCCAAAAAAAACAATGTATCTAACAAATCTTTGGATGCATTAACTGCAAAAATCCAAAAGAAAGAAGAACAAATCGAAAAACTTTATGACGATATCATCCTTTTACAAAATAAACTTTCTAAACTTTTGGATTTGGAACTCAAAAAATAAATGCCGCCAAGCTTCCATTCGGTTCTTTTATTTTTTGATTTCCCTCCTCACTCTCACATCTTCCTGCGCTAGTTCTGGATTTGGAACCCAGGGTCTACTCTATGAGGATCAAAGAATCAGCATGATGGAGACAGGGAATCCTGCCAGTAAGGAAGGAATCGCCTGTGCTAAATCCTACCTGGGCCTAGTCGCTTTGGGAGACGCGTCCGTAGAGATCGCCCAAAAGAATGGAAATATTAGGGAAATTACGTCTATTGAACTAGAAACTTTTAATTTCTTCGGGATTTACGCAAAACTCTGCACGGTTACCAAGGGAAATTAGTCGAAACTAATTCTAGAAGTCATGGCAATGTGGAAAAAATTTCAAATTCTAATTTTATTTGGTTTTTCTTCCCTAACCTGTCTCCCCAAACCAGAACCCTCTCTTTTGGGTGTACTGGTTCTACCTCTCGTGACACAGACCTCGTCAAACTTTGCCATTGAATCCAGTTCTCCGACCAATGGGGAAACAGGAGTGGCTCTTAGTCCCACAATCACAATCATTATGACACAGGCTGTGGATACGACCACAGTCAATACAAACATCAGCTGCGCGCCATCTTGTCCGAGTCTTAGTGGTGGTGTTTCCAACAGAACCATCACACTCACACCTTCGAGTGCTTTGACAACAGGAACAACTTATACCATTACTCTAAACCAAAACATCCAATCTATCTTTGGATTAACTCTCGGCACAAACACTAGTTTCAGTTTTACCACCCTATAAAAAAAGCCGACGTTTCCGCCGGCTCTTTCTGTTCCATTTAAGGAAAATAAATCTGGTAGATGCTTCCAAAGGAATTTTCCACCAGACTTTTTGTGATCTCGAATGATTTCTTTATTTAAAGAAATTCAAAATGATCCCACCTTTTGTTACAAAAAACTCAGCAAACACAAGTGAGGTGATCGCCATGAGTTTAATCAAAATATTGATCGCAGGGCCAGAAGTATCTTTGAACGGATCTCCTACTGTATCACCCACAACCGCAGCTTTGTGTTTTTCAGAACCCTTTCCACCAGCTGTTTTTTCGATGTATTTTTTAGCGTTGTCCCATGCTCCACCAGAGTTAGCAGAAGAAATTGCAAGAACCACACCAGAAACGAGTGCACCAGCAAGAAGACCAGCAAGTGATTTCACACCAAACAAATACCCAACAACAATCGGGCTAAGAAGAACCAGAAGACCTGGAGGGATCATTTCGCGAAGAGCAGCAGAAGTAGAAATGTCTACACACTTAGCATACTCAGGTTTTGCTTTTCCTTCCATAAGACCAGGGATCTCTTTGAATTGGCGACGAACTTCTTTTACCATATCAAGAGCTGCTTTTCCTACCGACTTCATAGTCATTGCAGAAAAAATAAAAGGAAGCATAGCACCAAAAAGAAGACCACCAAATACTAATGGATCTAGGAGTTCAATTGAAGTTAAATCGATCGCACCTTCTCCCATTTCTTTCGAAGCATTTTGTGTTCTTGTGATAAAAGCTGCAAATAGAGCAAGGGAAGTAAGAGCAGCGGAACCGATCGCAAAACCTTTTCCTACGGCCGCAGTAGTATTTCCCGCTGCATCTAAGTTGTCAGTTCTATCGCGAACTTCTTTTCCAAGTTCTGCCATCTCAGCAATCCCACCCGCGTTATCAGAAACAGGGCCGTAAGCATCAATCGTCAGACCAATCGCGATGGTAGAAATCATACCGATAGCAGCGATCGCAATTCCATACATACCCGCAAGGATATTGGAAACAACAATCACGATCACAAGTAGAATCACAGGAACCACAGTGGATTTGTAACCAAGTGCTAAACCATAAATGATGTTTGTTGCAGCACCAGTATCACAAGCATCTGCTACTTCACGCACTGGTTTGTAAGAGTGAGAAGTGTAAATCTCAGTGATCCAACCAATGAACATACCAGCAAACAAACCTAATGCGACTGATGTGAAAACATTCCACTTAGTGATGGTTTTGTCTCCGATTTGGAAACTATCGATCATAAAGATGTCAGTTACAAAATAAAGTGCAATGGCTACGATGAATGTAGAAATCCAAAGTTGGAGTTTGAGAGCTTTTTCTACGTTTCCACCTTCTTTCACTCGAGCAAAGAAAGTAGTTAAAAGAGAAGCTGGGATTCCAATCGCAGAAATCAAAAGTGGATAGAGTAGAGCCGAGTTATTGTCAGCAAGAGCCGATGCTGTGGCACCAATCACTAGAGCCGCACAAGTCGCTTCCGCTGCCGAACCAAAAAGGTCAGCACCCATACCAGCAATATCACCTACGTTGTCCCCTACGTTATCAGCAATGGTTGCTGGGTTACGAGGATCATCTTCTGGAATTCCTTTTTCTACCTTACCTACAAGGTCAGCACCAACGTCAGCGGCTTTGGTATAAATACCACCACCCACACGACCAAAGAGTGCCACAGAGGATCCACCTAGACCAAAACCAGCAAGTGATTCCATAAGGATGTGTTTGGCAACACCTACGTTTGTTCCTGTGAAAAGAAGGAAAAGTCCGATCATTCCAAGAACAGCAAGACCAATGAGACCAAAACCCATTACGGCTCCAGAGTCATAAGCCACTCGGAAGGCGCGAGATAGAGAAGTTTTTGCGGCTTCTGCCGTGCGAACGTTACCAGCCGTCGCGATTTTCATTCCAATAAAACCAGAAAGGCAAGAAATGAGGGCTCCAGAAACAAATGCAACGGCAGTATAAATTCCTTCGTTGAATTCAGTTTTTGGGTTATCCAAAAGTAAATAGATGAGAACCGTCATGAAACTGATAAATAGCAAAATGACTCGGTATTCTCTGAGAAGGAAGGCCATAGCCCCTTCTGCGATCGCTGCGGAGATTTCTTTCAATTTAGCGGTTTCTTTTTCGCTACCGCCGCCTGCGCCCACTTGGATGCGAACCACCCGAGCTGCGTAGAATATCGCCGTGACAATGGAAACTAGTGCCATGACGATGATGATTAACTCTACATTCATGAGATCCTCTTTGAGATTGTTTATTTGAATTTCTAAGATTATTTAGAAGATGACCGATGAGAATCCATAGATGATACTTCGGTCTAGGAGAATATGGCAATTTGGTGTTCTGGTAACAAGTCTATTTCTGGTTTCCAGTCCAAATTTAGCAGAAACAGAGGTTCTGAACCCTGTTAAGGTTTTTTATGGATACGAAGATCTTTTGCGAATGGCAGAAGACAAAATCATCCAAGAAACCCCAGCCAAAGCCTTCGATTTTCTCATCAAAGCCAAAGAATTAAATCCCGATCCGGACTTTCGGTACTATAATTTAGCAGCCCGTGCCCATATGAAGCTCGGACAGATCTTTGATGCGATTCATGCCTATGAAGAATCGATCAAAAAGAAAAAAGACCAATTGGATTTGGTTCTTTATATTGCTGATTTTTACGAAAAAGAAAGAAAACAAAAAGAGGCTTTGTTCTATACCAAATTGTATTTAGAACAAAAACCAAATGCAAAGTACAGATTGTATACCGCAGCCATTTTATCTAGACAACTTGGTTTGGAATCGGATTACGAATCCTATATTCAAATATTAGAATCAGACAAAACTTTTGTTTCTGAAAAAGAAGCCTTACAAACAAGCCTACTGAAAAATATCAAAGGCAAAAAATGGAAAGAAGCGGATGATTTGAGTTTGCGTTACTTGGTTTATTTTCCCCGGGAAGAAGGGATGTACGAAACCTTAATTTTGGCACGCAGGGGAAGACAGTCCGAACTTTTAGAACAGGCCTACCAATGGACATCTACAGTTTTTTTAAATGAAACCAGATACTTCACAAGGTACGGCGTGTTTCTCCAAGAAAAACAAAGATACTTGGAAGCCTTAACTTTATTTCGCCGGGGATTTTACAATTTACTCAAATTTTATCCGGATTCGGATGCAGGAGAAATTTTATTTCTCATTCGTCAAAGTTATGCGAATCTTGGAAAAGATAGGGACACCCTTGCCATCGATTCTTTGGTTAAAGATTTTAAAAACCAAAACAAACTCACGGCTACCGAATTAGAGAATCACCAAACCACGTATCGTAAAAATAGAGAGTATTTGTTATTTTGTATTCATTGGTTTTCCAAACGAGATACAGCAAAAACAAATGAATACCGGCAAAAATTAAAGGATCGTGATTTAGAATTTGAAGAATCAGAATTCCTGCGGGTGATGGGAGTTTTTTCTGCCCTCCCACAGGATCTTTAAAATAGGTCAGACCCAATTCATCGTAGAAGTTGGGATTTCAAAATCTCCATCTTCTTCCTCTTGAGTTTTAGCCGAAGGAAGAAGAATGGGTGTATCAAAAATCTTATCTTAACTGTGAAATTTTTTCTTATCATCAATTAACGACTGTACTACGGATGGATCAGCGAGAGTGCTGATATCTCCCAAAGTATCAAATTCGTTATTGGCAATTTTTCTTAAAATCCGGCGCATGATTTTGCCTGACCTGGTTTTCGGAAGTCCTGGAGCCCAGTGGATGACTTCGGGCCTTGCAATTTTACCAATTACCTTTTCGACCATAGCAATCAGTTCTTTCTTCAAAGCATCATTGGTTGTCACACCATGTTTCACTGTCACATAGGCATAAATTCCTTGGCCTTTGATATCATGTGGAAATCCAACCACCGCTGCTTCGGCAACTGATTTATGTTCAACGAGGGCACTTTCCACTTCCGCAGAACCAATACGATGTCCGGAAACATTGAGTACATCGTCGACTCGTCCTGTGATGCGAAAGTAACCATCTTTGTCTTTGTTGGCACCATCACCCGTGAAGTAATATCCTTTGAATTGAGAAAAGTAAGTATCAAAGAATCGTTTTGGATCTCCATACACACCGCGCATCATCGAAGGCCAAGGTTTTGCGATGCATAGATTTCCTGAAATTTCCCCTTTGCCTTTGATCTCAACACCTTCATTATCCACAAGAACTGGTTGGATTCCATAAAATGGCCAACTCGCCGAACCCGGCTTTTGCGGGATGGCACCAGGAACACCGGAGATCATAATGGATCCGGTTTCTGTCTGCCACCAAGTATCCACAATCGGGCATTTTGATTTTCCAATATTGGTATGATACCATTCCCAAGCTTCTGGATTGATGGGCTCACCCACAGAACCAAGGAGACGCAGCGATGCCAAAGATCTCTTTTTGATAGGTTCAATGCCTTCTCGCATGAGCGCACGGATGGCCGTAGGTGCCGTGTAAAATACAGTCACCTTGTATTTATCAATCACATCCCAAAACCGGCCGGCATCTGGATAACTAGGAACCCCTTCAAACATGAGAGAGGTAGCACCATTGGATAAAGGCCCATAAAGAATATAACTATGACCCGTAATCCAACCAATGTCTGCTGTGCACCAATAGGTATCCGTATCCTTATAATCAAAGATGGTAGCAAAGGTAAGATTGGCACCGAGTAAATATCCAGCAGTGGTATGGAGGACCCCTTTAGGTTTTCCCGTCGAACCTGAAGTATAAAGAAGGAAAAGCGGATCTTCTGAATCCATCACCACAGGAGGGCATTCTTTTTTGACATCGGATTCTTTCATCAGGTAGTGGTACCAGTGGTCTCTACCTTCTTTCCAATTTAAGTTCCCTTCATCCCCTGTTCGCTTAACAACAATTACATCTTTGACCTTGTATTTACTTTCTTCTAAGGCAACATCTACATTTTTTTTGAGTTCTACTGGTTTGCCACCCCGGTACCCACCATCGGCCGTAATCACTAGTGTGGGTTTACAATCTTCAATCCGACCAAGAAGTGCTTCGGGAGAAAATCCACCAAAGACAACGGAATGTACGGCTCCAATGCGAGTACAAGCAAGTGTTGCAATGGCAAGTTCTGGAATCATGGGGAGGTAAATGAGAACCCGGTCTCCTTTTTTCACATGGAACTTTTTTAGAACGTTTGCAAAGTGATTCACCTCACGGTGGAGGTCATGGTAAGTAAGGACTTTTGATTCATCTGGGTTGTCTCCTTCCCAAATGAGAGCCGCTTTGTTTTTTAATGGAGAATCTAAATGTCTGTCCAAACAATTATAAGAAACATTGAGTTTTCCGCCAACAAACCATTCCGCTTTTGCTTTGGCAAAATCGTGTTTGAGAACCTTAGTCCATTTCTTAAACCATGTTAGGCGTTTTGCCTGTTCGGCCCAAAACTTTTCTGGTTTTTCAATGGATTCTTTGTATTTGGTTTTGTATTCTTTTAAACTAACGTTCGCTAATTTAGCGAAGTCTTTGGACGGTGCCACGATTCTTTCTTTCGGCATAGATTCCCTCTAGAGAAAGAATGCTGAACTTTTTTTTAGAAAAGTCCAGCATGAATCAGAAAATTTGAATTTAAAAATTGAACTTAATGGGAACCGGTTCGGATCAAATCTAAAAACTCACTCCGAGTGGTGGGATCTGTTTTAAATAGACCGAGTAGGCTAGATGTAAATAGTTCTGAGTTTTGTTTTTCCACTCCACGCATCATCATACATAGATGTTTGGCTTTGATGACAACACCTACACCTAAAGGATCCAAAGTTTCTTGGATGGCTTGTGCAATTTGGTCCGTAAGACGTTCCTGCACTTGCAGACGACGGGCAAACACATCGACTATTCTCGGAATTTTACTAATTCCAATAATCTTTTTATTGGGAATGTATGCCACATGGGCTCTTCCATAAAAAGGAAGTAAGTGGTGTTCGCATAAAGAATACATTTCGATATCTCGCACCAAAACCATACCAGTAGTGCTCTCTTCAAAGATAGCTCCATTCACCAATTGGTTCAAATCAGCCTTATACCCGCTCGTCAAAAAGTCATAAGCCTTTTTCACGCGATTGGGCGTTTTTACAAGACCCTCTCTCGAGGGATCTTCACCAATTTGTTTTAGGATTTCTTCGATTAAGTTTTCCATTCGATTCCTTTTGACAGATCTGTTCCTGGTGTCGTGACCCTGCCTTCCAAATTATGAATGCAGAATATTTACTAGTAATTTGACTAGACTTGACTTCTAAGGAAAAGATACATTTCCTTTTTTTAATTTAATTCTAAAGGACATAATCAAATACGAATGCGGCTTAAAATTGGATACGATGCACGGATGATCGAAAATTCTGGGATTGGGATTCGGATCCAACATATTTTGAAGTTTTGGCCCATTTCCCATCAGCTTGCCGATTTATTTATTTTTGGTGATCCCGCAGTTTTAAAAAAATACGACCTTCCGAAGCAGGCAGAGATCATCGAATACAAAACTAGCATCTATTCCCCTAAAGAATTTTTGGGGCATCGCCGGATGGCGGAAATGGATCTGTTGGACATCCCTCACTTCAACATACCTTTCCCTTACATTCAGAAATGTATCGTTACCATTCACGATCTCATTCCTTATCATTTTAAGGCGGCACATAGTTCAATCGTCAAACGAGTGTATATGCAAATTGTCTTTCGCTGGATCAAATGGTTTGCTCGTAAAATCATTACGGTTTCGGAATACACCAAACAGGATTTGGTAGAAAGTTTTGGGTATCCAAAAGATAAAATTTCCGTCATCTACAATGGAATCGATTTAGAAAACTTTTCAAAACAACCGTTAGCAAAAGTTTCTCAATTTATTAAAAAACACAATCTTCCCAAATCCTATTTGTTCACTGTGGGGATTGGAAAAACACATAAGAATTTCCCTTTTTTATTATCCAATTTAGAAACACTTTGGGAAAAAAAGAAACTTTCCTTACCGTTAGTTGTGGGTGGTCTTAGAGAAGAGATCCCCGATGAGTTTTTAGAAATCCAAAGAAAACATCCGGGTAAAATTTATTTTTTATCTCATCTGCCTTATGCAGAACTCCCTCTCGCTTACCAAAGTGCAAAAGTATTTCTCTATCCTTCCTTGTTTGAAGGATTTGGATTTCCTGTTTTGGAAGCCCAGAGTGTAGGCACGCCTGTTTTTTCTTCTAACACGAGCGTTCTACCTGAAGTTTTAGGCAGTGGGTATGAAGCATTTGATCCAAAAGATTCCCTTTCCTTCCAAAACAAACTACTCTCTCTATTGAAAGATTCGAAAAGACTCGGTGCTTTAAAGGTTTTAGGAGGAAAAAATGCGATTCGCTTCCAGTGGAAATCGGCCATCCAAAACCTAAACCAAACCTACAAACCACTCCTAAATCCAAAAACGTAGGAAACCGGATCCAAGTTTTCAGAATTTCTTTGAAATTTGCTAAAATGACTCTAAAAAAAATTCTTGTCGTACCGTTTGGTTACCTAGAGACTGATTCTCAGAACCATGATCAAGTGTCACTGTGCAGAAGTTTTCTTTGAATCTATCTTAAATGTTGTCAAAGATACGAATCGCCCTATACTAGAAGTCGCCCGCGAGATGGGAGCGGCTGATACTTGTACGGCTTGTGTTCCGGATATGTTAGCCTTCATCGAGCAGGAATTGGAAGGTCAACTTGCAGGAAATACAACTCATTGATTCCGACTTAATCGGAAACCTCGTCACAAAAGCCAAAAACGCAGACAGAAAACGTACCAATCACAACTTCCATGAACAAAAGGAAGTGTACCAAAGGTTCCTCAACGTTCTTTCTAAAAATACATACATTCCACCTCACAGACATTTGTCGGATCCAAAACCGGAAACCTTCGTCATCCTCGAAGGTGAAATCGGATTTTTAATTTTCCATGAGAACGGGGAAGTAAAAGAAGCTCATAAACTTTCCGGGAACGGACCAAAACGGGGAATCGACTTACAACCTGGAGTTTGGCATAGTTTGGTTTGTTTGTCTGAAACGGCAGTTTGTTTTGAAGGAAAGTCTGGTCCTTATGATCCAACAATCGATAAAGAATTCCATCCAAACTATCCGCTGGAAAGTGATCCTAAGTTTATAGAAACTATCAAATCCTTTGAATCTTTATTTGTATGAATTTGATTTCATTCAATAAAAAACGAATCCCCTTAATTCTTATGATTTCCTTTTCTTTTTTTTGTAAATCCCTCCCTTCCATTGTTCCTGTAAAGGAACATAGATTGGAATCGATTTCTTCAGATGGAATCATCCGTACATTCCGTTACTATGTTCCTAAACAAATCAAAGAAAATCGTCTGCCTTTGATTTTTATCCTTCATGGCGGTGGTGGCAGTGGGGAAGGAATGATTTACCTGTCTCGAATGTCAGAAAAAGCCGAAGAATATGGATTTATCGCCGTTTATCCTGACGGGTATGCGAATCGATGGAACGATGGTAGAAAAATTCCTCATTCCCTTACCGATAAACGAAATACAAACGACATAGAATTCTTTCGGGATATGGTTCGTTATATCGATAAGGAAATTCCTATTGATTATCACCGAATCCATGCTGTTGGTATCTCCAATGGTGGTTTTATGACACAGCGGTTGTTATGCGAAGCGGAAGATTTATTTAGTTCAGGATATTCGATTGCTGCGGTCACTTCCAAAGGTTTAAAAGACATTTGTAACCCTCCTCCAAAAAAATCGATAGGTTTCATTATGGGAACTTCGGATGATGTGGTACCTTATAAAGGTGGGACTGTTTCCATTCCTTCTGATCCAAGTCCCAATGCACAGAGAATTCCTGCAGGGGATGTGATGTCTTATTTAGAATCCTTAGAGTATTGGACTTCTAGTTTTTCCTGCAAAGAAGAATCAAAATCACAAAAAAGACACCTAAACAAATTTTGGAAAAGAGACATCCAATACACTAAATTCACGGATTGTTCGTCCGACCAAATGGTCGAAGGTTATTTAATCCCTGGTGGTGGTCATATTTGGCCGAATGGATTTTATTACCAAAATGAAAAACAATACGGATACTTAAGTAAGGACTTGGATACAAGAGAGATTGTGTTACAATTCTTTCGAACTAATTATAAAAAAGAAAAGTTGGTAAATAACAATGCACCACTCGGAAATTAGAAATTCGTCCACTGTATTTACCACTTTAGAAACGGGATCAGGAGAACCTGTCCTTTTCCTTCACGGCTTTCCCGATAATCACAAAACCTTTGCCCCAATGATGGAAACCATAGGTAAAAAAGGATTTCAATGCATTGCACCTGTTATGCGTGGATATGAACCTTCAACCATCTCTCATGCTCATAAATTACATGTAGTGGATCTTGTGGATGATATTTTAGGTTGGATGGATGACCGTCGTTGGAACTCCGTACATCTTGTTGGCCATAACTGGGGTTCTGTCATTGCCTTTGCGGCCGGAATGTATTATCCCAACCGAATCAAATCCATCACAAGTTTGGGAGTTCCGTTACTTCGAACTTACCAAGATTCTTTTTTTTGGGCACCCCAACAAACCATCCAATCTTGGTATGTGGTTTTATTCCAAATTCCTTTTTTAGCAGAACTCACCATTCGTTCGAATGGATTTGCTTTGGTTGATTATTTGTGGAAAGATTGGTCACCAGGATATTCACCAAACCAAGACCATTTAGCAGAGATTAAAGCTAATTTTCAGAATCCAGGAATTTTATCTTCGGCCCTTGCTTATTATCGCAATTTAAACGACTTATTTACAGAATCAGGACGAGAGAGTATACTTGGAATCTTAGATTCAAAAATCACTGTCCCCACTCAGATTCTTTATGGGTTAAACGACGGTTGTTTTCATAAAAACTTATTTGAACATCTATTAGATGAAAAAGATTTTCCTTGTGGGTTTCGAAAAATTGGATTTGATCATGCAGGACATTTTCTCCATTGGGAAAAAAGAGAAGAAGTAACTAAGCTGATTTTAGAATGGTTAGAAAAAAATAAATAAAAAATCCAAAGGAAATTTTTCGTCCAATCTACTTTAAGGAGAATGGATATGTTTCAAAATATGGGTCTTTATGACCGAATCATTCGTGTGGTCGTTGGATTGGTATTAGGTGGTTTGTATTTAGGTGGAGTTGTAGAAGGAACAACAGCAATTGTTTTATTTGTGATTGGTCTTGTGATGATTGCAACCTCTGCGATCGGATTCTGTCCCGCTTACCTTCCTTTTAAAATCACAACAAAAGAAAAATAACCTACATTTAGGTAGAGAACCAACTCACAAATTTTTATTTGTGAGTTGTGTAATTTTTTATTTTTTTAAACTCACGAGGACTTCATAGTGTTGGGTTCTTGGAAAAAAATCAAACAAACCTATATAATTTAATCTATATCCTATCTTTTCTAATCTTGTAATATCCCTTTTCAAAGTACTCGGATTGCAGCTAGAATAAACAATTTGTTTTGGTGAAAACATAGAAGCCGATTCAATGATTCCCTCTGTGAGTCCGGCCCTCGGTGGATTCACAATCCAAATCGGAAACTTGGAAGTATGTTTTGGTAAGTGTTTTTGGTATAAATCACTGACTTCATATTCGAACTGGAGTGCATTGTTGGTCTTTGCATTTTCTTTTGCATACCGAATGCTTTTTTCGTGTGATTCGATTCCATACAAAGATGCAATTTTTTCTCGTATAGATATTCCAATCGTTCCACAACCGCAGAATAGTTCCAAAATATTGGCTGAGTCCGGTAACAGATTTTTTATTCTTTCAAGCCAAGGTTCTAAAAGAAATCTATTGATTTGAAAAAATCCCCTTTCCGGAACTTTTAGTTTTGTATTAAAAACACTAATTTCCGTTTGGTCTCTTTCGTAATTCACAACTGATTTTGAGGAAAGACGAAGTTGGATCGATTTATTTTTAGAAACTGACTTTTGAAGGCCAGCGGGAACCATACCCCATAACAAACGTTTATCGACAGTTTTACATACTGATTGAGATTCGTTCACGATTCGATGGCTATTTTTTGCGAAATATCCAATTTCTTTTCCGTTGGATTGCCATTGCACATTGTTTCTGTATTCGTTTTCTGGGCCGGTGACCAGTTCCACTTTCCCTTTCCATTCAGGGAACATAGCTTCGAGTAGTGATGTTTTAATTTTGATCTCATCCTGATAGGAGATATGCCGGTAACTGCAACCACCACATTCCATAAAAACCGAACAATCCGAAGGAATCCTCTTTTCTGCTGGTTCAATGACATCGGAAACAGATCCAAACCATTCTTTCTTACCGGTTTTATAAAGACTTATGTCTACTAATTCTCCGGGGATTCCACCCTCAACAAAGACAGCGTGGCCCTCATGGTGCGCGATACAGAAACCACCATTCACCCACTTTTCTAGTTTTATTCGCAACTTTTCCATTCTCTAGAACCATTCATTGAATATTCATTTGACACTGCACTCGCATTTAACATAACGGATAGGTACTCTTGGAGAAGTGGCTGAGTGGTCTAAAGCAGCGGTCTTGAAAACCGTCGTGGTAATCCCACCGTGGGTTCGAATCCTACCTTCTCCGAGTCGCTGGAGACGTGCCTGAGTGGCCGAAAGGAGCGGTTTGCTAAACCGTCGTACGAGCAATCGTACCCAGGGTTCGAATCCCTGCGTCTCCGTTGTTACCGCCATGAATACCGCCCAAATCAAAGAAAAAATCCAAAAACTCAAGGCTTACTTACTCACTGAGGAAGCTGCAAAAATTTTTGCTGTTTTACCTTTGTATTTTTCTTGGGTTCCTGTTTTTACTTGGAAACGAAGTGTTCCTGCATTTGTGACAGTTTGTTTGTATTCTGCAATTAATACTTGTTTGTTCTTAATCATCCTTCTCTTTGCACAAGTAGTCTCCGTTCTACCCTTTGTTGGGCTTTATTTAGCAGCTACCATCCACTTACTTTCTGTACTACTTTATCTAGGAATTTCTGGATTTTTGATTTACTCCATCCGCTTAAAAAAAAGCATAGAGATACCCGTTCTTTTGGAGTGGGTAAAAATGCTTCAAGCATTCATTGCGCCCATAGCTCAACTGGATAGAGTATCTGACTACGGATCAGAAGGTTAGAGGTTCAAATCCTCTTGGGCGCGCGTGGAAGCATTCGACTCGTTTCTAAAGCGCTATACAGAAGCCCTTTCTAATCATCCCGAAGAAATTCCCTCTTATTCAGAAATCATCACTCGAGATGGAAAACTAGTTTCCTCCGCATTTAATTCCGTCGAACAAACATTAAATCCTACAAAACATAGCGAAATTTTAGCAATGGAAGATGCCCTTTCGAAAACGGAAGGTCGATATCTTACCGATCATATTTTGATTACAGCACTCGAACCATGTTTACTTTGTTCCGGTGCCATTGTACGGGTGAAAATTCCAGAAGTGGTTTATTTTGTTCCGGCAAAACCAGGGGAAGGCATATCCTCCTACACAACCGAATCTATTTATTTATTGAATCACTTTCCCAAGTGTACCCTCATCCCAAGATCCCACATAAAATTTGAATTTCTGAGTTTTTTCAAAGAGAAAAGGTAGAATTCTTTTGACCGTTTCATTTTATGGAAGCCAGTAGAAACCATTGGAGAGATGTCAGAGTGGTCTATTGTGCATGCTTGGAAAGCATGTGTGCCAAAAGCACCCCGGGTTCGAATCCCGGTCTCTCCGCCAGGTTCTACACCGATTTCCTTCCATCTTAAGTTCGAATTCCACTCTGAATTGAACTAACGGAAAATCTCTCCCGGCCCTTACGTTACCTTTTTCAAATCTGTTTCCCCCATTTCAGAAGAAAATATCCATAAACCTCATAAATATTTCATTGCCTCCAACATACGAACTTACAGGATCAAAGTGATTCACAAATTTTCTTTTCATATCTTTTGAAACACGGACTTCCATGAGCGAAAACCACCAAGTACTCTTTCGAAAATACAGACCCCAATTCTTTCGCGATGTGATTTACCAAGACCTTGCTGTTGGTTCTTTACAGAATGCATTCAAATCAAAAAAAATTGGCCACGCTTATATTTTCATTGGCCCTCGTGGTGTTGGTAAAACAACCATCGCAAGAATTTTGGCCAAACGCCTCAACTGTGAACGCCCAGATGGAGTTGAGCCTTGTAACGAATGTACTTCTTGTTTAGAAATCACAAAAGGAAATTCGAATGATGTATTTGAAATCGATGCCGCTTCCAACAGTGGTGTGGATAATATCCGAGAATTACGCGAAAATGTAAAATTCAATGCAATGGGTGGAAAGTACCGCGTTTATATTTTGGATGAGGTGCATATGCTGAGTGGAGCTGCTTTTAATGCTCTCCTCAAAACCTTAGAAGAACCACCAGCCCATGTTGTATTTATTTTAGCAACCACCGAGTATCATAAAATTCCTGAGACAATTCTATCTCGTTGCCAAGACTTTCATTTTAGAAAAGTCCCCGTGACTGTTTTGCAAAACTACATCGAAACTCTTTGTGAAAAAGAAAGTTTGAAATATGATTCCGAAGGTTTGTTCTGGATTGCGAAAAAGGGTGACGGCTCCGTTCGGGATACACTTTCCTTTATGGAACAAGCTGTTATTTTCACCGATGGAAATCTAACAGGCGTCAAACTAAGAAAGATGATTGGGTATCATGGAATTGATACCTTTACTGATTTTTTAAACCAATTATTAGATTCTTCCCAAAGCGCACAAATTTTTGAAACTCTCGAAAATCTTTTCCAAGCAGGAATTGATCTTGGTAAGTTTGTTTGGGACTTTATCGAATTTTTGAATTCTCTATTACTAATTAAAGACAATTTAGCGGATAGAGAATCAATTAACATCCCACAAGAGGACTTACAAAAATTAAAACAAAACTATAGAGAACTCGACCGTGAAGTTTTAGTTTTACTTGCGGAACGTATTTTTTCCGTACATGAAAAATTGAATCTAATGAAACTACGAAGTTCCTACGAGATGAAAGTTTATTTAGAAATTCAATTTCGAAAATTGATTTTGGATCGAGAAAAACCAAGTGTTTCAGGATTATTAGCAAAAATAACTGAGCTCACCAAACTGGTTCAAGGTGACATTTCTCATATTCCAGACAATTTAGAGACTCCCAAAAAAACGGTTCCCGCAGCGACTACTACTGTTACACAAAAACAAGATACTGTAACGAACACGCAACCAACACAAACAAATTCGGAAAAACAAGTAGAGAATCGGGAACCAGAAATAAAACAACATTCGCAGCCAAAACCAAATCCGCCGAAACCAGCAGCTGCGACACCATCCAGCCCAGAAGATATGGAGAAACTTTTGAAAGAAAAATTCTCCGGTATGGAAGTTGACCCCAACCAATTTAAAAATTTATAAGTCCAAAAGGTACTATGGGAATTTTTGATCAAATGAAACAAATGCGGGAAGCTTTCTCGCAACTCGGAAACATCAAAGAAAAACAAGAGGAACTCGCTAAACGACTCGCTCAGATTCGAGTCACTGCCTCAGCAGGAGCGGGAATGGTAGAAGTAACGGCAACAGCTGATGGAATTCTTACGAATCTCAACATCAATCCCATTATGTTCAATGCAGACGATAAAAAAATGTTAGAAGATTTGATTCTTTCTGCAACAAACGAAGTACAAAGAAAAGCCAAAGAAACCATGGCTCATGAAATGAAAAATGTCCTGGGTTTCAATCCTAGTGATTTTGAAGGAGTGTTCAACCAACTCCAAAAGGATGGAGGGTTCCCACCTGTCTGATCCACAATTTCAAAAACTAATCCAATCCTTTTCAAGCCTTCCTGGAATTGGGAAAAAAAGTGCGACAAGAATTGGATTTCATATTTTAAGAATGGATCCCTCTACCTTTCAAACTTGGTTGTCCAATATCGAAGAAGCAAAAGTCAAACTACGATTTTGCGATGAATGCGGCGGACTGACAGAAGATGCGGTATGTTCTATATGTTTGTCAGACAGCAGAGAAACAGGGATACTATGTGTTGTGGAACAACCAGAAGACATTTTCTTCATCGAAAATACAAAGGAATATGTTGGTAAATACCATGTACTCAATGGAGCCATTTCTCCTTTGGATGGGATTGGACCTGACCAATTAAGAATTCGTCAACTTTTAAAAAGATTGGAAGACGGAGAAATCAAAGAAGTTCTGATTGCCACAAACCCGACACTAGAAGGGGATGCCACTGCATCTTATCTTTCCACAGTCATCAAACCGATGGAAATCAAAATCACAAGAATTGCCCATGGAATTACCATTGGTGGAACATTGGAATATTCAGACCAATACACGTTAGGCAAAGCAATTAAGTCTAGATTGACTCTTTAATCGAAATTATGCGAATCTTGTCTTAATTTTTTGTTTATTCATTAATTTTAAATTTACAATGAGACCAAAATTCGAATACGAAACTGTCGTGTATTCAATTAAAATCCACATCCAGGGAGTGAGGTTTGCGGCGTGCAAGCATAAAGACATTGTAAATACATATCAGAACAGAGGTTCCGCGGTTTGTTTGAATCCGAACATGTGGAAAAATATAGAGCCATCATAGATATACAAATAGATTCAAATTTTTTATCCGATTTTTTCTTTTCCTTTTCATCATGACTCTCAAAAGAATCGAACGCATAACAATTCACCAAAAAAGAAAAAACCAAAATCCGTTGAATTAGCCTATTCATCAATTTTTACCTCTTTGGATTTATACTACGGATCGTAGAAAGCGAATCAAAACAATATTTATTGTTTTAAAAACGATGTTCAAACACAATGAACGCTTCCCGTAATACTCGTCCATATTTTGAATCTAACAATACAAAAAGAGCATCCCCAGCTACGAAGTAACCAGACCGAAAGATGATTTGGAAATCTGATGTTACGTTATAACGAACGTTAAAATTATATTCCATCCCCATATAAGTGGATGTTCTGTATCCATTGAGTTCACTAAATTCACGATTGATCCGAATCTCTGGTGATTTAGTGGCCCACAACTGATAGTAACCTAAGGTAAATTGGTATGGACCAAAGGCAATGATGTTGGAGTAAAAGCCATATTCGTTTAAACCAGAAAAACTAGATCCATTGAATAAGACATAACCACCTGTAAAGTCCGTTGCAATGTTGGAAATGGAAAATCCAGGAGCTAAAGTCCTGTATCCATTTCCTTTTAAATTAGCTTCATGACCTTTTTCATCGTAACCAGGTCTTCCTGTTGTTCCAAGAGCGATCAAATTAAAGTTAAGTGATTCACTCCATCGGTAAGTAAATTGAAAATCATACATACCCCCTTTGATGAAATGCCTTTGCGTAGTATTGTAAATAGTAACATCACTCGTATCTGTTACCGCGCGTAATTTTTTTACAGTTCCTGTATTTAAAATTCCATGAACAATGAATGAAAATTTTTGAAAGTTAAATTCATTATGAAGACCATACCAAGCCAGTCTTGCTGTTTCATTATCCGATTTATCATTATCATCCAAAAAATAGGCATATACTTCATTGCGAATGTTTCGAAAGTATTCAAATTTCAATCGATTGTAATAGATATTAGAACTTTGGTAATTTTTATCTGCGAATCCATTTTTATCCACATCCATAAAACTTTGGTCGCGTGCTCGTAAAATTCCACCTTCCAATGAGAGTCGTAAAAATTGAAAGTTTTTAAGAATACTGACACCAGTTCCTGTAGAAAATAAAACACGTCCCTGCGCAGAACTAAAAAGTTGTTGGCCAACTTTGATAAATAGTCCCGATTCAGGAATTCGAAAGTTTAAGTATAAAAAGTTTGTCTGGACGTTGACTGCTGCTGTCCGACCTCTTTCTCCACCAGAACCTGGACCAACGAGTCCCGGATCAAAACCATCTGGACCCGTAGCTCTTAACCCTTTTCCACCAAAAGGAATATCACCAACTTGCATCCCCCAAACTCCTTCCACGTACTTGTTTGCGGAAAAACTCATATTGTAAAGAAACCGTGAATCGTAATAACTTACGTCTTCCTTTCTACGAGTGATTTGGCTTGGTAATCCTTGTTGCCTTCTTTCTAAATCCGATTGTATTGTTTGTTGTTCTGTTTGTTGGCGTTCCGTATTTTCTTTTTCTAAATTGTTGATTGGTGTAACAGGTGTTTTTCTTTCTAATAAAACATCACGCCCAACGTTTGTGGCACGAACCCTAAAGGAACCATTAAAATTCATAAAGGTTCTTTGTGATTCTTCTTCTTGAGCAAACAAAAGATGAGAAGGAATCAAAAGAAAAACAAAACAAATGAAAAATAAATTTCGTAATGACATTTCAGTTTATTCTTTTTTCACCCATTGGTTGGATTTAAAATATTTGTTAATCAAACCTTGGATTTTTCCTGTACGTTTCAATTCTTTGATAAAGAAATTTAAATTATAAAGAAATTCTACATCTCGTTTTGCAGTGGCCATGCTGATATGGTCTTCCTGCACAACTCCCAAAATTGGTAAATAGTTGGCTCGCAGTGAAGAGTCTTTTTGTAAAAGTGCCTGAATGTAAAAAGAATCGGCAACAAATGCGTTTACATTGTTTTTCTTTAGTTCGTTTAATGCAGCCTCATTGGTGAAATAAGAAAAGGTCTGTGCCTTCGGAAAAACATCCCTTAAGAACTGATGGTTAGAACTATTTGCGAGTACAGAATAGGAAATTCCCGTAATGTTTGTTAGGTCATTTAAATTACGAAATAATTGAACGGTTACAATTTGTCCCTCGGGTTCCGGTGGAAGAGCTGTCCTGTTCACCAAAGCAGCCGGTGTCGAAATTAAATAGGGATCAGTAAAGTAGACATCTCTAAATCGATTGATTGAGGATGAAATTCCCGCCATGGCAATTTGTGTATCACCTTTTTCTAACATCCTTGCATGTTGGTCAAAGGTGCGTAATGGAATGATTTTTAAATCTACATCTAAAAATTTTGCATACTCTTGTGCTAACTCTACATCAAGCCCAGGAAAATTCGGATTGGGATTTTCAATATAAAATGGATCATAAAATTCATTTACGGAAACCGTAAGTGTTTTAGTTTTTTTAATTTTTTCTAAAACCAGACTCGGCTCTGCGGAAATAGAGAATGAGAAGAAAACGCCAATAATGAAAACAAATCCAAAATTTCGAATCCAAAGAAGAAGCAACATCCCCATTACCTTTTCTTTGGAAATAGAAACGGCAAGGAAAAATTAAGGATCAATCAGGACAAATTCAGTTCGGCGATTTTTTTTAGAGGAGGCCTCATCTGTCGCTTGCACTACAGGTTGTGTCGGTCCTTTTCCGTCGGTTGCGAGTCGTTTCGGATCCACTCCTTTAGAGACTAAATACTGTTTTACGGACTCTGCTCTTTCCTTTGAAAGAACCATATTGTCCTCAAACGTACCGGTTAAATCTGTATGGCCGATAATTTTCATCTTTTTATCAGCGTTTTCATGTAAGTAATCAACGATGGCATCCAAAGGAATGGATGACTCTGGTTTTAAAATTGAGGAGGCCCTTTCAAAATACACAGAGTCCAATGATATTTTTTTGGTTTCTTCTAGTTTCTTTTGTACTAGATTTTCTTGTTTAGGAACGGATGCGCTAAAAAGGTCAAACGATCTTCCTTCCACTCGCCTACAAAACAAAAATGTTTTTTTTATCTGCTGGAATACAATGTATGCTTCATCTTCACTCGAATTGATAGGTGCACCTAAATTCTCGATATCTTTAAACGAATCTCCATCAATTTTCGCCATGTATAAATCAAACCCACCGTAACCACCAGGACGGTTCGATGAAAAAAACAATAGACTTCCATCATCATTAAATGCGGCTGCAATGGTTGCATAATTATCATTAATGGGTGAAGGAAGAGGTTTTGGGGTAGACCATTTCTCTCCTTTGTATTGGCTAAAATATACTTTTGCCAAATTTGGTTTCCCAAATGGATATCTTGTAAAGAGTAAAGTATCACCGAGTAAATGGGGATTTTCTTCGATTTCTTCTGTGTTGATCGGAGCGGGCAATGCCACAGGTTGGCTCCAACTTTTTCCATCCCAATTGGAAACATACAAATCTCTGGAAATGCCCACCTTTCCATCAGGTAACATCACTTCTACGGAACCATCACGATTTGATGATAACAAAAGTGTTTTTCCATCACGAGATATAAATGGACTTTGGTCGTCAAAGGGAGAATTCAAAACATCTACTTCTTCTGGAAAATCCCAAGTTCCATCTTTTTTTCGTTCCGATTTAAAAATTTCCGTATAACCACGATTAGAACGTTTTGAATAAAAATATAAAGTTTTGGCATCAGGAGTCATCGTTGGCCCAAACTCTTGGAATTCAGTATTGATTGGTCCTTGGATAGGAGCCACTAAGAGGCTTGGTTCACTAGGTTGCACTTGCGCAAGCATCGGTAGGGAGAAAAAAAGAGAAAAGGAAAGAATGTAGAATAAATTGGAAAATTGAATGTTCCTTAAAGATTGCAAGATCCATTCTTTCCCTTTGAGGAAATGTAGGCGAATATACGCATAACGCATATTTCCCTGATTATTGTGGAAATCAGAATATAGGCTATTCGCATAATCGCTATTTTGTGCATTTTTTCCGTAGAGCGTATATTCCCCCAAAGGCGTCGAATATCTGCATTGCATATATATCCGCGCCCCTCCCAATACAGAGTAAAGAGAGTTTGGTTTTAAAATTTCTATTTGTTCACTTTTAAAACTAGATTTAGAAATAACCTTAGATGAGAGTTTGACCGAGTTTGAAATTTGAAGTAGAGGAAGAGAAAGAGTTCTGAATGGAAACTTTGTCTTTAACTTTGATTTAGATAAAAATTTGGATAAAAGTGAATAGGGCATTTGACACCTCGGTCATCTGCCCTAAATTACTAACGAATATATTGTTTCAATACATCCGGAATTTGGAAGGTTCCATCAGCTGATTGGTAATTTTCGATCACCGCAGCAAGTGTTCGACCGATCGCAAGACCGGAACCATTCAGAGTATGGACGAGCAGGTTTTTTCCTTCCTTTGACTTGTATCGAATTTTTCCCCGTCTTGCTTGATAGTCTTTGAAGTTAGAAACAGAGGAAATCTCCATAAAACGTCCAAGTCCCGGCATCCAAACTTCAATATCATAGGTTTTGGAAGAGGCACTAGACATATCCTTACTACAAAGTAACATCACACGGTAGGGAAGTTTCAATTTTTGCAAAATAGATTCAGCATCTTGGAGCATCTTTTCGTGTTCGTTTTGCGAAGTTTCCGGTTCTACAAACTTCACAAGTTCGACTTTTTGGAATTGGTGTACCCGAACAAGACCACGTGTATCTCGTCCGTAAGACCCTGCTTCTCTGCGAAAACAAGAAGTGTGTGCACATACAGAAATTGGTAATTCTTTTTCTGAAATGATTTCATCCCGGTAATAATTGGTGAGAGGAACTTCTGCTGTAGGAATCAAATTGAGTCCGTCTTTTTCCAATCGGTAAAAATC
This sequence comes from Leptospira kanakyensis, assembly GCF_004769235.1. Lineage (NCBI taxonomy): Bacteria > Pseudomonadati > Spirochaetota > Leptospiria > Leptospirales > Leptospiraceae > Leptospira > Leptospira kanakyensis. The sequence goes on along the minus strand of NZ_RQFG01000005.1, from coordinate 1,228,557 downwards.
CTCGGCAAACTTTGGAAGTTGGCCTGTGGCAGTCATCGACTCATCATTCACAAGAACCGGAACCCACATCTCTTCATAACCATTTTCAGAAGTATGAGTATCAAGCATCAAATTCATAAGTGCTCTTTCTAATTTGGCACCAAGCCCACGGTATGTATAAAACCTCGCACCAGAAAGTTTGACTCCTCGTTCAAAGTCAAAAATACCCAAAGCCTCTCCGATATCGAAATGAGTTTTTGCCTCAAAGGAAAGTTTTGGAACTTCTCCCCACTGGCGAACAAGAACATTATCTGCTTCTGATTTTCCTTCTGGAACAGATGGATCCAGTAAGTTTGGAAGGCCTAAATTCAAATCATGCAAAGATTCTTCCTGTTTGGTCAGTTCTTCTTCAATTGCTTTGATCTGATCACCAACACCTTTCATCGAAGCAGAAATTTCTGTGATGTCTTTGCCTTGTGATTTTTGAATTCCAATTTCTTTAGAAACTCGATTTCTCTCAGCACGAAGGTCTTCCACTTCTAGTTTTAGCTTTCTTTGTTTTTCAGAGATAGATTTAATTTTTGCTTCAATGTCTGTAGAAGTTACACCTCGTTTTTGTAAGGTGGAAAGTAACTCTTCAGGGTTTTGAACAATACGGTTGATATCAAGCATGGTGATAAGCCTTTCTTTGTGTGAATTTTAATGAATTTTGATAAATGCGATCTGCTACTTCTGCATTGGTTTCTGTTCGGAGTGAAAACATTTTCTCAAGAACAAATGGTAAATGAGAGGAATCATTTCGTTTGCCTCGATGTGGCATTGGTGATAGAAAAGGAGCATCAGTTTCAATGAGAATGGTTTCCAATGGAATCTTACGTGCTGCTTCTTGAATATCGGTTGCTGACTTAAAAGTCACAATCCCAGAAAAGGAAACGTAATACCCTAAATCAACAAACTGTTTGGCTGCTTCATAATCATAAGTAAAACAATGAATCACACCAAAGGCTTTTGATTTGTATTCTTTCAATGCTTCGTATGTATCTTCAAAAGCATCCCGAGAATGAATCACCACTGGTAATTTGTACTCAGAAGAAAATTGTAAAAATTTTCGTAACACTTCATTCTGGGCAAGTCGTGTGCTTGCATCATGATAGAGATCGACACCAATCTCACCGATCGCAGAAAATTTTGGATCGTCCATTCGGGATTTTGCTAAATCTAAAATTTGATCTGCATTAGGGAATTCATGAGTTTCCGTAGGATGACAACCAATCGAATAGAAAATTTCTAAATCATCTTTCGAATGAGTTTCTGAAATACGAACCGCCTCGATAGAACTCGGTAGATCTATCCCAATTTGAACCATGCGGTCTACTCCAGCCATTCGGGATTTCGCCAGTGTTTCTTCTATCTCTTGGCCTTGTTCCCGAATTATGTCTAAGTGGCAATGAGTGTCTATGGTTGAATATCCCATAAATAGCAAGATTTGTAATTTCCACTGGATGAAAATGAAAATTCAATCGAAAGATATAGTGGGTACGATAAGTTTTGTTTAAATAGTCGAAGGTCTAAAAAGAACGTGGAAGTAAAACAAAGACTACATCTAATTTTTTACCGATTACGGTATAAAGTCCAGGAATGGAAGCTTAAGTTATCCCAACGTTACGAGGATCTAGACAAAAAAGGTCGTGAACGTCTGACAATTATGGTCATTCCTCACACCGATCGCAGAACCATTAACTTTGTTATCTCTTACAAAGCGATTTCCATCTTCATTGGAATCATGGTGATCCTTCTTGTGATCAGCGCTGTGAACGTTCTTTCTCATAGTGGATCCATCCACCAACTCACAGAGCTCAATTTAACAAACAAAGACTTTATCAGACAATCTTCCAAGATGAAAGAAGAGGTTAACTCTCTTCACGAAACCATCCAATACTATTACGAAAGAATTTCTAATCTCTATATCAAACTTGGTGGAGATCCTTCTCGAGTTTCCAAAGGGATGGGTGGGCAAGCAGGACAATTTCTCGCATTACAAGGAACACCTCAATCAGACATCACGGACGAATCTTTCCGCATCAAAGAAGACATTCATAATTTAAAATTATCCTCTGAACTTTCTGAAGAGATCATCAAACTCATCAAAAAAAGAAAGAGTATCATTCGTAACACTCCATCCATTTGGCCAACAAAAGGTTATGTATTATTTCCATTTGGAAAATACATTTCTCCAGTGACTGGAAAAGAAGAACTCAACAGAGGACTAGACATTGGATCCTTTCCTGGTGCGGAAGTCATTGCAACGGCTCCTGGAATTGTTTTTGATACTGGATACTCTCCAGCTACTGGTTACTACGTAAAATTATCACATCGATTTGGATGGAAAACAATCTACTCCAACCTCGATAGAATTCGTGTTAAGAAAAATGAAAAACTCTCCAAGGGTGACATCTTAGGTTATGTTGGAAAATCACCAGAAAATCCGATTTACCATCTTCATTATGAAGTACATGTTGGTACCCAAGCGTTGAATCCGTTTTCGTTTCTCAACCAAATTCAAGAATAATGCCGAATCCATCTACAGAAGAAGAATTTTTAGTTAATAGTATCATTGGGGAAGGCGCCGAGTTCGTTGGCGAATTCAAGTTCCCAGGCCTCATTCGTATTGATGGAAAATTTCGTGGAGTCCTCGAAACTACCGGAAAGGTACTTATAGGAAAATCCGGAATCGTCGATACAGATATCAAAGCAAGAGTGGTGGTTGCCGGAGGAGAAATCCGCGGAAACATCTATGCAACAGAACGAGTTACATTACTTTCTAGCTGCCGATTGGAAGGAGACATTGTCACTCCACGCCTCATCGTAGAAGAAGGTGTCGTGTTTCACGGAAAATGCACAATTAATCCCACTCGTCATTAGGCGGGTTTATGATCATCCAAAACAACAACCCTAAGTCGGTATCCACTCAGGCAAAAAAAGGATCCAAAGAAAAACTCTCAGGTGCTTTAGGATCTGTTGATGAATCCAAACAAAGTTTTTTAGATATTTTAGAATCCATTGTTCCCTCTGGAAAAGAAGAAACCAGAGAGCTGAATGAACTTTGGAAAGATTTACCTGATTTGGAAAAGGAACTGATCAAAGATCCTAACCACAGAAACCTCGAATCTTACAAAAAACACATCAAACAAATTGCCGAACTAATCCTTAAAAAAAACTACAAGGTCATGCAAGCCCCACAAAGAGGACGAAATGACCAAAAAGACGTACGTTATGTAAAGGTTGTGGATGAAAAATTGGACCTACTCGCCAAAACTATGTTTTCTCCCAACAACAGTGCTTTCGTGATTTTGAAACAATTAGATGAAATTAGGGGTCTATTGATTGATCTAAAAGGATAAATCTTTGCATACTCCAGACCGCGCTAAGTCAAAAAATCTCCGTGTCCTCTCTAAAACCTTTTCCTATTTAAAACCCTACAGACTCCAAATGACCCTTTCCTCACTGGCTCTCCTTTTTACTGCCGGAGTGACTTTGGGACTAGGACAGGGGTTACGCCATTTGGTCGATGCAGGATTTTCAGCCAGATCAAAACAAGAATTAGGCTACTCACTTGCCTTTATCATTTTAGTTGGAATCTTCCTTGCGATTGGAACTTACATTCGTCATTACGCAGTTTCTTGGATCGGAGAACGAGTCGCCTCAGACATTCGAAGGGATGTGTTCAAACATATCATCTTCATCCACCCCAGTTTTTTTGAACTGAATTCTCCCGGTGAAATCCAATCTCGGATCACAACGGACACCACACTCATCCAAACGGTAATCGGATCTTCCGCATCCATTGCCCTAAGAAATGTTTTGATGTTTGTCGGTGGAATTATTTTTCTTTTTATCACCAATTCAAAACTCACGATGATTGTTCTCTTCAGTGTACCTTTCATTGTGTTCCCAATTTTGTTCTATGGAAAAAAAGTAAGGAATTTATCCCGCACCACTCAGGACAAAATTGCAAGTATTGGAACTTACGTCAGTGAATCCCTTCTCAATATAAAAATCCTACAATCCTTCCACCACCAAGAAGAAGACATTGAAAAATTTTCAAACACTGTTGAAGCAGCCTTCGATGTAGCAGTGGCCCGCATCAAACAAAGAGCTCTTCTGATTGCTGCAGTCATTCTTTTCATCCTTACAGGAATCAGTGTCATGTTATGGATTGGTGGAACTGATGTACTCGAAGGAAAAATTACCGGAGGGGAACTCATCGCTTTTTCTTTCTATGCGATCATGGTAGCCAATAGTGTCGGCGCCGTTTCTGAAGTTCTCGGTGATTTACAAAGAGCAGCCGGTGCCACAGAACGATTGATGGAACTTCTTTTATCAGAATCTGAAATCAAAGATCCAAAGTTTCCAAAACCAATCGCAGACGTACTACTTCCAACGGAAGGGAATGGATCTATATCTCTCAACGGCTCTTCTAAACAGAAGGGATTAAAAATCAATTTGGATCATTTGGAATTTTCGTATCCATCTCGTCCGGAACACAAAGCCATCCGAGGAATTCATTTAGAAATTCCTGCCAACAAAACCACAGCTCTTGTTGGTCCCTCTGGTGGTGGAAAGAGTACACTCTTTGAACTCATCCTCAGATTCTATGATCCCACTGCAGGAAAAATTCTTATCGAAGGTGTGGATCTAACAGAACTTACCTTAAAAGATTTACGCTCCCTCATCGGCTTTGTTCCCCAACAACCCATTCTCTTTAGTGGAACTTTGCGAGAGAACATTGCCTACGGAAAACCGAATGCAAGTTTTGAAGAAATCGAAAAGGCTGCGGCCAGTGCTTATGTTACGGAATTTTTAAACCAACTCCCGAATGGGTATGATACCAACCTAGGACATTTAGGAACAAGACTCTCTGGCGGACAAAAGCAAAGGATCGCGATTGCAAGGGCTATCCTTCGTAACCCAAGAATTCTATTATTGGATGAAGCCACTTCTGCTCTCGATTCGGAATCAGAACAAATGATTCAGCGTGCCTTAGATTTTTTAGTGAAAGAGAGAACTACGATTATGATTGCTCACAGACTTTCCACAGTTGTGAAATCAGATCAAATAGTGGTAATTAAAGAAGGGGAGATTGAGTCCGTCGGAACCCATGACGAACTCATTCGAAAAAGTGAATTGTATGAGCGACTAGCGAAACTACAATTTCACACCGAGCTGCTCTAAAATTCTTTCCATGTCATTTAGGTTGGCGTAAGAAAAAACAATTTTCCCTTTTCCATTCGTTTCATTGTGGGCCACTTCCACTTTGGAACTGTATTTGTTTCTGAGTTTGGATTCTAGTTTTACAATACTCGCATCTCGTTTGTCAGCACCCATAGAAGAGGACTTTGATTTTTTATCTGGGTGCAAAAGATTAGAAACAAAGTTTTCTACCTCTCGAACATTCCAACCTTCAGCGATTACTTTCTGACCCACTTCCAATTGTTTTTTAGGATCAGGGATAGAGAGAAGAGGGCGGGCCTGTCCTTCCGAAAGTTTTCCTTCCTTCACTAAGTCTTGTAATAATTTAGGAAGAGATAGAAGACGAATTAAGTTAGAAATGGTAGCTCTGTTTTTTCCCACACGAGTCGCAAGGTCAGTTACCTTTAACCCCCGTTTGTCGATAATGGCTTGGTAAGCCAAAGCCTCATCCATTGGATTGAGGTTTTCTCTTTGGATATTTTCAATGAGGGCAAGTTCCATCATATCCGCTTCAGAAAGATCGCGAACTATCGCAGGGATTTTTGCAAAGCCTGCAAGTTTGCATGCGCGTAATCTTCTTTCACCAGCTACCAAAAGAAATCCTGAACCCGATGGATTCTTTTGCACAACAATGGGTTGGATCACTCCATGTTCCGTAATGGTATTGGATAACTCTTGGATGGAAGCATCAGAGAATTGTTTTCTTGGTTGGTGTGGGTTTGGTAAAATTTCTGTGACTTTAATTTCTCTTAGGCCCGTTTGTTCCTCTTTAGAAATCTCAACGTTGTTTTCATTTACAGGAATTAAATTCCCAAGTCCTCTTCCTAAAACTTTACCTTTGCCGAGTGCCATAACCTTATGCCTTCCCTACAATTTCTTCCGCTAAACTTTTATAACTTTTTGCACCCACACCATCTGGATCATAATAGTTGATCGGTTTTCCAAAAGAAGGTGCTTCTGATAATTTTACATTTCTTGGAATGACGGTTTCATATACTTTCTCTTTGAAATAGTTGCGAACATCTTCCGCCACTTGGTTTGCTAAGTTAGTGCGTTTGTCGTACATCGTGAGAAGTACTCCTTCGAGTGCTAGTGATGGATTCCATTGCGACTGCACGAGAGATATAATTCTCATCAGTTGTGAGAGTCCTTCGAGAGCAAAGTATTCTGTTTGCAAAGTGATCATCACTGACTGAGAAGCACAGAGGGCATTGATAGTAAGGACACCGAGGGAAGGTGGGCAATCGATTAGAATATAATCATAAGATTCTTTCACAGATGCCAGAGCATCTTTCAGCTTGAATTCCTTTCTTTCCATTCCAAGGAAATCCACTTCCAAACCGGAGAGGTTGATGTTGGAAGGAATGATATCCAAATTGTTTACGAAAGTTTTTTGAACCGCTTCTCTTGCAGAGAGTTCTCCAATCAAAACTTCATAAGTTGTTTTTTGTAAAGACTGCACTTCCAACCCAAGACCTGAGCCTGAGTTTCCTTGCGGATCGATATCAAGGAGCAAAACCTTCTTTCCCAAATCAACAAGATTGGATGCCAAGTTTATCGCTGTTGTCGTTTTACCGACTCCACCTTTTTGATTACTGATAGAAACAATTTTACCCATTCTTGCTTTTCGTCTCCTTAACGATTTCTTTCCAGTCGCGGGGGAATCCCTTTTTGGGAAGGGAATTCTTTTGTAGTATTTTTATATGTCTCTTTCCCACAAACTCTAATTCGGGAATGGGAATTTCTTTTTTCATAAAGAAACCATTGTTGCTAAGAACCTCTGTTTCTTTTTCTAAATCCTGGTAGGGTTGTGCAAGGAAGGGACATAAGATTCCTTTTTGTTTTACCATTCGTGTTGTGACTTCAGCAATGTAGGGATAGGGAACCATTGCTCTGGAAGTGACTACATCAAAATTGGAATTAATTTCTTCTGTTCGTGCGTAGATAAACTCCACTCGTTTTTTGACTTTAGAAAGACTTCCTGTTTCAATTTCTGTTTCGAGAAGTGCGAGTTTTCGTTTTTGAGAATCTACGAGGAAAACATGCGGTGCTTTTTTCAAAAGGGCAAAAAGGAAGCCGGGAAGACCTGGCCCCGTTCCTACATCGGCTATATTTGTTTCACGTGAAACATACCCGGTAACTTTCAGTTTCCAAACATAGATCAGAGATTCGATAATATGTCTCTCGAGAATCTTCTCTGAATCATTTCGAGAAAAGAATCCACCTTTCTCGTTGTCTCGTTTCAAAAACTCGTAAAAGTTTTTTACTAATTCCCAATCAAACTCTGGCTCCAACTTGGGGAACAGATCTGGGATGATGGCTTGGATTTCTTCTTGGATGGTTTTTTCTGACATAATCGTATTATCGTTTTAAATGAATTCGCCGATGTCTCCTGTAGGAGAACTCTTTTCCATGATTCGAATCATTAGTTTTTTAATCATCCTTTCCTTTCCTATTTTAGGTTACACTCCGGGCAAGTGGTCCCACAAAGATGCATACCTATTTAAAAAAATTAAAAAAGTTCCGAACAAAGAGATCGTCCGTAACGGCGAGGGTCAGGTTGTTTATGTCGCTGAATACGAATACAACAGCGACGGAAAATTAATCACCGAAACTTATTCTGATAAAGAAGGAAAGGGCGATGGTAAAACATCTTTCCGTTATACCGATGGTTTACTTTCGAGCGAAGAAGTTTATGACAACGGTGGTCATCTAGTCGAACGAAAAGATTTCCAATTCAAAGGTCGTGCTTTGAAAAAGATGAATGTGAAGGATGGAGAGGGGAGACTACTGATTGTTTATTCGATCGAGAGCGATGGTGAAGGAAATATTTTTGCCGCTGAAGGTAAAAACTTAGAAACCAAAGACAATGAATCTTTCCGATTTCAAATCGATCCCAAACGTCCCAATGTTCAAATTCAATATCTGACTGATGACAAAAAGAAAGGTCTTGGTGAAATCCATTTCAAGTTTGATGCAAAAGGTAACCTAGTGGAGAGAGAATTCTTCCAAGGTGAAAACCGCCGTGTGCATAAACTGAAATACAAAGCGGATGGAAGTCTGGAGTCACATTCGTTTCACGTGAAACAAGGGGACAACTGGATTCTCGAAAAGACCCACGTGCTCGTTTACGAATAGATAGATTTTCAAAAAGATTGTAGGGATCGTTCTAACAATCAAAGGTTCAAATTCGGTGATTTGAAAACATAGAATGGCTGAGTGTTGATATTAAAAAAACTCTCAAAGAGAAAGAGCAAAAGGTTTATCTGAATTCAAAGTTTGATTTCAGATAGTTAAAAGTTCTAATCATTAGTCTTTCAAAATCTGCCTTTGAGATTCTGCAATACAACTCAAAAGGTTTTTAAATTGGGAAGATCGATTCTAAGAAAATCATAAATAAAGAAAGCCAAGAAGGAATATCCCTCTTGGCTTTTTGATTTTAGGGAAGGTTGTTCGTTTGTCTTTGTGTTATCGTCTGTCCACCAAATGATAGAGGAGAAGATCCACATCAGAGGGATCCACTCCAGAGATATGAAGAGCATTTTCTAAATTCATCGGTCGGTGTTTTTCTAATTTCACGACTGCTTCTGTCTTCAAACCTTTCACACTTGCGTAATCAAAATCATTCGGGATCTGAAAGTTCAAAAACTTCTTACGGTATTCGATGGTCTCCAACTCTCGTTTCAGATAACCTTCGTATTTGACTTCCATTTCCAAAACTGCTTTCTCATCTTCATTTAGGTTTTGAAGTTCAGGAACAAAAGTTTCGATGTCTTCGATTTTGATATCAGATCGTTTTAAAAACGAAGCTACTGTGTGACCGAATTTATAATTCTCAATTTTCTTTTCTTCCAAAACTTTTGTGAGTTCTTCTGTTGGCTTCATCGACGTTACAAACATCTGGGTTTTGATTTTATCGATCCGAGCGTAACGATCTTTCATATCTGTATAGAGAGACTCGTCTACAAGTCCCATCTCATATCCGTACTGCATGAGTCTTTGGTCGGCATTGTCTTGGCGTAAAAGCAATCGATACTCGGCACGACTTGTGAACATTCGGTATGGATCTTCCACACCTTTGTAAACCAAATCATCCACAAGAACTCCAATGTAAGATTCACTTCGTTTGAAAAGAATTGGTTCTTCTTTTCTTACAGAACGAATCACATTATAAGCAGCCACAAGTCCTTGGGCTGCGGCTTCTTCATACCCAGTGGTTCCGTTGATTTGACCTGCATGATACAGGCCTTTTACTTTTTTGGTTTCGAGAGTTGGGTTTAGTTCTGTTGGATCTACAAAATCATATTCGATGGCGTAACCCGGGCGCATGAGCTCCACTTCTTCCAAACCTTTGATGCTTCGAAGAAACTTCCATTGCACTTCCTCAGGCAAACTTGTGGAAACACCGTTGAGATACATCTCGTTGGTTTCATATCCTTCCGGTTCGATAAAGATTTGGTGACGGTCTCTTTCTGCAAACCGAACCACCTTATCTTCAATTGAAGGGCAATACCTTGGGCCAATACTTTTGATCTGACCGGAATACATCGGTGAGTATTCTAAGTTTTGTTTGATGAGTTCATGAGTGGTGTCATTTGTGTAAGTGATGTAACAAGGAATTTGTTTTCGATCGATCTTACTAGTTGAAAAAGAAAAGGGGCGCGGGTTCTCATCACCATCTTGCACATCGAGTCCATCAAAGTTGATAGAATTTTTATGAACACGAGCCGGAGTTCCCGTCTTTAATCTTCCGAGTCGCAATTCAAAACGAGCGAGAGTGTGGGATAGACCTTTGGTTGTAGGTTCCCCAATCCGACCTGATTCTTTTTGGTAAGTTCCAATATGAATCACACTCGAGAGAAAAGTTCCTGTAGTTAGGATCACATGATTTGTATAAAAAGTGAAACCACGACCTGTGATGACACCAGTCACTTGGTTTCCTTCCACAATCAAATCCTCAACTGTGTCTTGTCGGATCGAGAGTGTTTGTAATTTTTCCAACTGGTGTTTGATCATGAGTTGGTATTGTTTTTTCTCAGCTTGTGCACGCGGCGCCCAAACAGAAGGACCCTTCGATGTGTTTAACATCTTAAA